>NZ_CP009692.1:1740731-2060289 GCF_000832605.1 Bacillus mycoides
CGATTACTGAGGAGCGTTTGCTTGCTGAAATCGATCGCTTAAATGGAGACGACCGCATTAATGGCATATTGGTACAATTACCTTTACCAAAACATATTGAAGAAAAAGCTATCATTGAAAGAATTTCACCGGAAAAGGATGTAGATGGATTTCACCCAATCAGCGTAGGACGTATGATGACGGGACAAGACACATTCCTTCCATGTACACCGCATGGCATTTTAGAATTAGTAAAAGAAACGAATCTTGATATTTCTGGAAAGCATGTTGTTGTAATTGGAAGAAGTAATATTGTTGGTAAACCAGTGGGGCAACTGTTTTTAAATGAAAATGCAACTGTCACATATTGTCATTCTAAGACGCAAAATATAAAAGAATTATCGAAGTTAGCTGATATTTTAATCGTAGCCGTTGGACGACCGAAAATGGTAACAGCTGACTATATTAAAGAGGGTGCGGTTGTAATTGATGTTGGTGTTAACCGTTTAGAAACAGGCAAACTTTGTGGTGATGTTGATTTTGACAATGTATTAGACGTTGCAGGTTACATTACGCCTGTGCCAAAAGGAGTCGGCCCAATGACTATTACAATGCTTCTTCACAACACTGTGGAGTCTGCAAAGCGTGCAGGTGTTGTTTGTCAATAATTTGAATCGGCTATGAGGAGAGAGAAATGGAGAAACAATATTTAACCGTTACAGCATTAACACGCTATATTAAAACAAAAATAGAGTATGATCCGCATTTACAGTCTGTTTGGTTAAAAGGAGAAATTTCCAACTTTAAATATCATAGTCGTGGTCATATGTATTTTACATTGAAAGATGAAAATGCAAGAATTGCAGCGGTTATGTTTGCGGGTCATAATCGTAACATTAAATTCAGACCGGAAAATGGAATGAAAGTACTTGTAAAAGGAAAGATTTCTGTTTATGAGGCGAGTGGTTCTTATCAAATTTATATTCAAGACATGCAGCCTGACGGAATTGGAAACTTGCATTTAGCTTATGAGCAATTAAAAGTTCGTTTAGAGGAAGAGGGCTTGTTTTCTCAAGTTTATAAAAAAATAATTCCTCCGTATGCTAAAACAATAGGTGTAATCACGTCGCCAACAGGAGCAGCAATTCGCGATATTATAACAACAATTAAACGTCGTTATCCAATTGGAAATGTTATTGTGTTTCCTGTACTTGTACAAGGGGAGTCAGCAGCTCCCTCGATTGTACAAGCAATTCGTACAGCGAATGAAATGGGAGATATTGATGTTTTAATTGTTGGGCGTGGTGGAGGCTCTATTGAAGAATTATGGGCCTTTAATGAGGAAGTAGTTGCAAGAGAAATTTTCACAAGTGAGATTCCGATTATTTCGGCTGTAGGCCATGAAACAGATTTTACAATCGCAGATTTTGTCGCGGATTTACGTGCACCAACACCGACTGCAGCAGCTGAGTTGGCGGTACCTAATACTATAGAGTTACAAGAAAAGGTATTACAAAGAACTCTGAGATTGCAAAGAGCAATGAGAGAGAGAGTACATAAAAAAGAAGAAAAACTGCAAGTGTTACAAAAATCTTATGCGTTCCGTTATCCAAGGCAAGTGTACGAGCAAAAAGAAGAGCAGTTAGACAGGGCTCTTGAACAACTTGTTTTAGCGAAAGAGCGTTATATAGATAAAAAAGTAAATCAATTAAAGCAACTTTCATTTTATTTAGAAAAGCACCACCCATCTCAAAAAATTATACAAACGAAAACGGCAATTGAAACGTTGCAAAAGCAGTTGCAACGTGAAATGCAAACATTACTTCAAACGAAGGAGTTCGTATTTGTGAGAGCGGCTCAAAAGCTTGAGGTATTAAGCCCGCTTAAAGTAATGATGAGAGGGTATGGGCTTGTATACGATGAAGAGAAACAAGTATTAAAAAGCGTGAAAGATGTTAGCCTTGGAGATGCTGTTTCGGTTCAATTACAAGATGGAATACTAGATTGTAGTGTATCAAGCATAGAGGAGCGTGAATTGAATAATGGAAAATAAGTTAAGCTTTGAAGAAGCAATTTCGCAGCTTGAGCATCTCGTTTCTAAGCTTGAACAAGGTGATGTACCTTTAGAGGAAGCAATTTCTTATTTTAAGGAAGGCATGGAATTATCTAAGCTTTGTGATGAGAAATTGAAAGATGTACAAGAACAAATGGCAGTTATCCTTGGGGAAGATGGAGAGCTTAAACCGTTTACTGCTTTAGGAGATGAAGCATAGTGACACATATAGCTTTTGATGCTTTTTTGAAAGAGAGTAAAACTTTCGTAGAAGAAAAGCTTGTAAGCTATGCAAATGAATTACAATGTCCAAATGTGCTTCGTGAAGCGATGGCATATTCTTTGGAAGCGGGTGGGAAACGTCTCCGCCCGTTACTTTTATTTGCAACGTTACAAGCGTTTGGGAAAGAAAGAAATCTTGGAGTGGGTGCAGCTTGTGCCCTTGAAATGATTCATACATATTCGTTAATTCATGATGATTTACCTTGTATGGATGATGATGATCTAAGACGAGGAAAGCCTACAAATCATAAAGTATTTGGTGAAGCAATGGCAGTTTTAGCGGGAGATGGTTTGTTGACATATGCTTTTCAAGTTATTATGGCATATGAGCAAAAAGAAATCTCTGCTGAAAAAAAAGTAAGACTTGTACTTGAGCTTGCGAAAGCAGCAGGACCTGAAGGAATGGTTGCTGGACAAGTGGCAGATATGGAAGCTGAAGGAAAACGACTTACAATTAATGAATTAGAGTACATTCATAATCATAAGACAGGTAAACTGCTTGAGTTTGCTGTACTTGCAGGCGCGATACTTTCTGATGCTACAGAAGAGCAAGAAGAGAAGTTACTTGCATTTGCGAAATATATCGGTCTAGCTTTCCAAATTAGAGATGATATTTTGGATGTAGAAGGAACAGAAGAAGAGATTGGAAAACCGATTGGTAGTGATGCTTCCAACGAGAAGAGCACATATACGACGTTATTTACTGTAGATAGAGCAAAATCTATTTTAGAGGAGAAAATTGCAAAAGCAAAAGCTTCTATTAGCTCCTTACAATTACAAGATGAATATTTACTATCTATTTGTGATTTAATCGCAAAACGTAATAACTAATATAACAGCGTTTCCATTTGTTGAGTCATTCATCATTTTATGATATAAATGTAGGAAAAGGTTTTTCTTTTCTTGTTATTGGCAAAAATATATGTAGATTACATTGCCGTTATCACTCCGTGTTAGCGGCTATTTTTTTCATCACGTAAAGAAATATGATGTATAATATGATAAGTGAAAAAATGGAAGTGTTTTCTGAAAGCAGGACAAGATAAAAAGAATAGAAAAGATAATTTCTTGTGTTGTGTAAATGTTTCTTATAATATTTGACATGTTGACAGATTATGAAATGAAAGTGAGTGATCCATGTGGATCTAACGCAAATTCAAAACCCTAGTTTTTTGAAAGATATGTCTATCAGTGAACTAGAGGGGTTGAGTGAGGATATTCGTAAGTTTTTAATTGAAGAGCTCTCTCAAACAGGTGGACATATTGCACCTAATTTAGGTGTAGTAGAACTCACAATTGCTCTGCATAAATTATTTGATAGTCCGAAAGATAAGTTTTTATGGGACGTAGGACATCAATCCTATGTACATAAAATTTTAACAGGGCGTGCGAAAGAATTCGGCACATTAAGGCAATACCAAGGTCTATGTGGTTTTCCAAAACGCTGTGAGAGTGAGCATGATGTTTGGGAAACTGGTCATAGTTCAACGTCGTTATCTGCTGCAATGGGAATGGCTCTAGCACGTGATTTAAAGAAAACGGAAGAATACGTTATACCAATCATTGGCGATGGTGCATTAACAGGCGGAATGGCTTTAGAGGCATTGAACCACATTGGGCATGAAAAAACGGACATGATTGTTATTTTGAATGACAATGAAATGTCAATTGCACCAAACGTCGGTGCACTTCATAATGTACTTGGTCGTTTACGTACCGCAGGGAAGTACCATTGGGTAAAAGATGAACTAGAGTATATATTGAAGAAAATCCCAGCAGTCGGCGGGAAAGTTGCTGCGACAGCAGAGAAAATAAAAGATAGTCTAAAATATTTACTAGTATCAGGCGTCTTTTTTGAAGAATTAGGCTTTACATATTTAGGTCCGGTCGATGGGCATGATTATGAAAAGTTATTCGAAACGTTGCAATATGCAAAGAAAACAAAAGGCCCAGTACTTGTTCATGTTATTACGAAAAAAGGAAAAGGTTATAAACCAGCTGAAAGTGACGTTATTGGAACTTGGCATGGAACAGGATCGTATAAAATTGAGTCAGGTGACTTCGTTAAACCGAAAGAAGTTGCACCAGCATGGAGTGCTGTTGTTAGTGAAACAGTGCTTAAGCTAGCGAGAACGGATGAACGTATCGTTGCAATTACGCCTGCAATGCCTGTTGGATCGAAACTTGAGAAATTCCAAAAAGAATTTCCGGATCGCATGATTGATGTAGGTATTGCAGAGCAGCATGCTACAACAATGGCAGCTGGTATGGCAACACAAGGGATGAAGCCGTTCTTAGCAATTTATTCAACATTTTTACAAAGAGCATATGACCAAGTTGTTCATGATATTTGTCGCCAGAATTTAAACGTTTTTATTGGAATAGATCGCTCTGGATTAGTAGGAGCAGACGGTGAAACGCATCAAGGTGTATTTGACATCGCGTTTTTACGTCACTTGCCGAATATGGTGCTTATGATGCCGAAAGATGAAAATGAAGGTCAACATTTAGTATATACAGCGATGCAATACGAAGATGGGCCGATTGCTTTACGTTATGCACGCGGAAATGGACTTGGCGTTCAAATGGATGAAGAATTAAAGGCGATTCCAATCGGTACATGGGAAACGTTAAAAGAAGGCACACAAGCAGCAATTTTAACGTTTGGTACGACAATCCCGATGGCAATGGAAGCAGCTGAGCGTCTTGAACAAGCTGGAATATCAGTGAAAGTAGTGAATGCTCGCTTTATTAAGCCGATGGACGAAGCATATTTACATGAGCTTTTAGGGAAAAATATACCGATTTTAACGATTGAAGAGGCTTGTTTAATCGGTGGCTTTGGAACGGGAGTAGTTGAATTTGCTTCTGAGAACGGATACCATAGTGCTTTAATTGAACGAATGGGTATTCCTGATCGCTTCATAGAGCATGGTAGTGTAACAAAACTGTTAGAAGAAATTGGTTTAACAACAGATGCTGTTGTAGACCGTATTCATACAATGATTCCATCAAAACAAAAAAGGGCGTAACAAATGAGCGTAAAAAAAGAAAGAGTAGATGTACTATTAGTAGAGCGAGGGCTTATAGAAACGCGTGAGAAGGCTAAACGTGCTGTTATGGCAGGTCTTGTATATGCGAATGAAATGAGACTCGATAAGCCAGGGGAGAAAATCTCACAAGATACGGAGATTACGGTGAAAGGGCAAGTCATGCCGTATGTAAGCCGTGGTGGTTATAAGCTTGAAAAGGCATTAGAAACATTTCAACTTGATTTACAAGATAAGGTTATGATAGATATTGGTTCATCAACTGGTGGTTTTACAGACTGTGCGCTTCAAAATGGGGCGAAGTTATCCTACGCATTAGATGTAGGATATAATCAACTTGCGTGGAAATTGCGTCAAGATGAGCGTGTTGTTGTGATGGAACGAACGAACTTCCGTTACGTGACACCGGCAGATTTAGAGCGTGGTTTACCGCAGTTTGCAAGTATTGATGTTTCATTTATATCATTAAGGCTTATATTGCCGGTTTTAAAAACAATGCTTATGCCAAATGGTGATGTAGCTGCATTGATTAAACCTCAGTTTGAAGCTGGACGAGAACAAGTCGGGAAAAAAGGCATTGTTCGTGATAGAAAAGTACATGAAGCTGTCGTGGAAATGATTGTCGATTTTGCTCTTAAGGAAGGCTATAATATCGAAGGTTTAACATTCTCACCAATTACAGGCGGGGATGGAAATATTGAATTTTTAATTCATCTAAAGTGGCACGGTGAGCGTGAGAATGGCGAAAATCATTCTCCGGTTTCTATTGAGCAAGTTGTTACAGAAGCACATGATGTTCTAAAACAAAAAGGGAAAGGGGAATAACATATGTTGTTCCTCTTTTTGTTGTAATCGTATAATGATTGTAAAAACAATTGTGTACAAGTAATGGATTATACGGTAACATAAATAAATGAAGTATACCAATGTTTAAACTATGGTAAGAGATAGTGTGAGGTGCAAATGTATGAATAAAGGTCAGCGCCATATTAAAATCAGGGAAATTATTGCTAACAAAGAAATTGAAACACAAGATGAACTAGTTGATATTTTACGTAATGTGGGGTTTAATGTAACGCAAGCAACAGTATCGCGCGATATTAAAGAACTGCACTTAGTGAAGGTGCCATTACATGATGGCCGCTATAAATATAGCTTGCCAGCAGATCAACGATTTAATCCGTTGCAAAAATTAAAACGAAATCTAGTGGATTCATTTGTAAAATTAGACACGGCAGGACATATGCTTGTGCTAAAAACATTGCCTGGTAACGCTCATTCACTTGGGGCACTCATTGATCATTTAGAGTGGGATGAGATTGTCGGAACCATTTGTGGTGATGATACTTGCTTAATTATTTGCCGTACACCTGAAGATACAGGTGTTGTCTCTGATCGTTTCTTAAATATGCTTTAACAGAAAAATCTTGTTTACTTTCCTCTGTAAAGTGGAAAGTAAACAAGATATTTTTATTGGCGAAAAATACGGATTTTCAAATACAATACATTATTTTTTTTGAATGAAGTTAGAAAATAGGTGGATTGACCCGTAAAACGAATGTTTGGTACAATGGAGCGGGTTAGAAGAGTAATTTATACATACAAACATATAGTATAACTATTTGAATGAAGAATACTGAGAAAAGCCCTTAATAGGGGATTAGTTTATAACGAGGTGAATGGGGCATTGTTATCGGAATTATCGATCAGAAACTTTGCTATTATTGAGGCATTAAATATTTCTTTTCAAAAAGGTTTAACCGTTTTAAGTGGTGAAACAGGAGCTGGAAAATCCATTATTATTGATGCAATTAGTTTGCTTGTTGGTGGCCGTGGTTCAGCAGAATTTGTTCGATATGGAACAGAAAAGGCTGAGATAGAAGGCTTATTCTATGTAGAAGATGACAAACATCCATGTATCGCAAAGGCAGAAGAGTTAGATATAGAAATAGAAGATGGCATGATTATTTTGAAGCGTGACATCGCTGCGAACGGAAAAAGTGTCTGTCGTGTAAATGGGAAACTTGTTACACTCAGCATATTAAAAGAGATTGGAAAAACGCTAGTTGATATTCATGGACAGCATGAAACACAAGATTTAATGAATGAAGAGCGTCATATGTTTATGCTTGATCATTTTGATGGAAATCGCATTGTTAAACAATTGGGCATATATCAAAATGTATATACAGACTATGAGAAGTTAAAAAAACAGCTGAAATCTTTAAGTGAAAATGAACAACAAATGGCCCATCGTCTAGATTTAATTCAATTCCAACATGAAGAAATTCGTAAGGCGGATTTAAAAATGGATGAAGAATATGAATTGACTGAGGAACGATTAAAAATCTCCAATTTTGAAAAGATTTATAAAGCATTAGGAGATGCGTATCGTTCGTTAAGTGGAGACGGACAGGGATTGGATCACGTAAGAAATGCAATGGGACAAATGGAGAGTATTACGCACTTAGATGAAGCGTATCAAGAAAATCATGATTCTATTGCAAATAGTTATTACTTATTAGAAGAAGTTGCATACCAGCTTAGAGAAAAATTAGATATGATGGAATATGATCCGAAACGTCTAGATGAAATTGAAACACGTTTGAATGAAATCCGTATGTTAAAGAGAAAGTATGGAAATACTGTAGAAGAGATTTTAGCGTATGCTGATAAAATTGAACAAGAAATTTTTACGATTGAAAATAAAGACGTACATATTGAAACGACGAGAAAGCAGTTAACGAAATTAGAAGGTGTTATTGTAAAAGAAGCAACGTTGTTAAGTACTATGCGTCATGAGCTTGCAGATCATCTTACAAGCGCTATTCATCAAGAATTAAAAGAACTATATATGGAAAAAACGAAATTTGAAGTGAGAATTATGAAGAGGGTAGGAAATGTAGAAGAACCTCTCGTGGAAGGAACACCGGTAAAACTTACGGCGGATGGCTACGATCATGTGGAATTTTATATTTCAACGAATCCGGGTGAACCGTTAAAGCCACTTTCAAAGGTCGCTTCTGGCGGAGAGTTATCTCGTATTATTTTAGCTTTAAAAAGCATTTTTTCTAAGCATCAAGGTGTTGCATCTGTTATTTTTGATGAAGTGGATACGGGTGTGAGTGGTCGGGTTGCACAGGCTATTGCGGAAAAAATTTATCGTGTATCAGTAAACTCGCAAGTACTTTGTATTACGCACTTACCTCAAGTAGCTTCAATGGCGGACTCTCATTTATTTATTAGAAAACAAGTGGCGAATGATCGTACGATTACATCGGTTACTGTGTTAAGTACGGATGAAAAAGTAACAGAAATTGCTCGAATGATTTCTGGTGTTGAAATTACAGATTTAACGACAGAGCATGCGAAAGAGTTACTTACGCAAGCGCATCATTTCAAACAGACAGCAGAGGCTATCCAGTAATGGATAGCTTTTTTTTCTCAAATGACGATTTCTTAATTCTTCCGGTTATAAATAAAGCGCTGCAAGGAGAGATTAAAAAGTGAAGCCAAGAGGCTGAATGTGGGGTAGGAGCGAGGAGAGTGAACAAATTGAAATTAGAAAGATTTCGAAAAATAATAGGTCTTTGTCTCCTTGTTTCTCTAGTTTTTATTGGATGTTTTAAACCGCTTCGAACGTTTATTTCATCTCCGAAGCAACTTGTTGTTTTTGAAGGACAACAATCAGAAATAGCATCATTACCAGTTTTTAAGGCTGCATCTACAAATCGTAATGTATTTACTGTAAGTTCAAATGAACAAGAACTTATGGTAAATTCTCACCAAAATGGTGAAGCTGATATGGTGTTTCAACTTGCTGGTTTTCCAGTGAAAAAAGTAAATGTGAAAGTATTAAAAGATTTTAAAGTTATTCCAGGTGGACAATCGATTGGTGTAAAATTGAACACAAAAGGTGTACTTGTTGTAGGCCATCATTTAATTCAAACTGAAAAGGGTAAAGTATCTCCTGGTGAAACAGCTGGTGTACAGATTGGAGATATGATTACTGAAATCAATGGTAAAACAATTGAAAGAATGAGTGATGTAGCACCATTTATTCATAATAGTGGAGAAACAGGTGAACCGCTCAATCTTGTTTTATTAAGAGATGGAAAATATATTCGTGCTAAGCTAACACCACAAAAAGACAATGGTGAATCCTCTTACCGAATTGGACTGTATATTCGTGATTCAGCAGCTGGTATCGGAACGATGACATTTGTACATCCAGATTCCATGAAATATGGAGCGCTTGGTCATGTGATTTCCGATAATGATACAAAAAAGCCAATTCAAGTAGAAGATGGACAAATTATGCGTTCGACAGTAACGTCTATTGAAAGAGGAAGTCACGGGAACCCGGGAGAAAAATTAGCAAGATTTTCACCGGATCGTGAAGTGATTGGTAATATTACAATAAATAGCCCGTATGGTATTTTTGGGAAATTAAACACAGATATGACAAACGGCATAATGGATAAAGCAATGCCTATCGCATTATCCCATCAAGTAAAAGAAGGGCCAGCGAAAATATTAACAGTTATTGATCAAGATAAGGTGGAAGCGTTTGATATTGAAGTTGTTAGTACGGTACCACAAAAGTTCCCGGCTACAAAAGGTATGGTTATAAAAGTGACAGATAAACGTTTACTAGCAAAAACGGGTGGTATTGTACAAGGAATGAGTGGAAGTCCGATTGTACAAAATGGGAAAGTAATTGGTGCGGTTACACATGTATTTGTAAATGATCCAACGTCAGGATACGGTGTTCATATTGAATGGATGTTACATGAGGCTGGAATTAATATTTATGATCAAGAGAAAAAAGCGAGCTAATACATATTAGCTCGCTTTTCTTTTGAAAAATTCGTTGAAATTTTGTAAAAGCTCCGCAAGAGCTGTTTTTTGTTGTAAGATATAAGCAAAGGGTTGAACGTTTCGCTGTAATTCTATGATGGAATGTGTTGCGAAAGTAAAAAAATGAACGATAAACATATTTTTTTGTGATTTTATCGGAAAGTAAGAAACTTTAAAGGGAATTTTCACACAATTGTCGAACAATTCATGTAGCCTAGAAGCTTACACATGTCGGAAGAATCGATTCGGTAAGGGAGGAAAAACTGTGGAGAAAATTAAAGTATGTCTTGTGGATGATAATAAAGAATTGGTATCGATGCTAGAGAGTTATGTTGCTGCCCAAGATGATATGGAAGTTATCGGAATTGCTTACAATGGTCAAGAATGTTTAAACTTATTGAAAGAAAAGCAGCCTGATATACTCGTTTTAGACATTATTATGCCACATTTAGATGGTCTAGCTGTGCTAGAGAAAATGCGACATATTGAAAGGTTAAGACAACCTAGCGTTATTATGTTGACAGCATTCGGACAAGAAGATGTGACGAAAAAAGCGGTTGATTTAGGGGCATCATATTTCATATTAAAACCATTTGATATGGAGAATTTAACAAGTCATATTCGTCAAGTTAGTGGTAAGGAAAGTGCTACTATTAAACGTCCATTACCATCTTTCCGATCAGCAACAACGATCGATGGAAAACCGAAAAACTTAGATGCGAGTATTACAAGTATCATTCATGAAATTGGTGTACCCGCTCATATTAAAGGGTACATGTACTTACGAGAAGCAATCTCTATGGTGTACAATGATATCGAATTACTAGGATCTATTACGAAAGTATTATATCCAGATATTGCAAAGAAATATAATACAACAGCAAGCCGTGTCGAGCGCGCAATCCGTCACGCAATTGAAGTAGCTTGGAGCCGTGGGAATATTGATTCTATTTCGTCCTTATTTGGTTATACTGTATCCATGTCAAAAGCAAAACCTACGAATTCTGAGTTCATCGCAATGGTTGCGGATAAGCTAAGACTTGAACATAAGGCTTCGTAAACGCTGTAATATCAAGGTGTTAAGCGTATTTCATAACAAAATTTAATAACCAACGAATTACGTATGTAGGCAATAAAGTACATAGGTAATTGGCGGTTAATTTAAAAACCTTCTATTTATTGGATTGAAATTTTAATCCCAATAGCTAGGCGGTTTTTTTGTTGTATGAATAACTTTCAGATGAATGTTGAAAACTTTTTGCTTCATATTTAGAAAGAGAATTAAAAGTTACGGATGTTGATAAGGTAAAACCTCTTCATATTCGGACGTATATTAAATATTTAAGGGAACGTGGTAAATACACATTTGCATCTAATACAGCTAGTGAACAAATTAATTATCCAACACGTAGAACTGATTATGGAAAGACCATTAGTGAAACAACGATTGCTAATTATCTTCGCAATATTATAGAACAGTATTGTGATAATACTGAAGCAAATTTAATAACAACGTATTTCGAAAGCCCACATTTATCATATAGAGATTTAGGATGTTTATACGGTATAAATCACCCTGAGAAAGTGAGGCGAATCCTTGAGTCTGCCAAGGAGAAGTTAAGGAAGGGTATATTTTGAAAGGAGGCATATTAAATTTTTATTAAAAAAAGCCAAGTGTTTAGAACGGTGCAATAATTAAGCATGGTATAATTTCCTTATGAAATACTAGGAAAAGAAGGGGTATTATGGTTCGAGTGAAAAATGATTTTTCCTATCAATAGCAACAACTAGCAAGGGAGGATAACGCATGAGTTTAAATATGTATTTGGGAGAAGTACAAAACCAAACTCAAAGCATGAACGCTGTATGTACTGCTACTATTCAAGGTATGGAACAAGCCATTCAGTCGATTGACGCTTTTGCAATTGATACTGTGTTACAAGGGCAAACGTATAGCAGTGCAAAATCATTTTTTGTACAAACCTTTCGTCCTTTAGCACAAGGAATCATTTATCTGTGTGAAGAGTTAATTCGTCAGAATGATGCTTTTCCAAGTCAATTTCAATCACAAGTCGCTTCCACAGATGTAATCGAACAAGAAATATTAGAACAAATTCGAGAAATTGACCGAATGAAAGCAAGTATGGAAGCCATCAGTCAAGCTATGCCAATCCCAGGTATGGACGCTATGGCGAATCTTTTTACTGTCATGAGGAAAAAACTGCAAGAAAAATTAGAACATCTATATGAATTTAATTATACTTCTAGTAATTGGACGGTAGTTTAAAACTAAATCAACCTAAATAATCTTAATTGTTTTACTAATTGAATTATAAAGGAGTAAAAGGTATGAAAATTTGGCAATTAAAAAGTTTATTTGATAACTATAAATCTTTTCAACTATTAAATTTGAAAGAAGACCGTAAAAAATATTTTGATGAAAAAATTGATTTGGCAATAAAGCTATCTGATTCATGGGGAGAAATTCTTGTTGAATGTGTAGAAGGAGATAACCATAGTGATTGTCCTATGTTCTGGGGGGAACTTGGCACGCCAATGGTTAGTAGAAAAGCAAAAGAGGTATTAGAACCTCTAATTTGTAATAATGTTGAGTTCCTTCCGCTAACCCATGATGTTACAGGTGAAGTTTATTACCTAATAAACGTTTTAAATACAATTGATGCAATTGACTACAATAAAGCAGTTTTTGAAAAACTAAGTACAGGATTAATAATAGGTTTCGAAAAATACGCATTTTTACCTAATATAGTTGAGGGGCAGATAATATTTAAAACCTATTTAAATCAAAGATTACACTCCTCTACTGTTTTAGTGTCTGACGAATTTAGAAATGTAGTTTTAGAGAGTGATTTAGAAGGTTTTGAATTTGTAGAGGTATGGGATTCAGAGGCAAATATGTAAAAGAAAGTTCTAAAATAACTGATAGAAGTTAGTAACATGGACACAAAGGTTTCAGAAATTCTAAGAATGTTAGACAATTATGAGGGAAACGAGAAAGAAATATTTGAAATGTTAGAACGTGAAGTAACGGCTAGAAAAGCTTTGAGAAAATCAATAAAAAAGAGGTTGCAGTCAATTGAAAACAATAGTTAAAAATATAGGTGGTAAAAATATAATAGCTACAGCAGAAGAACATTTAAGCCCTCAAATAGAAAAATTATTATATTTGCTAACTAAAGTAGAAGATAACAAATTAGTTGATGGATTTTCTATACAAGTTGGCTGGTCTCTTTTTATTCTATCCAAATGTGAAGATGGGTATCGTATTATTGTCCCAGATTATACAAAAAATCCTTTTAAGGATACTACAGAAGATTTAACAATTGCTTTATGGGTGCAATTAGAACAAGTACATTGTTTACGTCAGTTAAATATTGAGGGTGAAATGATAAAGTTTAGCGATAAAATAGTGACTGCAAAGAACGTGTTGCAACTAGATGAGGTTTATTTACAAAGGGCTAGTGATTGTGAAAAAGGTGATTCTGGTTGGTATATCGGTCCTGTCGAAGAAACAGAAGATGAATTAGAAGCATTTTACGCATATCAGCTATTAAAAATTAGACCTTCAATTATTCAAGTTTTAGCCTTACCTTATGAATATCTGGTAGTTTTTGAGAAAGATAAAATCAAGGCAATTTTAGATGATAAAGATGTCGATGTTTGGAATGGCGTTATAAACTGAGATTAGTTAAATTCTAAAATAACTGACAGGAGTTAGTAACATGGATGCAAAGGTTTCAGAAATTCTAAGAATGTTAAACAATTATGAGGGAAATGAAAAAGAAATTTTTGAACAGATTCAAGCTGAAGCAATGGTGAAATCTAAACAATGCGAAGAAATGATAGATACGATACTGAATAATAAGTCCAAAACTGAAAAAGAAAAACATGAAGCTATAATGAGTATGATAGGACATATTTTCACTTGTGGCGTATCTTATGGGAGTGTTCAAGTTCCATTAGAAATGATTAAGAATCGTCAATCATCTATACATTGATTTATATTTTGAGATAAAGTCGTATCAGATAGTTGATGAAATGAATAATAGTACACGAATGTCATTTAATTTTATTGACGTTTGCCCCTGTGGTTATGTATCATATTCTTATACACATTAGTAACGTAATGTTACCAATGAATTAGGAAAAACTAAACCAATAAAGGGCGTGAAATTTAGCGTATTTATTGGACGAAAAGAAAATGTTAGAAACGTCTACATATCAACGTTTAAAGCTTTTGGTTATACTGTATCCATGTCAAAAGCAAAACCTACGAATTCTGAGTTCATCGCAATGGTTGCGGATAAGCTAAGACTTGAACATAAGGCTAGCTGAGAGGAAAAGTAGTAAGGGATTTAAGTTTTAGTAGAGCTTAATAATTCTTGAAATTTATACTCGATATCAATTTTAAAACCAATAAACTTTTATTTAATGACCAATGAATTTTAGAATTCGTTGGTCTTTTTATTTTGTTGAGAAAAAGAGGGAGAAGTGATATCGATTTTATCAAAATTATTTGGGTAGATAAAAAGGGTTGTTTGATATTATGGAAAATAAAACCTGTTTTTAGTAATATTACATATAAGTGAGTTTTTTAAGGTAATTAAATAGGTATACAGAGGGAGAAGGAAAATGAAAAACAAAATATTAACTTGGCTAGGAATAGTAGCAGCTATGGGAGTTCTTGCTGTTGCAGTTACATTTGGAATGTTAGAGCTTGCCGATAATCCAGTAGATAAAGAAGTGAGTGCTCAAATAGATAAAAAAGAAGACCCAACGATAGTAGGTAGAGAGGTAGATGGAGTCTTTGTTGATGTGTATGTTACTGAAAATTCTACTGAAAGCGAAGTCATTACAGCGATGTATCACATGACTCATCAAAAAGTAGTGGCAGAACGAAAATCGGGATCCATCCCAATGATTCAAAATAACGCTGAAAAATTAAAAAAAATCATAAATAAGAGTAGTTTTGCGAAGAAAAATGAGCTTGTAGCAATTGCTGATAGATGGGCGAAAAAAGATTTTAGTAAAATTGTAGAAGATCACAATTTTTTCTCGGATGCTCAAGAGGGTAATGTTTGTAAAGCCACTAGAGCGATGGATGCGGTAGAAGAGCAACATTATATTTTAACTACATTCGGGGAGGAAAAAGCGAAAGAACTATACGAATCAGGGGATACTCCGCACATTCAATAAAAAATAATATGAAGGGCTTCTAGTTTTTTTATTACCTTGCTTTAAGGGGGCAATGGTGACTTGTGAATAAATATTCTGCTTTCTTTATGACTTGTAACAAAAAAGAAGATATATAATTCATTATTAAATGATGAAGTAAAGGCTAAATCGCATCGTAGTACATCTGTTAAAGGATTTTAGCGGGGAAGTCATCCATGATATAATAGATGATAATAAAAAGCCCTGCAAAACAGGACTATATTATTCTTCGTCTTTATTTTGTTTTTCTAATTCAACTAACTTTTGGATTAAAATATGCTGTGGCATATGCATAAGTTGTTCAAGTGGAACACCTAACGCTTTTGATAGGCGGACTGCAGTGTCTGGAGAAATTTGTAATGGTCTCATAGAAGTACCTCCTTTTTCGTATAGTATAGCATAAGATTGGGGGAGTGAGGATGACTCTTATATTTGCGCATCGTGGTGCGGCGGGAACGTATCCGGAAAATACAATGATTTCATTTGAAGCAGCAGAGGCTTTCGGGGCAGATGGAATTGAACTCGATGTTCAATTCACGAAAGATGGAAAAGTTGTCGTTATTCATGATGAAACGGTGGATCGGACAACAAATGGAAAAGGTGCGGTTCGAAATTATTTATATGAGGATTTATGTAAGTTGGATGCGAGTTATAAATTCGGTGACAAAGTAGGTTTTTGCAAAATACCTCTTCTAGAAGAGGTGTTAGAATGGCTCGCAAAAACGAAATTGCTACTCAATATTGAACTGAAAAATAATAAAATCCCATACAGAGGTTTAGAAGAAGAGGTTATAACACTTGTACGTAAGTTTAGTCTAGAGGATCGGATTGTGTTTTCTTCTTTTAATCACTACAGTATGAAGCGATGTCATATGATGGCTCCTGATATTCAAACAGCTATTTTGTATCGTGAAGGTTTGCATAGCCCGTGGGCATATGCAAAAAAGATGGGTGCTACTGCAGTACATCCGAATTATCGTTATCTTCAAGATGCTATCGCTGAATTAACGATGGGAAGTGGTGTGGAGGTTCGTCCTTACACGATAAATGAAGAAACGCTTATGCGTAAATATTTTGATATGAATATATCAGCGATTATTACTGATTATCCTGAAACAGCAAGAACTTTATTACCGATAAAAAAATGAGACCTAATATAATGGTCTCATTTTTTATTTATGATATGTGAAAACTTTGTTTTATCTTCTGAAGCGTGCTTGTACTTTATTTCTCTTACGATCTCTGTGTAAGACGAAGCCGCCGAAGATATAAAACCCGAGTGCGAAGCAAAGAGCGCCGATTAAAAATTGTAACCATAATATAGGGATTGGGGAGAACAAAATCCCAAATACAGTATCTCTCATTAGTTTAATACCAAGCACGGCTAATGAAATGGGGATGAGTGCTAATAATAGAGCGAGGTAACGCTGCATACATAACGCTCCTTTTCAGATTATTTTGTGTATTTTAATGATGTTATATGGAATGGGGGTTTGTCAAGAGGTTGCTGAACGAGTAAGATAAGAATGTGAAAAATTTTGCAGAGATACTTCGAGAGGAAGTGTAATGTATGAAACAAAATGTGTTAATTGTTGGAGCAGGTGAAGGTGGGAGTACACTGCTGAGTCTGTTGCAAAATTCGAATATATTTCAAATTATAGGAGTTATTGATAGTAATCCAATTGCGAAAGGATTACAAATCGCAAAGGAATATGGGGTTCCGATTGGTGATAGTGTAACTCCGTTTCTTTCTATGCATATTGATGTAATGTTTGATATGACAGGTGATTATGATTTACATAAAGTTTTATTGGGAAGCAAGCATAAAGACACCCTTCTTATACCAGGGGATATTGCAAAAATTGTTACGAGACTAGCGCATGAGAAGGAAAGCTTAATTGGAAAGCTAGAAGAACAGACGCAACAAGGGAATTTAATTTTAAATTCAACGCATGACGGTATGATTGTTATAGACCAAGAGGGACAAGTTCGTCTGTTTAATAAAAGCGCAGAGCGTATTACTGGATATAAAAAAGAGGAAGCAATAGGGAAATATATTTTAGAAGTTATTCCAACGAGTAAGTTGCTTCGTATTATACGCACGAAAAAAATAGAAGTGAATCATGAACTGACGTTAGAGAATGAAAAAAAGATTATTACAACGCGTATTCCGATATTAAAAGAAGGTGGAGAGGTTCAAGGGGCATTTGCGATTTTTAAAGACATTACAGAAGTTGTAGATTTAGCGGAAGAAGTTACAGACTTAAAAGAAATTCAAACGCTACTTGAGGCGATTATTAACTCATCTGAGGAAGCAATTTCGGTTGTTGATGAGAAAGGAAGAGGACTAGTTATAAACCCTGCTTATACGAAGTTAACGGGTTTGACTGAAGAAGAAATTATTGGGAAGCCGGCTACAACTGATATTGTGGAAGGTGAAAGTATGCATATGAAAGTACTTCGGACGCGCCGAGCGGTACGAGGAATACATATGAAGATTGGGCAAAAAAAGCGAGATGTAATTGTAAACGTAGCACCGGTTATTGTCGATGGAATATTGAAAGGGAGCGTCGGGGTAATTCGCGATGTATCAGAAATTCAAAAGTTAACAAATGAATTGAATAGGGCAAGACAAATTATTCGAACGTTAGAAGCAAAATATTCATTTGATGATATTGTTGGTGATTCAGATGAAACGACGGCAGCTATTGAACAAGCAAAACTTGGAGCGAATACACCGGCAACAGTATTGCTTAGAGGGGAATCTGGTACGGGGAAAGAGTTATTTGCACACGCTATTCATAACAGTAGTAATCGAAAATACAATAAGTTTGTACGAGTAAACTGTGCTGCTATTTCTGAGACCTTATTAGAAAGTGAATTATTCGGTTATGAGGAAGGCGCGTTTTCTGGAGCGAAAAGAGGCGGGAAACGAGGATTCTTTGAAGAAGCGAATAATGGAAGTGTTTTTTTAGATGAAATCGGAGAGTTATCTGCAAATACGCAAGCGAAGCTCCTTCGTGTGCTACAAGAAAAAGAAATTGTGAAAGTAGGGGGAACGAAAGCGATACCTATTAATGTCCGGGTAATTGCAGCAACACATGTGAATTTAGAAAAGGGCATTCTAGAAGGAGAGTTCAGAGAGGACTTATATTATCGTTTAAATAAAATCCCGATTCAAATTCCTTCCCTTCGTCAGCGTAAAGGAGATATACCAGCGATTGCAGAAAGGTTAATTCAAAAAATTAATCAAGATTATGGTCGTAATGTAGAAGGACTCACCGATTCAGCCGTTTCGTATTTGCAATCATATGAATGGCCAGGGAATGTTAGGGAACTTGAAAATATTTTAGGACGAGCTATTATCTTTATGAATTATAACGAAATATATATTGATGTACATCATTTACCGCCTTTACATAAAGAAGAACAAGTAGAGACGAAACAAAATAATTTATTACCTGAATTAGAAGAGAAGGCCCTTGAACACCTAGTGACAGAATTTGAGGGGAATATTATCCGTGAATATTTAGAGAAATTTGATGGGAACAAAACGAAGACTGCAAAAGCGTTAGGAATTTCAGTTCGAAACTTATATTACAAGCTAGAAAAGTATGACTGTGCAAAAAATAGCACGCAATAAATTGCATACCGTGCAATTTATTGCGTGGTATACAAAAAGCGACAAAACGAGACAGAATATTTCGTTGTTTTTCAAAGTATTGATTTTACTGCATTTTGAATGCGTTTTCATTATTGGTAAGACCACTTTTGAAAGTTGGCACGGTATTTGCTTAATGAATAGACGAGGGACGACGGAAAGGGTTGATTACAAAATATGAAGTTAGAACACTTAATTGATCAAGCAGCAGGACAGCCTAAAAAAACTGTGGCTGTAGCAGTAGCTGAAGATCATGAAGTAATTGAAGCTGTAGCGAAAGCAATCAAGTTACAGCTAGCTCAATTTCGTCTATATGGAAATCAAGAGAAAATAATAGGGATGCTACAAGAGCATGGGTTACAAACTTCAGAACATATTGAAGTGATTGCAGCAGCGTCAAGTGCTGAGGCTGCAGAACTTTCTGTTAAATCTGTAAGCAATGGCGAAGCAGATGTGCTAATGAAGGGGAACATCCCAACAGCAAATATTTTGAAAGCTGTATTAAATAAAGAGTGGGGACTTCGTAAGGGCAGCGTGCTTTCACATGTTGCAGCGTTTGAAGTTCCAAATTACGATCGTCTTATTTTTGTTACAGACGCAGCGATGAACATTGCACCTGATGTAACACAAAAAGCTGCTATTATACAAAATACTGTAGAAGTTGCCCAGGCAATAGGAATTGATTTGCCAAAGGTAGCGCCAATTGCAGCGGTAGAGGTTGTTAATCCTGCGATGCAAGCGACAATTGATGCAGCGATGTTAACTCAAATGAATCGCCGCGGACAAATTAAAAATTGTGTCGTTGATGGACCACTTGCTTTAGATAATGCAGTATCACAAATTGCAGCAGAACATAAAGGCATAGTAAGTGATGTAGCAGGTAAGGCAGACATTTTACTCGTCCCAACGATTGAAGCTGGAAATGTGCTATATAAATCACTCGTCTATTTTGCAAATGCAAAGGTAGGAGCGATGATTGCTGGCGCTAAAGCACCGATTGTTTTAACATCACGTGCTGATTCAGCAGAAACAAAAGTATATTCATTAGCATTGGCAGTTGCGACTGCTTCAAAATAAACCAAATAGGGTAAAACAATTAGGGGGAAACGACAATGACATTAGAAATCTTCGAATACTTAGAAAAATATGATTATGAGCAAGTGGTATTTTGTCAAGATAAAGAATCTGGTTTAAAAGCAATCATTGCAATCCATGATACAACACTTGGACCAGCTCTTGGTGGAACAAGAATGTGGACATATGATTCTGAAGAAGCGGCGATTGAAGATGCATTGCGTCTTGCAAAAGGGATGACATACAAAAATGCAGCAGCTGGTTTAAACTTAGGTGGTGCAAAAACAGTAATTATCGGTGATCCACGTAAAGATAAAAGCGAAGCGATGTTCCGTGCATTAGGACGCTACATTCAAGGACTAAACGGACGTTACATTACAGCTGAAGATGTTGGTACAACAGTAGATGATATGGATATTATCCATGAGGAAACTGATTTTGTAACAGGGATTTCACCATCATTCGGTTCTTCTGGTAACCCATCTCCAGTAACTGCATACGGTGTTTACCGTGGTATGAAAGCAGCTGCAAAAGAAGCATTTGGTACAGATAACCTAGAAGGAAGAGTAATTTCTATTCAAGGTGTTGGTAACGTAGCGTATCACCTATGCAAACATTTACACGCTGAAGGAGCAAAATTAATCGTTACAGATATTAATAAAGAAGCTGTACAACGTGCAGTAGAAGAATTCGGTGCAACAGCAGTTGAGCCAAATGAAATTTACGGTGTTGAATGTGATATTTACGCACCATGTGCATTAGGCGCAACAGTTAATGATGAAACTATTCCACAACTTAAAGCAAAAGTAATCGCTGGTTCTGCAAATAACCAATTAAAAGAAGATCGTCACGGCGACCTTATTCATGAAATGGGTATTGTATACGCACCAGACTATGTTATTAATGCAGGTGGCGTAATTAACGTAGCAGACGAATTATATGGATACAATAGAGAACGTGCATTAAAACGTGTTGAGTCTATTTATGACACAATTGCAAAAGTAATCGAAATTTCAAAACGCGATGGCATAGCAACTTATGTAGCAGCAGATCGTCTAGCTGAAGAGCGCATTGCAAGCTTGAAAAACTCTCGTAGCACATACTTACGCAACGGTCACGACATTATTAGCCGTCGCTAATCATTCATATATAACTTTTACAAAAGGTGTGGTTACCTCTTATGAGGTTTCCACTTCCTTTTAAATTTATTAGTGGAGGTAGCAACATTGTCTGTAAATCGAATTCTTGTTATTAACCCAGGTAGTACATCCACAAAGATTGGTGTTTTTGATAATGAAAGACCCGTTCTAGAAGAAACTATTCGTCATGACGTAGAACAGATTGGAAAATATAAGCGAATTATCGACCAATATGAGTTTCGTAAAGAAACGATTTTAGAAGTTCTACATTCTCATGGTATTAACATTTCAAAATTAAACGCTGTTTGTGGGCGTGGTGGATTACTTCGTCCAATCGAAGGCGGTACGTATACAGTAAACGATGCGATGTTAGAAGATTTAAAAAATGGGTTTAGCGGTCATCACGCTTCAAACCTTGGAGGCATTTTAGCATATGAAATCGCTTCTGGATTAAACATTCCTGCATTCATTGTGGATCCTGTCGTTGTAGATGAAATGGAACCGATTGCTCGTATTAGCGGTATTGCTGGTATGGAACGTAAAAGTATTTTCCATGCATTAAACCAAAAAGCGGTTGCTCGTAAAGTAGCAGATGAATTAAATCACAAATATGAGGATTTAAATTTATTAGTTACACATATGGGCGGTGGTATTACAGTTGGTGCTCATAAAAAAGGAAAAGTTATCGATGTTAATAATGGCTTAAACGGAGAAGGACCATTTAGTCCAGAGCGTGCTGGTACAGTACCAGTAGGACAATTAGTTGAAATGTGTTTTTCTGGTGAGTATTACCGAGACGAAATGGTTAAAAAACTTGTCGGACAAGGTGGACTTGTAAGTCTTATCGGTACAAACGATGCAATTAAAGTAGAACAAATGGTTGAAAAAGGTGATCCTGAAGCAACTCTTATTTATAAAGCAATGGCGTATCAAGTTGCAAAAGAGATTGGCGGAGCTAGTGCTGTACTTCACGGGAAAATCGATGCAATCGTATTAACTGGTGGACTTGCGTACAGTAAAATTCTTGTCGATGAAATAAAAGAACGTGTTCACTGGATTGCAGATGTTATCGTACATCCAGGAGAAGATGAATTACAAGCGTTAGCAGAAGGAGCACTTCGTGTATTACGTGAAGAAGAAGCTCCAAAAGAATATATTGTACGAGAAAAACAAACAGTAGCTAGGGGTTGAGATAATGGCAAGAGAATATGATTTAGTCATCGTTGGCGGCGGTACTGGTGGATATGTTGCTGCTATTCGTGCATCACAACTAGGGTTAAAAACTGCACTTGTTGAAAAAGAAAATCTTGGTGGTACTTGTTTACACAAAGGATGTATTCCTAGTAAAGCTCTTTTACGTAGTGCGGAAGTATACGCAACTGCTAAAAAAGGAGAAGAGTTCGGAGTTATTGCAAGTAATGTAGAACTAAACTTTGCTAAAGTACAAGAGCGTAAAGAGAAGATTGTAACGCAGCTTCATAAAGGCGTTCAGCATTTAATGAAACAAGGTAAAATTGATGTGTTTGAAGGTATTGGCCGTATTCTTGGCCCATCTATTTTCTCTCCAATGCCAGGTACAATTTCAGTTGAACTTGCAAGTGGAGAAGAGAATGAAATGTTAATTCCAAAAAATGTACTTGTTGCAACAGGTTCTCGTCCAAATTCATTACCAGGATTAGAGTTAGACGGAGAGTATGTAATGTCTTCGGATCATGCCCTAAAAATGGAAACGCTTCCTAGCTCAATCATTATCGTTGGTGGCGGTGTAATTGGTATTGAGTGGGCATCTATGCTTGCTGACTTCGGTGTAGAAGTTACTGTATTAGAATATGCGAAAAACATATTACCACTAGAAGATAATGACGTTTCAAAAGAAATGCAACGTCTATTCAAGAAAAAAGGTATTAAAGTGGTAACTGGTGCAAAAGTATTACCAGAAACATTGGTAAAAGATAATGGAGTAACAATTCAAGCTGAACATAACGGTGAGAACAAAGCATTTAAAGCAGAAAAAATGCTTGTATCTGTAGGAAGACAAGCGAATACGCAAAATATGGGCTTAGAGAACACAGATATTGTTGTGGAAAAAGGATACATTCAAACAAATGAGTTTTATCAAACGAAGGAATCTCATATTTACGCAATTGGAGATGTAATCGGTGGCTTGCAACTTGCTCACGTTGCTTCTCATGAAGGAATTGTTGCAGTAGAACATATCGCTGGTAAAGAAGTTGCACCAATTGATTATTCTATGGTATCAAAATGCGTATATAGTAGTCCAGAAGTTGCTTCTGTCGGCTTAACAGAACAAGAAGCAAAAGAAAAAGGCTATAAGTTAAAAGTAGGTAAGTTCTCATTCCGTGCAATCGGAAAGGCACTTGTATACGGAGAATCAGACGGTTTTGTAAAACTTGTAGTTGATGAAGAAACAAATGACATTCTCGGTGTTCATATGATCGGACCACATGTAACAGATATGATTTCTGAAGCTGGTCTTGCAAGAGTACTTGATGCAACACCTTGGGAAGTAGCACATACAATTCATCCGCATCCATCATTATCTGAGGCGATTGGTGAAGCTGCACTTGCTGTAGATGGAAGAGCGTTACACGCATAAAAATGTGGATTTAGGAGGTTATGAAAAATGGCAGAAGTAAAAGAAAAGCGCCATGAAGAGCTTGGCTTAAGTGATGAGCAAGTATTAGAAATGTTCCGTACGATGTTACTTGCACGTAAAATTGACGAACGTATGTGGTTATTAAACCGTGCAGGTAAAATTCCATTCGTAATTTCTTGTCAAGGACAAGAGGCTGCACAAGTTGGAGCGGCGTTCGCTCTTGATAGAGAGAAAGATTATGCATTACCATACTACCGTGATATGGGTGTTGTACTAGCGTTTGGTATGACAGCTAAAGAGCTTATGTTGTCTGCTTTCGCAAAAGCTGGAGATCCAAACTCTGGTGGTCGTCAAATGCCTGGTCACTTCGGTCAAAAGAAAAATCGTATTGTTACAGGCTCATCACCAGTAACAACGCAAGTACCACATGCAGTTGGTATTGCACTAGCTGGAAAAATGGAGAAGAAAGATTTAGTAACGTTCGTTACATTCGGAGAAGGCTCTTCAAACCAAGGTGACTTCCATGAAGGAGCAAACTTTGCTGGTGTACACAAACTACCTGTTATTTTCATGTGTGAAAATAATAAATACGCAATCTCTATTCCAGTTGAAAAACAATTAGCATGTAAAAACGTATCAGACCGTGCAATTGGTTACGGTATGCCTGGATATACAATAGACGGAAACGATCCGCTTGCAGTATATAAAGCTGTAAAAGAGGCAGCAAACCGCGGCCGTCGTGGTGAAGGCCCAACTTTAATTGAAACAGTATCATATCGTTTAACAGCACATTCTAGTGACGACGATGATCGTGTTTATCGTGATAAAGAAGAAGTAGAAGAAGCAAAGAAAAAAGATTCAATTATAACATTTGCAGCTTATTTAAAAGAAGCTGGCGTGTTAACTGAGGAATTTGAAAAACAAATGTTAGACGAAATTATGCATATCGTAAATGAAGCAACAGAATATGCAGAAAATGCTCCGTATGCAGCACCTGAAGATGCATTGAAGCACGTATACGCAGAATAGGGGGGAACGTTTCATGGCTGTAATGTCTTATATTGATGCTATTACATTAGCAATGCGCGAAGAAATGGAACGCGATGAGAAAGTATTCGTTTTAGGAGAAGATGTTGGTAAAAAAGGTGGCGTGTTTAAAGCGACACACGGTTTGTATGATCAATTTGGTGAAGATCGTGCGCTTGATGCACCGCTTGCAGAATCTGCAATTGCTGGGGTAGCAATTGGTGCGGCAATGTATGGTATGCGTCCAATCGCTGAAATGCAGTTTGCTGATTTCATCATGCCAGCAGTAAACCAAATTGTTTCTGAGGCAGCAAAAATTCGTTATCGTTCTAATAACGATTGGACTTGTCCAGTTACAATTCGTGCGCCATTTGGCGGCGGTGTTCACGGTGCATTGTATCATTCACAATCTGTAGAAGCGATGTTTGCAAACCAACCAGGTTTAAAAATTGTTATCCCTTCTACACCATATGATGCAAAAGGCTTATTAAAAGCTGCAATTCGTGATGAAGATCCAGTATTATTCTTTGAGCATAAGCGTGCATATCGCTTAATTAAAGGTGAAGTGCCAGAAGATGACTATGTATTACCAATAGGAAAAGCAGATGTAAAACGCGAAGGTGATGATATTACTGTTATCACTTACGGATTATGTGTTCACTTTGCTCTTCAAGCAGCTGAAAAGTTAGCACAAGATGGAATCTCTGCACACATTCTTGATTTAAGAACGGTATATCCGTTAGATAAAGAAGCAATTATTGAAGCGGCTTCTAAAACAGGTAAAGTTCTTCTTGTAACAGAAGACAATAAAGAAGGAAGTATTATAAGTGAAGTGGCAGCTATTATCGCTGAAAACTGTCTGTTTGATTTAGATGCGCCAATCGCACGTCTTGCAGGTCCAGATGTTCCAGCAATGCCATATGCACCAACAATGGAAAAATTCTTTATGGTAAATCCAGATAAAGTTGAAAAAGCAATGCGTGAACTTGCGGAATTTTAATCGGGGGGACTATACATGGCTGTAGAAAATATCACAATGCCTCAGCTCGGGGAGAGCGTTACAGAGGGTACAATTAGTAAATGGCTCGTTAATGTTGGCGATCACGTAAACAAGTATGATCCGCTTGCAGAAGTAATGACTGATAAAGTAAATGCTGAAGTGCCATCTTCTTTCACTGGTATTGTGAAAGAATTAATCGCTGGTGAAGGTGAGACGTTAGCTGTAGGTGAAGTAGTTTGTGTTATTCAAGTAGAAGGCGCAGATGAAGTAGCAGCGACAGCTGTTGAGGAAAAAACAAAAGAAGAACCAAAGGCAGAAGTAGCTACGCCTGAAAAAGCACCGAAAGCAAAACAACCAACTGATGGAAAACCACGTTTTTCACCAGCTGTTTTAAAACTTGCAGGTGAGCATAATGTTGATTTAGATTTAGTAGAAGGTACGGGAGCAAATGGCCGTATCACTCGTAAAGATATTTTAAAGCTGGTGGAATCTGGAAATATTCCGCAAGCAGGTGCGAAGAAAGAGGAAGCGGTAGCAGCAGTAGTAGAAGCGCGTCCAGAAGCACCAAAAGCAGCGCCAGTAGCACAAAAAGTAGAAGCTGTAAAACCAGTTTCTGTACCAACAATGCCTGGCGATATCGAAATTCCAGTAACAGGTGTGCGTAAAGCAATTGCAGCGAACATGTTACGTAGTAAACACGAAGCGCCACATGCTTGGATGATGATTGAAGTAGATGTGACAAACCTTGTGTCATACCGTAATTCAATTAAAGGTGATTTCAAAAAGCGCGAAGGCTTTAATTTAACGTTCTTTGCTTTCTTCGTAAAAGCAGTAGCGCAAGCGTTAAAAGAGTATCCTCAAATCAATTCAATGTGGGCTGGCGATAAGATCGTTCAGAAGAAAGATATTAACCTTTCTATCGCTGTTGCAACAGAGGACGAACTATTTGTACCAGTAATTAAACACGCGGATGAGAAGACGATTAAAGGTATCGCTCGTGAAATTACAGAGCTTGCAGGAAAAGTACGTACGAAATCGTTAAAAGCGGACGAAATGCAAGGCGGAACATTTACAATTAATAACACAGGATCATTCGGTTCTGTTCAATCTATGGGTATTATTAATTACCCACAAGCGGCTATTTTACAAGTTGAATCAATTGTAAAACGCCCAGTAATTATGGATAACGGTATGTTCGGTGCTCGCGACATGGTTAACTTATGTTTATCACTTGACCACCGTGTACTAGATGGCCTAATTTGTGGTAAGTTCTTAGGACGTGTAAAAGAAATTTTAGAAAATACGTCAGAAAATAATACATCTGTATATTAATAAAAAGCTCGCTTATGCGAGCTTTTTATCATCTTATTTCTTCATTTGCATCCTACTATATGTACAACACTTTTCCCAGCAATCTTACAATGAACGAGTATGTATTAGAAATTTACGAAAATACATTGCTGATATATGGTATATAGATATAAAATAAGAAAAGAATAATTTTTTTGGCAAATCTTACTGACGAAACTGTAGTATAATATATTGTATTGTATGAAAAAGAGAGTTATTCTATATAAGTGTTTTATAGATAATGTGTAATCAGTCGTCAAAACATGAAGAATGTTGACTCCTGGTTTTTTATTTTGCTGTAACAATGTTTCAGGAGGATGTCATGAAAAGAAGTACCGAGTTTCTAAAAAGTTTAGATGTAAAATTAATTTTAATTTTGTGTGCATTTTGTGTTATAAGTATAACTGCTATATATAGCAGTCAGCAAACCGGACAGTATGGAGATGCAAACTTTGCTATGAAGCAGGGAGTTAACTACATAATTGGGGTTGTATTGTTACTTCTTGTTGCTAGCATCGACTTAGATCAGTTGCAAAAATTGTCTTGGCCGCTTTATATTGCTGGGTTTGCTTCACTTATTCTTTTGAAAGTATTACCAGCATCAGGTTTCACACCTGAAAAGTTAGGGGCAAAAAGGTGGTTCGTTTTTCCAGTACTTGGACAAATTCAGCCATCCGAGTTTTTCAAAATCGCATTGCTTCTCGTAGTAGCAAGTATAGCAGTGAAACATAATGCACAGTATATGGCAAGGACATTCCAAACGGATTTACAATTAGTAGGTAAAATTATGCTAGTATCCCTCCCGCCTATGGCCGTTGTATATAGCCAACCGGATACAGGGATGGTGTTCTTATATGCAGCAGCTATCGCATGTATTTTATTTATGTCAGGAATTCAAAAGAAATTAATTGCGTTATGTACAGTCATTCCGGTGACCATATTGTCTACATTAATATTTATATTTGTAAAATATCCAGATTTCTTCTTTAATAAATTAGTTACTTTGTTAAAACCTCACCAACAATCACGTATTATAGGTTGGCTAAATCCATTTGAGAATGCAAATGAAGGCTATCAAACACAGCAATCGATTTTAGCTGTAGGTAGTGGAGGTATGGAAGGGAAAGGATTTGGTGAAGGGAACGTCTATATTCCAGAGAAACACACTGACTTTATTTTCGCTACAATTGCCGAAGAAGGTGGATTTATAGTAGCGGCGTTAGTTGTGTTCTTGTTCCTGTTACTACTATATCGAACAATTATTATCGGTTATTCTGCTGATAATTTATTTGGTACATTATTATGTGCTGGATCAATAGGAATACTAACGGTTCAAATATTCCAAAATATTGGTATGATCGTTGGATTAATGCCTGTAAAAGGGATTGCATTACCTTTCTTATCGTATGGGGGAAGTTCCTTATTCTCGAATATGATTATGATGGGGCTCATATTATCGGTACGGAAAACGTATAAAAAATATATGTTTTCAGTTAAGTAAAAAAGCTGGTTCGTTTTTAAACGAACCAGCTTTTTTACATATATGCTCCTAAACGTTGCAAACTAAAACAGACTAGCAGTTTGGGATGTAAGGAGTGCAAAGTGATGCATATGCATATTTTTGAAGGAGCACGGCATCTTTCTAATGGTGAATGGGTTGTTCGAGCTATTATAGCGTACACATTTTTAATATTAGTTGCGAAATCGATGGGACAAAGATCCATCGCACAACTTCGCTTTTTAGATGTTGTATTAGTGTTATTACTTGGTGGTAATATTTCTAATGCGCTATCTGATGAAAAGGTCGGATTACTCGGTTCAATGATTACAACTTTTATACTAGTTGTACTTCATATTATAAGCTCTGTTTTAATGTTGAAATGGGATAGATGGAGACGCTTTTTAGAGCCTGCACCTATTATTCTTATACACAATGGTGCCATTGATTTTAGCAATTTGAAAAAGGCGAGAATTACGGCGGAATATTTATTTTCGGAACTTCGCATGCGAAATGTGAGCGATATTCAAACGATTAAATTAGCATTATGGGAAGCAAGTGGTGTTGTTTCTATATTTCAGTATCCAGAATATGAAGCAGTTTCTCGGCTTGATCTTAAAGTGGCGGGGAAAAAATCTCCAGTTGCTTTTATTTTAGTGAAGGATGGAAGAATTCAGCAGGACGTTCTCGCTTTAGTAGGAAAAACAGAAGAGTGGGCGAAAGAGTTTTTAGAGAAGAATGCAGAAATTGAATCCATTATGTTAGCTACAGTAGATGAAGCACATAAAATAAATATTTTGTTAAAAAAATGAAAAATATACGCATTTTGTCGTTTCATACATATGATACAATAGTGTGGACAACGAAAAAGGAGGCGATACGATGGGATATGTAGAAGAATTACGAAAAATAGTTGGTCATCGCCCTTTAATTTTAGTTGGTGCTGTTGTACTCGTTATAAATGAAAGTGGATATGTATTATTACAGCAAAGAACAGAGCCGTACGGAAAATGGGGGTTGCCTGGCGGGCTAATGGAGCTTGGTGAATCACCAGAAGAAACAGCTTACCGTGAAGTATATGAAGAGACAGGAATAGAAGTAAAGAACCTCCGATTAATCAATGTATTTTCTGGGGCGAACTATTTTTCAAAATTAACAAACGGTGATGAGTTTCAATCCGTAACGACAGCCTATTATACCGATGAATACGAAGGGAATTTTGTTATGAATAAAGAAGAAGCGGTTCAGCTTAAATTCTTCCCGGTAACAGAGCTACCTGATTATATTGTAGGATCGCATAAAAAAATGATTGGTGAATATATGAAAATTATGGAAAAAGAGATATGATAATGGTGAAAGAAATACAAAAACACAGCTCTGGTTGGTAGTCCAGACGCATGATTTTATGTCAGTAACCTTCCCCTCCGGGATGTCCAGTATTTCTAATTTTTTTAAAGGAGGGGCTGTCAATGGATTTGACAGTATATCACGATGGTCAATTTTTTGTAGGAATTATTACATGTAAAGAAAAAGGGAAGTTGTATGGAGCAAGGTATATTTTTGGAACGGAACCTTCAGACGAAGAAGTACTTATATTTGTGAATGGTCCAATGTTAGCATATTTCCAGCATGTTGCAAAATGTGGTGTGGAAGTGGAAGAAAAACAGCGTCCCAAAAATATAAAACGTATCATACGACAAGCGGCAAAAGAAGTAAATGTAAAGCGTTTTACTAAGGCACAAGAAGCGATTAGTTTATCTTATGAATTGTATAAACAAGAAAAGAAAGTGCAGTCTAAAGAGAAGCGAGAAGCTGAAAAACAAAGAAGACGTTTAATTAAAGTACAAAAAGCAAAGCAAAAGCATCGTGGCCATTAAAAAAAAGGTGTTAGAGCAAGGGCTCTAACACCTTTTCTATGCCTAAATACAAGTAAACTTACTTGTATTTCATAAACATTAACTGGTAAGATACAAATAGATAGTTTTAGAGGAGGGAAAAGATTGATTAATTTTAACTTTTTTATGAATGATGTTGTCCGCCAAGCGCGTGAAGAGATTGTCTCTGCTGGATATACAGAATTGACGACGCCGGAAGCAGTAGAAGAAGCGTTTAAAAGAAATGGAACAACACTTGTAATGGTAAACTCTGTATGTGGTTGTGCAGGTGGTATTGCTCGTCCTGCTGCTGCGCATTCCGTACATTATGATAAACGTCCTAACCATCTTGTAACGGTGTTTGCAGGTCAAGATAAAGAAGCAACAGCAACAGCTCGTGAATATTTCGAAGGATATCCACCTTCTTCTCCATCATTCGCTTTATTAAAAGATGGAAAAATTGTAACGATGGTAGAACGTCATGAAATTGAAGGTCATGAACCAATGCAAGTTATTGCAAAACTACAATCTTATTTCGAAGAGAATTGTGAAGAACTATAAATATAAGCGAAAAGGCGGTACGTCCACAATGAAGTGGATGTACCGCCTTTTTTATTTAGTTTTTAAAATAATTAAACATGCAGGAAGTTGTTGTTTTATGCATGTTTTCATGCATTAACAACAGCTTTAATGCTGTTTTTTTATTTATTTTTATTTTAAATATTGCATAAAAATGAAAGTACTGATACAATACAAACATCGAATAAATATTCTATTAAACTTTTAAATATACATTATTAGGGGGAAGAAAGATGAAGAAGTTGTTATCAATATCGTTTGCACTTATTTTAATTGTAAGTATATTCAGTGCTTGTAGTAATGGGGAAGAAAAGGCTACTGGAAAAAATAAAAAAGTACTCGTTATGGGGACTTCAGCAGACTATAAACCGTATGAATACGTAGAAGCTTCAAAAAGTGATGAAATTATCGGCTTTGATGTTGATATTGCCAAATATATCGGAAAAGAACTTGGATACGAAGTGAAAGTGAAAGACATGGATTTCGGCGGATTATTAGCATCTCTTAATTCAGGAAAAGTTGATTTCGTTATGGCGGGTATGACGCCAACTGCAGAGCGTAAAAATAATGCTGATTTCACAGATATATATTTTGTTGCAAAAAATATGATCGTTTCAAAAAAGGGCTCTAATATTAAATCGTTAGAAGATTTAAAAGGGAAAAAAGTAGGAGTACAAACAGGATCAATTCAAGAAGAAAAGGCAAAAGAATTTCAGAAACAAGTCGATTTCAAAGCTGAGGGACGTGACCGTATACCAGAAATCGTACAAGAAATTAAAGCTGGTCGTTTTGACGCTGCAATTATAGAAGACACAGTTGCAAAAAATTATTTAGAAAAAATGAAAGAACTACAAGGAATTGAAATTCAAGAAGCACCAGAAGAAGTAGGTGCAGCAATTGCTCTTCCGAAAAATAGTGATAAAACAGAAGAATTTAATAAAGTAATTAAGAAAATGCAAGAAAATGGAGAAATGGATAAATTAGTGAAGAAATGGTTTGGCAGCGGAAAATAAGCTGCCTTTCACTTTTCTGTGAGGGGAATGAAAAGGATGAATCTAGATTTTTCGGCAATTACGCCTTCAATACCATATATATTAAAGGGATTAGAAGTTACATTGAAAATTGTAGCTGCATCAGCTGTGGTAGGATTTATTTTAGGAACGTTATTAGCACTTTGCAAAATTGCTAGAATACGAGTATTAAATATTGCAGCAGATATTTATACGTCAATATTTCGTGGCACACCGCTAGTATTACAATTAATGATTATTTATTTCGGTGTTCCGCAAATGATGGGTTATGAGATACCGGCCTTTTTAGCAGCTGTACTTGCATTTAGCTTAAATTCAGGTGCATATATGTCAGAAGTAATTCGTGCCGGCATTCAAGCAGTCGATAAAGGACAAACAGAAGCAGCAATGGCTTTAGGTATTCCGTACAGTAAAATGATGAGAAATATTATTTTTCCTCAAGCTTTAAAAAATATATTACCAGCACTTGTGAATGAGTTTGCGACACTTACGAAAGAGTCGGCTGTAGTAACCGTAATAGGAGCGACTGATTTAATGCGCCGTGCTTATATTGTAGGTGGTGAAACATTTAAATATCTTGAGCCATTACTTTTTGTTGGACTTATTTATTATATATTAGTAATTATTCTTACATTAGTCGGGAAAGCCATTGAAGGGAGAATGAAGAAAAGTGATTAAAATTGACAACCTTCATAAATCATTTGGGAAAAATGAAGTATTAAAAGGAATTACAACAACGATTGAGAAAGGAGAGGTTGTTGCAATTATTGGACCGTCTGGATCTGGAAAGTCAACGTTTTTACGCTGTATGAATGTATTAGAAGCGCCGACAGATGGTCACATTTGGATTGGAACGGAAGAAGTAACGAATCCGAAAACAAATATTATGCACGTTCGTGAAAATGTCGGAATGGTATTTCAACATTTTCACTTATTCCCTCATATGACTGTATTAGAAAATATTACGTATGCTCCTATCAATGTAAAAGAAGTAACGAAGCAAGAAGCTGAAAAAAAAGCTGAGAAACTTCTAGAAAAAGTGGGGTTATTAGATAAGAAAGATGCATATCCAAATCGTCTTTCAGGAGGACAAAAGCAACGTGTAGCAATTGCAAGAGCGTTAGCGATGGAACCGGAAGTTATGTTATTTGATGAACCTACCTCTGCGCTAGATCCAGAAATGGTGAAAGAAGTGTTAGAAGTTATGAAATCATTAGTTACGACAGGAATGACGATGGCAATCGTTACACATGAAATGGGATTTGCAAAAGAAGTAGCAGACCGTGTTCTCTTTTTAGATGGTGGAAAGCTCGTAGAAGATAGTAATCCGGAAGAGTTTTTTACAGCACCAAAAAGTGACCGTGCAAAAGAATTTTTGCAAAAGATATTGTAATATGTGAAGGGTACGTGAATAATAGGTAGAAAAGGATGACATTGCGTCATCCTTTTTTTATACTATTTTTAAATACATTTATACATATAGGAGTAATGATATGTTTAAAATTGGATATAGAACAGTGAAAACAGCGCTTGGAACGGGAGCGGCAGTTTTTATTGCTCAGTTATTAGGATTAGAATTTTATAGTTCAGCTGGTATTTTAGTCATTTTATGTGTGCAAAATACGAAACGAAAATCCGTTCAAGTATCGTTGCACCGTTTTTTAGCTTGTGTATTATCGATGGTATTTGCGTTTTGTATTTTTGAAACGATTGGTTATACACCACTAGCGATTAGCGTATTACTGCTTACCTTTATTCCAACTGCAGTTATGTGCAAAATTCAAGAAGGGATTGTCACGAGTTCGGTTATCGTTATGCATCTGTATTCATTAAAGCAAATTACATGGTCTATAGTTGGTAATGAAATTGTTATATTAACGATTGGAATTAGTGTCGCTTTATTAGTAAACATGTACATGCCAAGCAGTGAGAATAAACTGAAAGAGTATCAAGGAAAAATAGAAGAGCATTTCAGAACGATTTTGTTTGAAATGGTCGTTTATTTACGGAATCGAGATAGTAATTGGAGTGGGGCCGAATTAATTGAAACAGAAATGATGCTGAAAGAAGCGAAAGATTTATCATTTAAAAAACTTGAGAATGAATTTATGCGTGAAGATGACTATTATTATCGGTATTTTGATATGCGTATGCAACAATTTGAAATTTTGGAGCGCATGATACCATTAGCTGCATCACTATCTTGGACGTATGAACAAGCTGATATGATTGCAGACGTAATTGAAAATATAGGGAATTCTATTCGACCTGAAAGTACAGGGGTCATTTCGTTAAGACAACTTCAAGAAATGCGAGAAGTATTTAGAGAAATGCCTTTACCAGTCTCGCGAGAAGAATTTGAAATACGTGCAAAACTTGTTCAACTTGTTTATGAGATGGAGCAATATTTACTCATTAAAAGTCGTTTTAAGGGAAAGGATAATATAAAAGAACTTATTTAGAAGGTAGGAACTATATATGCCGTATCTTCTTTCTTTATTATTATGTCTTTCTCTATCACCGATCTGGCCTCTTGGTGATAACCCACGTGCTGGAGATCCTTTTATAATTGTAAATAAAGCAACGAATAAACTAGCTTACATCGATGATGGGAAGATCCAAAAGGTTTTTCCAGTAGCGACAGGGAAAACAAATGAATTAACCCCAGAAGGAACTTTTGACATTGTATTGAAGGCGAAGGATCCCTATTATATTGCGAAGGATATTCCTGGGGGCTCTCCAAAAAATCCACTTGGATCGAGGTGGATGGGATTTAATGCAAGAGGAACGGATGGAAGTAAGTATGGGATACACGGGACAAACCAGCCTAGTTCAATTGGAAAATATATTTCGCAAGGATGTATAAGAATGAAGAAACATGATGTGGAATATTTGTTTGATCGTATTCCAATTGGAACGAAAGTATCGATTGTGAAATCGAAAAAAACATTTCAGCAATTGGCGAAGGAAAAAGGGGCCATAGTATTTGGAAAAGTCAACGAAACGGTTGGCTTTTTCTTTTATTATAAGTTGTCTTGACATGTGTACATAACCATGCGTTAATGAGAATATATAAAGATAATTGAGTAAAGGGGTTGCTCATATGTATTTAAATCCAAAAATTTCTTACATGCAGTTTTGTGTTGGTTTTCTATTTGTTATTACATTCATATTGGCAACTTTTAATATATGTTCTTACGTTGTAGCGATTGTATTTATGGCATTACTCAATCTTACTTTTGTTATTGGGGCATTTCAGCAGAAACAATATACAAGTTTTGTAATAGCACTTGTAATGGCCTTTTCCTTTAGCATTGTAGCAATTGTAATATATATAAAATAAAATGTTCATTACAAGATAGACTATCTCGATTTCGAGATGGTCTATTTTGTATGTGTAAGCAGTAAAAAAAGGACGAGTGAATCGTCCTTTTTACCAAAACATACTTGCGCCAGTAAGTAATGTTGTTACAAGCATAGAAATTAGCATTATATAAACCATAATTTTTTGAGCTTTTTTATGCATCGTTAAACCTCCTTGCAAATCAGTACAATTTCATTGTAACGAGAAATGAAATTGTGGACAAGGGGAGAGAAAGGACAAAATTCGGGAAGGGGGTGCAAAATATTACAGGAAATTTGAGCATACGTAGAGAATATGTTAAAAGATAGATTATTAATTTTTTTTATGCAAGCTGAAGAATGGAGATACAATGATGAAAATATACGAGACAGATCGTTTACATTTAAGAGAAATTGATGAGTCGTATGCGGAAAAAGTTCTTCAATATTACGACAAAAATCGTGAATTTTTAAAAGCGTGGGAAGAGTATAGACCGGAGGGGTTTTTCACGTTAGATTATCAAAAGAAAAAGTTACAAAAGGATAGAAAAGAGTTCGCGGAAGGCAAGATTATCAGGCTTTGGATTTTTAAAAAGGGTGATGATACAAAAATTATTGGATGTATTTCATTTAATCTAATTGTTCGCGGAATTTATCAATCTTGTGTACTCGGTTATAAATTAGATAAGGAAGAATTGAATAAAGGTTACACAACAGAAGCGCTTAGAAAAGCAATTCAAGTTACCTTTGAAGAATTTCATTTACATCGTATAGAAGCACCAATTATGCCACGAAATTTAGCATCTATACAAGTAGTGACGAAGATAGGATTTCAATATGAAGGTGTATCTCGAAAAATGCTAATGGTAAATGGCATCTGGGAAGATCATATGCGCTGGGTATTGTTAAACGAGTAATAGAAGGCAGATGGGTATCTAGATGTGTTAACCATCTGTTTTTTGTCTTGTATTTCGAAACTTTTGCGAAATTCTGTTATAATTAATGTTGTTACATACATAATGGTAGTGCAGGAGGTGCAGTCTTATGATTAATCAAGAACGTTTAGTAAATGAATTTATGGAGTTAGTACAAGTAGATTCTGAAACAAAATTTGAAGCAGAAATTTGCAAAGTGTTAACAGAGAAATTTACTGCTTTAGGTGTAGAAGTATTTGAGGATGACACGATGGGTGTGACTGGTCATGGTGCAGGTAACTTAATTTGTACTTTACCAGCAACAAAAGACGGTGTTGATACAATTTATTTCACTTCTCATATGGATACAGTAGTTCCTGGTAATGGAATTAAGCCTTCTATTAAAGATGGATATATCGTATCAGATGGTACTACAATTTTAGGAGCCGATGACAAAGCTGGATTAGCATCTATGTTTGAAGCAATTCGTGTCTTAAAAGAGAAAAACATTCCTCATGGTAAAATTGAATTTATTATTACAGTTGGAGAAGAATCTGGTCTTATTGGCGCAAAAGCGTTAGATCGCGAGCGCATTACAGCAAAATATGGTTATGCATTAGATAGTGATGGAAAAGTTGGTGAAATTGTAGTTGCAGCGCCAACACAAGCGAAAGTGAATGCGATTATTCGCGGGAAAACAGCTCATGCTGGCGTAGCACCAGAAAAAGGTGTATCTGCAATTACTATCGCAGCAAAAGCAATCGCAAAGATGCCACTTGGTCGTATCGATTCTGAAACAACTGCAAATATTGGACGTTTTGAAGGTGGTACACAAACAAATATCGTTTGCGATCATGTTCAAATCTTTGCAGAAGCTCGTTCTTTAATAAATGAGAAAATGGAAGCACAAGTTGCAAAAATGAAAGAAGCATTTGAAACAACTGCAAAAGAAATGGGTGGTCATGCAGACGTTGAAGTAAAAGTTATGTATCCAGGATTTAAGTTTGCTGCTGGCGATCACGTTGTAGAAGTTGCGAAACGTGCAGCTGAAAACATTGGTCGTACGCCTTCTCTTCACCAAAGTGGTGGCGGAAGTGATGCGAACGTAATCGCAGGACATGGTATCCCAACAGTTAACTTAGCAGTTGGTTATGAAGAAATTCATACAACAAATGAAAAAATTCCTGTTGAAGAATTAGCGAAAACAGCAGAATTAGTTGTAGCTATTATCGAAGAAGTAGCGAAGTAAGTAATAAAGTCAAAAAGACGTGTGAACCAATTATGGTTTACACGTCTTTTTTTATTTTGATTCAATTGCTTTCACAAGGCGGATAAGCCAATATAAGAAGACCCACGGAAGTACATAAGTTGTTGCAAAACGTATGAAATGAGAGAAGATTCCTAAAGCGTAAATGTTAATGTTAAAAAGGGGAAGTAACAAATAATTAATCGCAAGGATTACTATAATAATAATAAATACATAATTGAGTTTATTATGTTGTTTCATAACGATTCACCTCCTTTACAATAATATCCATTTGTTACGTGTAGTATAGCAAAAAATAGATAGAGAAAAGCCAATAATTATTATAACGTGTAAAGAAATTTGATATAATGAAGGAACAAATGTTCTTTAAGGGGTGAGTAGTATGCGAGAAATGTATCCGAAAAATGGACGTGTTATTTTACATGTAGATATGAATTGTTTTTTCGCATCTGTCGAAATTGCTCATGACCCATCATTACAAGGAAAGCCATTAGCGATTGCGGGGAATGAAAAAGAGAGAAAAGGGATTATCATAACATGTAGTTATGAGGCGAGAGAATATGGAATACGTACGACGATGCCTCTATGGGAAGCGAAGCGATTATGCCCGCAATTAGTTGTGAGGCACCCTAATTTTACATTATATCGAGAAGCTTCATTTCAAATGTTTCAAATTCTTTCCCGTTTTACAGAAAAAATACAACCGTTTTCTATAGATGAAGGGTATTTGGATATTACAGATTGCTATGCGCTCGGTTCGCCTCTTGAAATAGCGAAGATGATTCAACAAGCGTTACTAACAGAGTTACAGCTTCCATGTAGCATTGGGATTGCCCCAAACCTTTTCCTAGCAAAGACTGCTTCAGATATGAAAAAACCTCTTGGAATTACAGTACTTCGAAAACGCGATATCCCAGAAATTATTTGGCCACGATCAGTTGCAGAGATGCATGGAATCGGAGAGAAAACAGCTGAAAAACTAAAAGACATTCATATACATACAATTGAACAGTTAGCAAAAGGAGACGAGCATATCATTCGCGCTAAAATTGGAAAGCACGGTGTTGATTTACAAAAACGTGCAAAAGGTATGGATGACAGGGAAGTTGATCCGAATCAAATGGGACAACATAAAAGCGTTGGAAATTCGATGACTTTCTCAAAGGATATGGACGAAGAAAAAGAATTACTTGATATGTTAGAAAGATTATCGAAATCAGTAAGCAAACGGCTACAAAAACGAACTCTCGTTAGTTATAACATTCAAATTATGATTAAATACCATGATCGTCGCACGGTAACACGGAGTAAACAATTGAAAAATGCAATATGGGAAGAACGGGTTATTTTCCAAGCAGCATCACGTTTATGGAAGCAACACTGGGATGGTGATTCTGTTCGTCTGTTAGGTGTTACAGCTACTGAATTAGAGTGGAAGACAGAATCAGTGAAACAGTTAGATTTGTTTTCATTCGAAGAAGATGCGAAAGAAGAGCCGTTACTTGCTGTTATTGATCAAATTAATGAAAAGTATGGAACACCTCTTTTACAGAGAGGTAGTCAATTATTACGTAAGCAAGAAAAGTCGTTTCAGCAAAAATTAGAAAATAAGTTTATGTAGAAGGTTTTAGAGATTTAAACCCTTCTTATTTAGATGGAAGAGAGGATCCAGCCATTCGATGTCTCCATTGTCTTTCCATTCCGATGCAAGCTCCTACAATAATTGCTATAAATAACCTTAATACGATGTCATACCATATCATCATGGTCACCTCCATACATATAAGTACATGTTATATTTTTTGAGAATGAGTGAGAAATACCCACTCATTCTCATTTTTACAACCAGCTATGGAATTTTTTAATATAAAGCTTTTTCAGGAATTGTGTTAAGAAAGCATAACCTAATAATATTCCTATGAGCCACGGGAAGTAGCTTAGTGGCAATGCTTGTAAACCAATTGCTGCACCAAGTGGTGAGAATGGAATGTAAATTCCGATTGCCATAATACAAGCGGTTAATACAAGAACTGGTATTGATGCTGTACTTTGAATGAACGGAATTTTCTGTGTTCTAATCATATGGACAATTAATGTTTGAGTTAGCAATCCAACGACAAACCAACCAGATTGGAATAGCGATTGTTCTCCAGGTGTATTTGCACCGAACACATTCCACATGACAACGAATGTGATAATATCGAATATAGAGCTAATTGGACCGATGCAAATAATGAAGTTACGCAAGTTTGCAGTATCCCATTTTCTAGGCTTCTCTAGAAATTCCTTATCCATTTTATCCCATGGAATTGAAAGCTGTGAAATATCATAAAGTAAGTTTTGAATTAAGAGATGAATTGCAAGCATCGGTAAAAATGGAATGAAAGCACTTGCCACTAATACACTAAATACATTTCCAAAGTTAGAGCTAGCTGTCATTTTTATATATTTTAAAATATTGCCGAAAGTAGTGCGTCCTTCTAAAATACCTGCTTCTAATATAGTTAAACTTTTTTCAAGTAAAATAATATCGGAAGATTCTTTTGCAATGTCAGTAGCAGTATCAACAGATATTCCAACATCAGCATCACGTAGTGCAACGGCATCGTTAATACCATCCCCCATATAACCTACAGTATGACCATTACCTTGCAATACGCGAATGATGCGGGACTTTTGCATTGGATTTAGTTTTGCGAACACTGTTGTTTCTTCTGCCAGTGTTGCTAATGTTTTATCTGGTAAAGAATCAATTTCGTAACCGAGGACAGGCTCACCTATATTTAATCCCACTTCTTTACAAACTTTTTTTGTAACAATTTCGTTATCGCCTGTTAAGATTTTCACTTGTACGCCATGTTTTTGCAATGCTTGAATTGCAGAAGCAGCAGATGGTTTAGGTGGATCTAAAAAGCCGATATATCCAGTAAGGATCATAGCGGATTCATCTTGTACTGCATAAGCTTTATGATAAGGTTTGTTATCGTTCTTGTATGCTACAGCGATGACACGCATTCCTTCACTATTTAAAGTTTCGCTGAGATGTTTTACATTTACTCTCATTTCTTCAGTGAGAGGGACAATTTGTCCATCAACTTCAGTGTAGTTACAAATTGATAAAATTTCTTCTACGGCACCTTTACAAACCATTGTATGTTCACCTAAAATATTTTTCACGATGACAGACATGCGACGCCGAGCAAAATCGAATGGAATTTCATCTAGCTTTTGAAAAGCTGATGGATCAAATTTATGGTTCTCCTCTGTATGTTCAATAACAGCTTTATCTATTAAATTTTTCAATCCAGTTTGATAGAAGCTATTTAAATAGGCAAAGTGTAATACACGATCGCATTCATTTCCGTTAGGATCTAAATGACGAACTAGGACAACTTTATCTTCTGTTAAAGTTCCAGTTTTATCTGTGCAAAGAATGTTCATAGCACCTAAGTTTTGAATTGAGTTGAGCTGTTTTACAATTACTTTTTGTTTAGACATGTTCACGGCGCCTTTAGCTAAATTAGCAGTTACAATCATTGGCAGCATTTCAGGTGTAAGGCCAACTGCAACAGCAATAGCAAAGAAAAAAGCTTCTTGCCAATCTCCTTTTGTGAATCCATTAATGAGAAGGACAATGGGTGCCATAATAAGCATGAATGTGATTAAGAGCCAACTTACTTTGTTTACGCCCTTATCAAAGTTTGTTTCTGCACGTTTTCCGATAACCTTTTTTGCTAAAGAGCCGAAATACGTATCCGTACTAGTTGAAACAACAACAGCTTTTGCGCTACCGCTAACAATATTTGTACCCATAAAGCAAAGGTTTTCCATATCGAGCGGATTGTAATTTTTTTTCATGTTTTTCGGTAATATATGTTTATTTTCCGTATGGTAGCAGTTTTCGTATTTTTCTACAGGAAGTGCTTCCCCGGTTAAAGAAGACTGATTAACAAATAAATCTTTTGCGGATAAAATACGCACATCAGCTGGCACGATATCACCAGCTGAAAGTGAAATAATATCGCCAGGTACAAGTTCTTCAATTGGAATTTCTGTTGTGTAATTTCGATTTAAATTTGTTACGTTTTTTGTTTCGTGTACAAATCCATCTATTCTAAAGACACTCGCAGTTGTTCGAACCATAGCCTTTAACTTATCCGCCGCTTTCTGAGAGCGGAATTCTTGTAAAAAGCGAATCGTTGCACTTAGCAGTACCATTACAGATACGACAATTGTTCCTTGTATATCATCTGTGAAAAAAGAGAGTGCTCCAAGAGCTAACAAAACAAAAATAAATGGATTTTTAAATGCCAGCAGAAATTGAATGTACCACAGCAATGTTTTATTATGAGCGATTTCGTTCGGACCATATAAAGAAAGTCTACGAGACGCTTCTTGTTTAGAGAGTCCATCTTGTGTTGTTTCTAAGAGTTTTAACGCAGAGTTTACATCCTGTGTTGCAACTTCCACTAATAATTCGTTATTTGCTTTCATGCTATCTTGATCGTAAGCATGCTTCGTTTCTTGTTTTTGTAAATTTAACATTGGTAGTTCCTCCTTTTCATGAAGGAGGAAACAATCTGTTACTCGACTATTTTAAACAGGGAGGAACAGCTTCTTTCCTACCTACATGATGAAATATAAATGTAAAACATATGGGTATCTGGGCCGAATCATCACTTGACACTGTTCCTCACCTCCGTACAATTTAATAGTTTCTGAATATGCTATGTTTGTTTCATAGTAGGGTGCATAAAGATATAAAAAAGACCTTTACTCAAAACGAGTAAAGGTCTGAATTCATAGTCAAAAAGAGTCAACAACAAAGACTGTTAGTAAACATAGATAAAAACAGTTTTTGTGTATGACAAAACATACGCACCTCTCCCTCGTTGAGTTTTAGCACTGTATAGCATAGGTACTGAAACCAGCTACGTTAAGAAAGGCCTTCATTCCGACCTTTCCTGTTGACCCATTGGCGTCTCTCGACATTTTTGGGCAGCAGCGTTTCTCTATACAGGAGCCTCACCTAACAGAGACCATATTCAATTACACGTTGAATATTAGCACTGTAAAATCGTAGTGTCAATATCTTTTTAATCTGTTTTTTTGAAAAATCAAATAGATTTATGATGGCTATATAGTAGGAAATAAGCGGAGTTTTTTGAAATAAGGCGGGAAAATAAATACTTTAATGAACATAAATAAAAAGCACTGATTACAGTGCTTTTTATTATAGATTATGAGATTGTAGGATTTTCAAAAATAACAATTTCTGAGTTACTTGTTGTTGAAACGCGTTGTGCGTAATATGTTAAAGCTGAAGAAATATATGTTGGTAACGTCTCATTTGTATGTGATGTTGTATATTCATGGATTAATTCTTTTAAAGTCGTCCATTCTAATTGTGCTGGGTGATCAGAAACGAAAGAACTTACCCAGCGATCAAATGAAGATGAAAAATCAGTTTGTAAACGAAATACTTCTTTCATAATAAAACGCTCCCTTAAAATGTAGTACAATCATTTTACCACAAAATACGAACGATAGCTAAATTTTTTAAGTATAATGTTCGTGTTATATAGTTGTCTAGATGATTGGTTATACAAATTCAATTTGCCATTTGAAATAACATTCCGTAAGATGAAAGATAGATTATATAAAGAGCTGGAGGAAAGAAAGTGGAATTTGTATTTTTAGGGACTGGTGCAGGTGTTCCTTCAAAAGGAAGGAATGTTTCAGCAATTGCTTTGCAGTTGTTAGAAGAAAGAGGACAGACTTGGTTATTTGACTGTGGCGAGGCGACGCAACATCAAATACTACATACGTCTGTACGTCCACGCCGCATTGAAAAAATATTTATTACGCATTTACATGGCGATCATATTTTTGGATTGCCGGGTTTATTGGGTAGCCGTTCGTTTCAAGGTGGAACAACAAAATTAACAGTGTACGGACCAAAAGGAATTAAACAATTTATTGAAGTGGCATTATTAGTAAGTACGACACATGTTAAATATCCACTTGAAATCGTTGAGATTACGGAAGAAGGTATTGTGTTTGAGGATAATGAATTTTGTGTAGAAACAAAAAGGTTATCACATGGAATTGAATGCTTCGGATATCGAATTGTAGAGAAAGATATACAGGGAGCTCTTTTAGTGGATAAGTTACTGGGAATGGGTGTGAAACCTGGTCCAGTTTTTAAACGCTTAAAAGATGGTGAAGTAGTTGAATTAGAGAATGGCACAGTGTTAGATGGAAAAGATTTTATTGGCCCGCCTCAAAAAGGAAGAGTTATTACAATTTTAGGCGATACACGATATTGCGAAGCGAGTAGAGAGCTTGCGCAAGATGCTGACGTACTTGTTCATGAAGCGACTTTTGCGGCAGAAGATGAACAACAAGCGTATGATTATTTTCATTCCACATCTAAGCAAGCTGCGAGTATTGCACTTCAGGCAAATGCAAAACGCTTAATATTGACTCATATTAGTTCTCGTTATCAAGGAGATACATATAAGGAATTATTGAAAGAGGCAAGAGAGCTATTTTCTAATACAGAAATAGCTACGGATTTAAAATCATTTCCAGTAGAAAGATAATAATGTTGTGAAAAAATGGTGACGATAGGTTGCCATTTTTTTTATTTCTAAAAAAATTAAAAATAAAACTGTTATCATTTTATTTTTATATAGGATGACACAGAAAGTTTTAATGATGTGAAGATATAGGATAAAAATACATAATACCGATTATTTAGAAAAACTGTTATATAAGTCAGACGACATACGAGTGGTACAAGTAGCGAAAATGGATTTTTATTCAGAACTTTTAAAATTCATTAAAAGTAAGCGTTTTATTAAAAACAAGCTATAATGAGGGCAGATTATAATTTATTGTAGGCTACATGCGTTTTAGCCATTTGTCATAACAAGTGAAGTTGACTAAATCGTGAGAGAGCAACATGGAAATTATAATAGGAAGGATATTACTATTATTTGTACTAAGTCTTTTTTTCCTTTTTAGCTTTAAAATATCAAAAGGTATGAAAGCAATGGGAGTTTCACTTGTTTATGCTATGCTTGTAAGGGGTTCTGTGTTAAACTTTGGATTGCTACCAGACTTTATTGTGGACTATCTTATATTATTTTTAAATGCAGGTAATGCTAAGTTTCTTATTTATTATTATAACTGGTATTATTTCAGGATATATTGCTTCACTGTTATTCAAAAACTATCCAATTCTTACAGCGGAACAAATTCGTGGTACGACTGGAACAGCAACCGATTCGGTAGCTTAATAGAATAGTAAATAATTTTTTCATAGAGGTTTAGGGGGAGTTATGATGAAGTATCGCTCAGTGTTTGATATTATTGGTCCGGTTATGATTGGTCCATCAAGTTCACATACAGCAGGCGCGGCAAGAATGGGGCAAGTTGCTCGTCAGCTGTTTCGTCATGAACCAGAGAGAGTTAGCATTTCATTATATGGTTCATTTGCAAAAACATACCGTGGTCACGGTACGGATGTAGCGCTAATCGGTGGAATACTAGGATTTGAAACAGATGATTTACGTATTCCAAGTGCGTTAGATATTGCAAAAGAACGCGGGATTGAAGTGGAATTCATTGAAGAAGATGCAAATGCTCCGCATCCAAATACAGCGAAAATTCGTCTGTATAAAGGTGAAGAGGAAATTGAAGTTGTTGCTTGCTCAATTGGTGGCGGTAAAATTGAAGTTGTAGAATTAAACGGATTCGATCTTCAATTAACAGGCACGAGTCCAGCACTACTTATTGTAAATAACGATCGCTTTGGTGCTATCGCAGCTGTAGCTTCAATCCTTGCTAAGCATGAGATTAACATAAGTACAATGAGTGTTTCTCGTAAAGAAAAAGGAAGAAGAGCGCTTATGGTCATTGAAACAGATGAATTATTAGCAGATGAAGTAATTGCGGAAATAAATGGGCAACAAAATATTTGTCAAGTAACTATTATGGATTAATTGCAGGGGGGACACACCATGTTTCGGAACGCAGCGGAACTAGTGGCGCAAGCTAAAGAGCAAAATGTAAAAATCGCAGAAATTATGATTCAATGTGAAATGCAAACAAGAAATATCTCACGTGAAGAAGTAATTGCTGGAATGGAAAAGAACTTAGTCGTGATGGAACAAGCAGTAGAACGCGGTATTCGTGGTGTAAAATCACCGACTGGTTTAACTGGCGGGGATGCTGTGAAAGTCCAAGCGTATATGCAGAGTGGAAAAGGTTTATCTGGAGATACGATTTTGGACGCAGTGAGTAAAGCTGTTGCGACAAATGAAGTAAATGCGGCGATGGGAATTATTTGTGCAACACCAACAGCAGGATCTGCTGGAACAGTGCCAGGTGTACTGTTTGCACTGCAAGAAAAATTACAGCCGACACGCGAAGAAATGATTGAATTTTTATTTACAGCAGGAGCTTTCGGTATGGTTGTTGCGAATAATGCTTGTATTTCTGGCGCGGCAGGAGGTTGCCAAGCTGAAGTAGGTTCAGCAAGTGGAATGGCAGCTGCAGCAGCAGTTGAGATGGCTGGTGGAACACAAGATCAAGCAGCTACAGCGATGGCGATTTCATTAAAGAATATGCTTGGTTTAGTATGTGATCCTGTTGCAGGGCTTGTAGAAGTACCTTGTGTAAAACGTAATGCAGCAGGAGCTGCGAATGCCATGATTTCAGCTGATTTATCATTAGCTGGTGTAACTAGTACAATTCCATGTGATGAAGTCATTGAGGCGATGTTTAGAATTGGACAAACGATGCCAGTAGCACTTCGTGAAACAGCAGAAGGTGGCCTTGCAGCAACACCGACAGGTCGTCGTTTGCAAGAAGAGATTTTTGGTAAGAGTAATAACTAAAAGCATATCATATGATTAAAGTAAAAACGGAGCTCAAATAAAGTTGAGCTCCGTTTTTTATTTTTCTTTTGCTATTTCTTCTAATGTTTTTCCAAGATCGTGTGATCGTTTCGTTGCTTGTGTAATACATGAGATTAATGCTTGTTGAAAATTATGCTCCTTTAATACTTCAATACCTGCTTCAGTTGTTCCGCCAGGAGAAGTAATTTCTTTTCGCAAAATAGAAGGGTGTTTTTCGCTTGCTTTTAGCATTTCAGCAGAACCAATCATCGTCTGAAGAATAAGAGATTTTGCAACATCTTCTTTTAAACCAATTTTTTTTGCTGCCTCTTCCAGTGCCTCTACCACGTAATAAATATAAGCTGGTCCACTTCCAGATAATGCAGTGATAGCATGCATATCTTCTTCTTCTACAACAGAGACGAGACCAATCGTTTCAAATAAAGATGTTGCAGTGCGAATATGTTCCTCCGTTGTGTGTTCTGAAGGTGAGATAGCGGTAGCGGATTTTAAAATGGCTGCAGATGTATTTGGCATTGCACGAATAATCGGAACGTCTTTTTGAAGTAGGTTTCTAATTGAATGAGTAGAAACACCTGCTAATAACGAAATAATAAGCAAGTCATTATTTATGTATTCTTTAAGAGGAATAACCGCTTCTGCGACATCTTTTGGCTTCATAGCTAGAAAAAGAATATTTGCATCAGCAAGTAATTCCTTTTTATTATGTGTACCTTTGACACCGTATTTTTTATGTAACTCCTGTAATCTTGTCTCGTTAGAACGATTACTTACAGTGACGTGTTCTCCCTTAACAACATTTGCGTTTAATAAGCCACCAATAATCGCTTCGGCAATAGAGCCTGCACCGAGAAAGGAAATGTTTTGCATAGACATGATGTGCCTCCTTTAAATTTGGTTAGAAATACTTATAAATGTACATACATTCGTTTTTTTATGGAAAAGACCTCTTTTTATCTGAAAATAATGACAAATTTATAGGGAAGTTGTAAACTGAAGAGGTATTCATTTTTGAACCGGAAAAAGACAGGGGGGGCTAAGCATGACGGCGATTCATCGAATGGAGATTCCTGTTCCATTTGCAGTTGAGACAGTGAATGTGTTTTTAGTTGAGGGAGAAACATTAACGTTAATTGATACAGGGACAAATACAGAAGAAGCAAAGAAAGCACTAGAAAGTCAATTAGGTGCATTAGGATATAAGATAGAAGATATTGAAACGGTAGTGATTACGCATCACCATGCGGATCATTGCGGACTTTTAAATACATTTTCTGAAAAAGTAAAGATTATCGGACATCCTTGGAATGAACCATGGATTACACAGAATGCTGAATTTTTAAAGAGGTATCATGAATTTTTTAAAGAGACAGCCTTGCAGTTCGGCGTTCCAGCAGTATTTCTGAATGGTGAGGCGTTATTGACGACGAAGACACTTAAATATTCTTGTAATAGATCGTTAACACATACCGTGAGAGAGGGAGATCGTATAGATTCATTACCTGGATTTACAGTGATTGAAACCCCGGGTCATGCTTCCACTCATATTTCATTATATAGAGAATCTGATGGAATATTAATTGGTGGGGATGCTCTCATTAGTCATATTTCTTCAAATCCAATATTAGAACCACCATATGAAGGGCAAACAGAAAGAGCGCATCCCTTATTGCAGTACAATCAAACGTTAAAACGTTTAAGTGAAATGAATATTTCACGGATTTTATCAGGGCATGGGGAAGATGTTCTGAATGTGAAACAACTTATTGAAACAAGATTACAAAAGCAAGAGACACGTGCTTTTAAAGTGCTTGAACTATTAAAGGAAAAGCCAATGACAGCATTTGAGGTGTGTGTAAAACTATTTCCGGTATTATATAAAGAGCAATTACCACTTACTATCTCAGAAACTGTTGGACAATTAGACTTTTTAGCATATAATCAACAGGTGATGATTGATGAATCTTCACAACAATTGATTTATTATGCAAAGTAGGTGACAGCAATGACGGGACGTTTACAAGAAAAAGTAATCGTCATTACAGGTGCTTCTAGTGGAATTGGAGAGCAAGTTGCAATGCAGGTTGCAGAGCAAGGGGCGACGCCGGTATTAATGGCTCGAACAGAAGAGAAGCTACAAGCATTAGCAGACAAAATTAAAGTAACTTATAATACGCCTTGCTATTACTATGTATTAGATGTAAGTGAAGAAACGAAAGTACAATCTGTTTTTTCAAAGGTATTACAAGAAGTAGGCCGTATTGATATATTGGTAAATAATGCTGGGTTTGGTATTTTTAAAACGTTTGAAGATGCTTCAATGGATGAAGTAAAGGATATGTTTCAAGTAAATGTATTTGGATTAGTAGCTTGTACGAAAGCGGTATTACCTAATATGGTAAAAAGGAACGAAGGACAAATTATTAATATTGCTTCATTGGCTGGAAAAATTGCAACTCCGAAGTCGAGTGCTTATGCAGCAACAAAACACGCTGTATTAGGATTTACGAATAGTTTACGTATGGAGTTATCTAACACAAATGTGTATGTAACAGCAATTAACCCAGGACCGATAGAAACGAACTTTTTTGAAATAGCCGATCAATCAGGTACATATGTGAAAAATATGGGACGTTACATGTTAAAACCAACATATGTAGCAGAACAAATCGTAAAGGCGATGCAAACGAAAAAACGTGAAGTAAACTTGCCGAAGTGGATGGGAATGGGGCCAAAGCTCTACGCATTATTCCCAGGTTTATTTGAACGCGTTGCAGGCAAATCATTAAGTAAAAAATAGGAGATTTCCATATGGAAATCTCCTATTTTTTATTTTCCAGTCACATAATCGTAAACGATATCCTCAACAGCCTCGTATACATCAATTTCAGTATTTGAATGAATTATCATTTGAATATGTTTAATTAGCATTTCCTGATCCTCTTTTGAAACAGGATTACATTGATATTGCCGAAAACTTTTTATAATCATTTTCTCAATTAATTTTTTATTCATGTTTTTCCCCGCCTATATGTATACATGTATTGTTTTATTGTACTTGAAGTGAAATGAAAATACTACTATGCACTATTTTTGCATAAAAATCCACTTGTATATATTGTTTTTATAGCAAAGTTAATATTTTCAAGTTTTTAAAAATTATAAATATTTAATTGACTTTATAATTATGCAATATTATAATCAAACTTAATTTAAAGAATAGATATGAGGAGGAGCTTATGAAAGTCGCAATTATTGGAGCAACTGGATATGGAGGTATTGAGTTAATTCGGTTATTAGAGCAACATCCATATTTTTCGATAGCATCTCTCCATTCTTTTTCACAAGTCGGTGAATTTATAACAAATGTATACCCGCATTTTCGAAATGTTCTTGTCCATACGTTACAAGAAATTGATGCGGAGAAAATAGAGAAGGAAGCTGAAATTGTATTTTTAGCAACCCCAGCGGGAGTATCGGCAGAGTTAACACCAAAATTATTGGCAGTAGGTTTAAAAGTAATTGACCTATCTGGAGACTTTCGTATGATAGATCCCTCGTCATATGAATTGTGGTATAAAAGGCCAGCTGCACAGGAAGAACTTCTTAGGAAAGCAGTATATGGATTAAGTGAATGGAAAAGGCCTGAGATCCAAAATGCAAATTTAATTGCAAACCCAGGATGTTTTGCTACAGCTGCATTATTAGCGGTAGCGCCGTTAGTACGTAGCGGCATGATTGAAGAAGCTTCGATTATTATTGATGCGAAATCAGGAGTATCTGGAGCGGGCAAAACGCCAACAACAATGACTCACTTTCCTGAGTTATACGATAACTTACACATTTATAAAGTTAATCAGCATCAGCACGTTCCTGAGATTGAGCAAATGCTTGCAGAGTGGAATCGTGAAACGAGGCCAATCACGTTTAGTACACATTTAATACCGATATCACGAGGGATTATGATTACACTTTATGCGAAAGTGAAAAAGGAAATGAAAATAGAGCAACTTCAAAAGTTGTATGAAGAAACGTATGAATACTCAGCTTTCGTTCGAGTTCGCTCGCAAGGAGAATTTCCAAGTCCGAAAGAAGTAAGGGGCTCAAATTATTGTGATATTGGGATAGCTTACGATGAAAGAACAGAAAAAGTTACGGTCGTTTCTGTTATAGACAATATGATGAAAGGTGCGGCAGGGCAAGCAGTTCAAAATGCAAATTTATTAGCGGGACTAGAAGAGACAACGGGTTTACAGCATATGCCGCTTTATCCATAAGGGGGAAATTATGATTAAAGCATCGTCTATTACAAAATTAGCAAATGGTTCAATTGTTACACCAAAAGGCTTTTTGGCAATCGGTACTGCAAATGGTCTGAAAAAGGTGAAAAAGGATATGGGTGCAATCGTTTGTGAGGTGCCAGCATCATGTGCCGCTGTGTATACAACAAATCAAATACAAGCAGCGCCGTTGCAAGTAACGAAGGATAGCATAGCAGCAGAAGGGAAATTACAAGCAATTGTTGTAAATAGCGGCAATGCAAATGCTTGTACGGGGATGAAAGGATTGCAAGATGCTTATGAGATGCGAACATTAGGAGCGGAACACTTTGGAGTAAAAGAAAAGTACGTCGCAGTCGCTTCAACAGGTGTAATTGGAGTACCTTTACCGATGGATATCATTCGAAAGGGAATTGAATCTCTTGTGCCAACAAAGGAAGTAAGTGAAGCTTATTCTTTTTATGAAGCAATTTTAACGACAGATCTTATAACGAAAGAAACTTGCTATGAGATGATAATTGATGGGAAAGCAGTGATCATTGCTGGGGTCGCAAAAGGATCAGGGATGATCAAACCGAATATGGCAACGATGCTTAGTTTTATTACAACAGACGCCAATATAGAGCATGAAGTATTGCAAACAGCATTATCACAAATTACGAATCATACGTTTAATCAAATTACGGTGGACGGAGATACTTCTACAAATGATATGGTCATCGCTATGGCAAGTGGATTATCAGAAACGAAAACGATGAATATGGAACATGAAGACTGGGAAACTTTCGTAGTTGCTTTACAAAAGGTATGTGAAGATTTAGCGAAAAAAATTGCACAAGATGGTGAAGGTGCTACGAAGTTAATAGAAGTAAACGTGTTAGGGGCTAGAACAAATGAAGAAGCAAAGAAAATTGCAAAACAAATAGTCGGTTCCAGTCTTGTGAAAACAGCGATATACGGTGAGGACCCAAATTGGGGACGAATTATTAGTAGTACTGGACAGAGTGAAGTAATTATTAACCCAAATACAATTGATATCACTCTTCAATCTATCGCCGTATTAAAAAATAGTGAGCCTCAAATGTTTTCTGAAGAGGAAATGACAAAGAAATTACAAGAACATGAAATAAAAATTGATGTGTGTTTACATTTAGGAGATGAAACGGGATCAGCTTGGGGCTGCGACTTAAGTTATGAATATGTGAAAATAAATGCTTGTTATCGTACATAAGGAGAGAGAAGATGAGTGATTATATTGTAGTTAAATGTGGCGGTAGCATGTTGAATCGATTAAATAGTGTCTTTTTTGATTGTATAAAGAAATTGCAAAATAAGTATAAGGTTGTTATTGTCCATGGCGGTGGCCCAGAAATTGATGCCAAGTTAGAAGACTCTAATATCGAGATAGAAAAGAAAGATGGATTAAGAGTAACACCAAAAGAGGTTATGGATGTTGTTCAAATGGTGCTATGCGGAAGTACGAATAAAAAATTCGTAATGAATTTACAAAAACATGATTTACTTGCGGTGGGGCTTTCAGGATGTGACGGTAATTTACTTCAAGTTCAACCTGTTGGCGAAGCGATAGGATATGTAGGAGAAGTAAGTTATGTAGAAACAGCCCTATTGAAAGGGTTGATAGATATGAATTATATTCCTGTCATTGCCCCTATTGGGATAAATGGTAATGAGGTTTATAACATAAATGCAGATACCGCTGCAGCTGGAATTGCAGCCGCACTATCCGCAAAAGAACTCATTTTTATAACGGACGTAGATGGAGTATTACACGAAGGAAGATTGGTAAAGAAAACGGATGAATATGAAATTCTTACTTTTATAGAACAAGGCGTCATTACAGGTGGAATGATTCCGAAAGTACAGGCGGCACTTACATCGTTAAAAATGGGAGTGGAAAAGGCTAGTATCGTAAATGGTACAAAGGATTTTACTGAGGTTACAGGAGAGTGTGTTGGAACTACGGTAACAAAAGGAGTGAGTATCGTATGACAAACCATCTTTTTCAAACATATGGAAGAAGAGAAATTGAATTTCTAAAGGGCAATGGGGCTAAAGTTATTGATAAAAGTGGTGAGCAATATTTAGATTTCACTTCTGGTATTGGAGTATGTAACTTAGGACATTGTCATCCTACGGTTGTAAAGGCAGTAGAAAAGCAACTTAGAAATATATGGCATATATCTAACTTATTTACGAACTCCTTACAAGAAGAGGTCGCATCATTATTAACAGAAGATACAGCATTAGATCATGTGTTTTTTTGTAATAGCGGGGCGGAGGCAAATGAAGCGGCTTTAAAGCTAGCACGTAAGCATACTGGAAAATCTCTCGTAGTAACATGTGAGCAATCTTTCCACGGGAGAACATTTGGAACGATGAGTGCAACAGGGCAAGATAAAGTGAAAGAAGGATTCGGTCCATTACTTCCGTCTTTTTTACATATACCATTTAACGACATACGAGCATTAGAGGAAGTAATGAATGAAGAAGTTGCGGCGGTAATGGTAGAAGTTATTCAAGGAGAAGGAGGAGTAATATTAGCTGATCCATCCTTTTTGAAGGAAATTGAAAAACTATGTAATCAGTACGATGCTCTTTTTATTATAGATGAAGTACAAACTGGAATAGGCAGAACAGGAACACTATTCGCTTATGAGCAAATGGGAATAGTTCCTGATATCGTTACCATCGCAAAGGCGCTTGGGAATGGTATTCCAGTTGGAGCGATGATTGGCCGAAAAGAACTAGGTTCTTCTTTTACTGCCGGGTCACACGGTTCAACTTTCGGTGGGAATTATATTGCTATGACTGCAGCGAAAGAAGTATTGCAATTCATTAAGGAGCAATCGTTTTTTAAAGAGGTACAGGAAAAGGGCGAGTACGTATTAAAGAAATTGCAAGAAGAATTACGACACGTTGAATGTGTTCAAAATATTCGTGGTAAGGGACTTATGATTGGAATCGAATGCAAGCATGAGGTTGCAAATGTCATAGAACAACTAGAAAAAGCAGGACTTCTCGTATTACAAGCAGGGCCTAATGTTATAAGACTACTACCACCACTTATTGTAACGAATGAAGAGCTAGAACAGGCAATATATATGATAAAAAGAGTGGTTTGTACAAAAAATGCATCAATAATATAAGGGGGAAATTTCATGTCAACTGTACAAGTACCGAAATTAAATACGAAAGATCTTTTAACGTTAGAAGAATTGACGCAAGAAGAAATCATTTCTTTAATTGAGTTCGCTATATATTTAAAAAAGAACAAGCAGGAGCCTTTATTACAAGGGAAAATATTAGGTCTCATTTTTGATAAACATTCAACCCGTACTCGCGTTTCTTTTGAAGCAGGAATGGTACAGCTCGGAGGACATGGAATGTTTTTAAGTGGAAAAGAGATGCAAATTGGCAGAGGAGAAACGGTGTCAGATACTGCGAAAGTACTATCTCATTATATTGATGGAATTATGATACGCACATTTTCGCATGCGGATGTAGAGGAGCTTGCAAAAGAGTCCAGTATCCCAGTTATTAACGGTTTAACTGATGATCATCATCCTTGCCAAGCATTGGCAGATTTAATGACGATATATGAAGAAGTTCATACGTTTAAAGGAGTTAAATTAGCTTATGTAGGTGATGGGAATAATGTATGTCATTCACTATTGCTAGCGAGTGCAAAAGTCGGAATGAATATGACTGTTGCAACTCCTGTAGGGTATGAGCCGAATGAAGAAATTGTTAAAAAAGCATTAGCGATTGCTGATGAAACAGGGGCTGAAATTGAAATTTTGCATAATCCTGAATTAGCGGTAAGTGGAGCAGATTTTATTTATACTGACGTTTGGATGAGTATGGGCCAAGAAGGAGAAGCAGAAAAATATACTTTATTCCAGCCTTTCCAAGTAAATAAAGAGCTTGTTATACATGCAAAGCAAACATATCGTTTCCTGCACTGCCTGCCCGCTCATCGTGAAGAAGAAGTAACTGGAGAGATTATAGATGGGCCACAGTCTATCGTTTTTGAGCAAGCTGGTAACAGGTTGCACGCGCAAAAAGCTTTATTAGTGAGTTTATTTAAAAATATAGAAGAGCCTTCCTAAAAGGGAGGTTTTTTTATATGGAAATGTCGGATGTATATTTAGTTAATTATCTCTATATCATTTATAATAAAAAGAGCAAACTAAATTTGTTTTTCATATCATGTAAGGACATACTAGATAAAAAAATATAGTTAAAGAGATGATGAATTTGAAAACAACTAAGAAAACATATTCGTTTTTTCAGCGGATGTGGAGAATATTAAAGTTTCAATATTTTAAGTTGCTTCGATCGCCAGAAGGAGCAAAGAAAGTGTCGCTAGGTTTTGCTATTGGATTTGGTTTAGAAATGTTGGTGATTTATACGGCATCGCTCGTATATTTAATATTTTATCCAATTGTAAGGTTAGCAAAGGGATCTTTTCCAGCCGCAGTCATTGGTAATATTATTGGGAAAATATCGTTTCTCCCAGTATTTTTATTTCCGTTTGCTTATGCGCTAGGAAAAATGATTTATCCATTTCATGTACAGAAAATACATCATGAACCATTTACGATATCAGATTTGTTTTCGAGCCATATTTTTACGATGTTAAAGAGCTTATTACAGAGTGAAGTATATGTATTAATTGGTATGACGATAATAGGAATTGTGTGTGGGGTAATTTCATATTTCGTTGTGCATTATTTATATGAAAAGAATCGTAAGTTACGTTTGAAGAAAAGAAAGAAACAAGTGAGAGAACCACTTGTTCAAATATAAAGAATGTCACATTCATTTTCTCCTTTGAATATGTTTAAGAAAAAGGGGGAGAGAATGAATGTATTATTATTACGTACCGCAAGTATACCCATATGTAAATTATTATCCGGTTTATGATATGAGTAGACAATACGAGTTATATCGACAACAACAATTACAGCAAATACCACAAATACCACAACAACAGCCTACGCAAGAACAAAAACCATATTTAACGACATGGCCGTATTCAAATGTATACTATGGTAATTATTACGAATCATAAAGCTGCTTCTATTTAGAAGCAGCTTTATGCGTTTGTTTTCAAAATTAAATTTTGAATGGTTTTAAGAGAATAAATGAGCTTTTCACGCTCTTCCTCAGATAATGTTTGAAAATTTTCTTTTAGTTTGCCTAAAATGAATTGCTGATACTGACTTACTAACACTTTCCCTTCAGTTGTTAGGGAAATTAAAATGACCCTTCGATCTTTTTCGCTATAATGACGCTCTATTAGCTCTTCTTGAATAAGTTTGTTTAATAGAGGGGTCATGTTAGGCCGTGAAATCGCTAGCCGCTTGCCAATTTCTGAAACTGCTAATGTACCATTTTCATGCAAAAGCAGTAACACTTGCGTATGCGATGGCGGCATATGTCTTTGAGAAGAAAACTCTCCAGGAAGCATAAATTTGCGATAAAAAAGAGGCACTAGCGAAAGAAGATGATCAACAATACGTTCCCACTCGCGTGATTCCATATAACGGCCCCCTTCCACTATCATTGTAACAAAAAAGACAAGGTATAAAAATAGAATTGTTTCATGGTAGCCTTAATATTTGTAGGATAACACTTGCTTTGTAAATGTATTGGCAATAATCGCATAACCGTTATCATTTGGGTGTACTTGGTCAAATAGTAACTCTTTTTTATCATTCGATATTAATTTGCGAATTGGTAAAACGATCGACGGTTGATGTGCTTTTGAAATAGAATAAATAGAATCATTCCAACCGTCTAAAAACATATCTGCATAACTTGCGATGGAGTCCTCTAGTTGTAAAGGGTTATAGAGTTCAGAGAGAATGAGTAAAGCATTCGGATTTTGATCTCGAACGGTCTTTACAATATTTTTTACATCCGTTTCAAAACGGGCTTTTTCTTTATTTAACATTTTAATACCATCTATAACACCTACATCACGATTTAAGCGGAATAAATTATTTCCTCCAATACTAATAGTAATGATATTTGCTTCCCTAATTTTTTGTTGAACATCTTCTGATTGAACTTTTTTTGCGAGACGATCTGTAGTAAGACCGTTTATCCCAAGGTTTTCTACTGTAATTGGTTTGTGAATTTGTGTTTCTATTTGTCTAGAAGCTAATTCGGCAAATCCCCCTTGTGTAGATCCATATCCTTTTGCAAGTGAATCACCTAATACGAGGTGATAAAAAGAGTCATTCGTTTGCTTATAAATCCAACTGGGAGCAGATGTTTTTTCTGCTTTTCCTTCAGTTTCTTTTTGTTCTATCTCATCGTTCTTTTCAAAATTAGAACAAGAAATGATTAGAAGGAGGAGACAAACAATTGTTAAGATGATTTTTTTCATAAATTCATCCTCCTTGTAATTGGTAATTGTATCATATTCAGCAGTATAAGCAATGTAAGGGCATATTATATATTTATGAAAAATTCACAATAACTTTACAGAAAATTTGTAGAAGTATGTCAAAAAATATTGACGGTATGAAAGAACTTTAGATATGATAATGTCAGATAAGGTGAAAATCATCGCTCTAATAGAAGAAAAAGGTATGTGATTAGGGACTGATAGAGATTCATTTCATTATTTTGGGGTAATTGTATAAGGGGGATCTTTTGTGAAAAAGTCAAAAAAAATGCTAGCTGGAGCAACACTTGCTATTGGCGTTATAGCACCGCAAGTGTTGCCGACAACAGCTCATGCAGAGGAAAAAGCTGGGGAGAGTACAGTTAACTTACGAATTTTAGAAACATCAGATATTCACGTTAACTTAATGAATTACGATTATTATCAAACGAAAACAGATAATAAAGTAGGTCTCGTGCAAACTGCAACACTTGTGAATAAAGCACGTGAAGAAGCGAAGAACTCTGTCTTATTTGATGATGGGGATGCATTACAAGGGACACCGCTTGGAGATTATGTAGCGAATAAAATAAATGATCCGAAGAAGCCTGTGGATCCTAGTTATACACATCCATTATATCGTGTAATGAATTTAATGAAGTATGACGTCATCTCTCTTGGGAATCATGAATTTAACTACGGTTTAGACTATTTAAACAAAGTAATTAGTAAAACAGAGTTCCCGGTTATTAACTCGAACGTCTATAAGGATGATAAAGATAATAATGAAGAGAACGACCAAAACTACTTTAAACCATATCATGTTTTTGAAAAAGAAGTAGAAGATGAATCAGGTCAAAAACAAAAAGTGAAAATTGGCGTAATGGGATTTGTTCCACCTCAAGTTATGAACTGGGATAAAGCGAATTTAGAAGGAAAAGTGAAAGCGAAAGATATTGTTGATACAGCGGAAAAGTTAGTTCCAGAAATGAAGGCGCAAGGTGCGGACGTTATTGTTGCATTAGCCCATTCAGGTGTCGATAAGAGCGGCCGTAGCCCCAAAATGGAAAATGCTTCATATTATTTGACAGAGGTTCCTGGTGTAGATGCAGTATTAATGGGACATTCACATACTGAAGTGAAGGATGTATTTAATGGTGTTCCTGTTGTAATGCCTGGTGTTTTTGGAAGTAACTTAGGTATTATTGATATGCAATTGAAAAAGGTAAACGGAAAATGGGAAGTACAAAAAGAGCAATCGAAGCCGCAACTTCGTCCGATTGCTGATAGTAAAGGGAACCCATTAGTACAATCTGATCAAAGATTAGTTAATGAAATTAAGGATGATCATCAAGCGACAATTGATTATGTGAATACAGCTGTAGGAAAAACGACAGCGCCAATTAATAGTTATTTCTCATTAGTACAAGATGATCCTTCTGTACAACTTGTGACAAATGCACAAAAATGGTATGTAGAAAAGCTATTCGCTGAAAACGGACAATATAGTAAATATAAAGGAATTCCAGTATTATCTGCAGGAGCACCATTTAAAGCGGGTGGCCGAAACGGTGCTACATATTATACGGATATTCCAGCAGGGACGTTAGCAATTAAAAACGTAGCGGATTTATATGTATATCCAAATACGTTATATGCTGTAAAAGTAAACGGGGCACAAGTAAAAGAATGGCTTGAAATGTCTGCTGGTCAGTTTAATAAAATTGATCCAGCGAAAACAGAAGAGCAGCCACTAGTAAATATAGGTTATCCTACATATAATTTTGATATTTTAGATGGTCTAAAATACGAAATTGACGTGACGCAACCAGCGAAATACGATAAAGATGGTAAAGTTGTAAATGGAAATACGAATCGTATTGTAAATATGACGTATGAAGGTAAGCCTGTAGCTGACAATCAAGAGTTCATCGTAGCTACAAATAACTATCGTGGAAGTAGCCAAACGTTCCCTGGTGTAAGTAAAGGGGAAGTTGTATACCAATCACAAGATGAAACACGTCAAATCATTGTGAAATATATGCAAGAAACACCAATTATTGATCCAGCAGCAGATCAAAACTGGACATTTAAGCCGATTGTTGCAGATAAATTAAATACAACATTTGATTCTTCACCAAATGCACAAAACCATATAAAGAAAGATGGAAAGATATCATATGTTGGACCATCTGAAAATGAATTTGCTAAATATGCAATTGATATAACGAAGAAGAATGATGATAAGGAAACTGGTGGAGAGAATCCAACGATACCGCCAACAGGTGAAGGCAATAACGGAGAAAATCCAACGACACCACCAACAGGTGAAGGCAATAATGGAAATGAACCAAAACAAGATGGAAATAATACAGGATCTGGACAAACTACAACGGATAATCAAAACTCAAAAGAAACAACAACTGTAAGTGAAAATAAAGAAGAACGTGATTTACCGAAAACAGGTACAAGTGTTGCTTCTACAATTGGAGCAGGTCTGGCGTTTGTTGGAGCGGGATTACTTATGTTATTTAGAAGAAAGAAAGCGAATAGATAGCGGAGAAATATAAAAAGGATTACCGATTAAGGTAATCCTTTTTATTATATTATGAAACTGGTACTGCTTTTTCTTTCTTCCATGAAAGGCCAAATCCAGTAAAGCCGACGATAATCGTTAAGACTGGGCAAGCTAAACAGAAGATTGCGTATGGAAGGTAATCGAATGTTGGAACGCTAAGGACGTTTGTTAAGAATACGCCACTTACACCCCATGGTACGAGCGGGTTAATAACTGTACCTGCATCTTCTAATACGCGTGATAAATTACGACGTTCTAAACCGACTTCATCGTATTTGTTAGCGAATGCTTGTCCTGTTAAAACGATTGATAAGTATTGTTCGCCAAGTAGGAAGTTTACACCAATTGCAGTTGAAGCAGTAGAAATAATTAAGCGTGTGCTATTTTTTACAAAGCTAGAGATAATATTCATCAGCTGCGCTATAATACCCATTCCTTGTAATAATCCTCCCATACAAAGAGCTAGGAAAATAAGAGCAATCGACATCATCATACTTTGTAGACCACCGCGAGATAGTAAGCTATCAATGTCTTTAATACCAGTTTTAGAAACGTAGCCGTCTTGCATAATTTTCATTAAATCAGCTAAAGAAGTGCTAGGTTTAAAAATAAAGAGAATAATAATTCCTACAACAATTCCTGCAAGCAATGTTGGAACTGCTGGAACCTTTTTAAATGCGAATAGGAACAGTAATAAAATTGGAATAAGTGTAACGATAGAAATCGTTGTGTTTTTTTCTAACGTGCTAATAAAGTTTGTGAAGTCAACGTCTCCACTAATACCGCTTCCTAAAATGAAAAATGCGATAAAAGCAATAATGAAAGCAGGAACTGTTGTCCAAAGCATGTTGCGAATATGCTCAAATAAATCTACACCCGTTACAGCAGGAGCTAAGTTTGTTGTATCAGATAAAGGAGACATTTTATCTCCAAAGAATGCGCCAGAAATAATTGCACCAGCGATTAGAGCTGGATCGTATCCGAGAGCACTACCCATACCCATAAAGGCAAGTCCTACAGTTGCGGCAGTTGTAAAGGCACTACCGATACTTGTTCCAACAATTGCACAAACTACAAAAACAGTTGGAACGAAAATTTTAGGAGATACAATCTGGAAGCCGTATACCATTAAAGTTGGAATTGTTCCAGCAGCGATCCAAACACTAATTAATACGCCTACAAGTAAGAAAATAAAAATAGATGGAATACCAGCTGAAATACTACTGATCATCCCTTTTTCCATAGTAGACCAAGAGATTTTTTTCATAAATCCAAATGCTAATAAAAGAACGATACCAAATAAAATTGGGATGTGTGGTGAAACTTCTAATTGGATAACACTAAAGCCAATACAGAAAAAGATAAATAATGTTAAAAGAACAGATTCAATTTTTGAAACCATTGTTTTTCCCTCCTAAGTAATCTAAAATAGCTCTTTTTTATATAAAATTCGCCAATATTGTATATTTCCTTCTAAAATTTAGAATTTTGTGACAAATTACCGGTAATTGTCAACATCTCAATATGATACGGAAATGATTGGATAAAAAAACGCCCCTGCATATAATTATGCAGGGACGAAGAAATCGCGGTACCACCCTAGCTTGTGAAAGGAATGTATCACAAAATAAAGGGTCATATGATATGCGCTCATAAAATAAAAACGCCCCTGCAATATATGCAGGGACGAAAAATTCGCGGTACCACCCTAAATTGTGAAACAGTTTCATTTCACCACTCTTTAGACATAACGGTCTAAACCGTCTTTCACTACTCCTCACGTTTCGTAAAAGAAGCTCCAGGGGGTAATTCATAAATCGCTCTGTACTGGTTCGCACCGACCACCAGCTCTCTGAAATCAGAAAACGAAATACTACTAAATCCTATCAACGCCGATTCATATGATGTTAGTTAAATTTTTATCATATATTCATCATACATGTCAATAAAAACATTCGATATTTTTTTAGGGAAATAAAGGAGAAATGTTTTTCATACTGTAAAAATGTGCGTTATAATGAATTTGAAAGGGGAGGAAAGAGTGAAGAAAAAAATAATTCTTTTTACCACCTTACTAGTCGTTGGCGGAAGTGCTGGAATTTACACAGCTTTTGCAGCTGAATCAGAGCAGTCGAAACAAAAGCAAATACAGCAGTCAGAAGTGAAGAAAGTGAAAGAAACTGAAGAGAAGAAATCGATGGAAAAAGCAGCTACAAAACTAGGAGTTTCTACTGAGGGGAAAACAAAAGAAGAGGTTACAAAAGAAGTAGATACCGCTAGATTTGAGCAGCGCCATGATTTGTTAATTGAGCATGCTAAGCAACTTGGAATTGATACAGAAGGAAAAAAAGATGAAGAGATTATTTTAGAAATTGGAAAGATACAACATGGAAAGTAGAACAACTTATCGTATGATAGGTTGTTCTTTTTTGAGAACTATTTGATTTAAAAATAATTGACAGTCATTTGTTTTTAATGTTAACTATATTTATAAATAAGTTAACATTAGGGGTGACAATTGTGGCTATTAATAGTAACACGAGTGAAAAATCGTTTTATACATATGAAGAATTATCGAAGAAGAATAAAGATTACGTATGGCACCCATTTACACAAATGAAAGATTATTTAGAAGAAGATCCTGTCATTATTGAACGTGGAGAGGGAAGAAAGCTATACGATGTAAATGGAAATGAATATTGGGACGGTGTTTCATCTATTTGGTTAAATGTTCATGGGCATCAAGTACCAGAACTTGATGAGGCAATTCGCGAGCAATTAAATAAAATTGCTCATTCTACTATGCTAGGACTTGCTAACGTTCCATCTATTTTATTAGCAGAAAAAATAATTGAAGTTGTACCAGAAGGTTTGAAGAAAGTATTCTATTCAGACTCTGGTTCTAGCGCCGTTGAAATTGCAATTAAGATGGCCTTTCAATATTGGCAGCATAAAGGAAAACCGAAAAAACAAAGATTTGTTACATTAAAAGAAGCATATCACGGTGATACGATAGGTGCTGTTTCAGTAGGAGCAATAGACTTGTTTCACCAAGTGTATAGTTCACTATTATTTGAGGCAATTAAAATGCCGTATCCATATACATATCGTTCTCCTTATGGAGATAATAAGGAACAAATTGTAAAGAAACATTTAGAAGAAATGGAAGAAATGCTACAAGAAAAACATGAAGAAGTAGCAGCTATTATTGTGGAGCCATTAATGCAAGGTGCTGGTGGGATGATTACAATGCCAAAAGGATACTTAAAAGGGCTTCGCGATTTATGTACAAAATACAATGTATTATTTATTACAGATGAGGTAGCGACTGGATTTGGGCGTACCGGGAAAATGTTTGCATGTGAACACGAGGATGTAACGCCAGACATTTTAACAGCCGGAAAAGGTTTAACAGGTGGTTATTTACCGGTGGCAATTACGGTAACGACAGATGAAATTTATAATGCCTTTTTAGGAGGCTATGAAGAACAAAAAACGTTTTTCCATGGTCATAGTTATACAGGGAATCCGTTAGGGTGTGCCGTAGCAATTGCAAATTTAGAACTATATGAAAAAACTAATTTAATAGAAGATGTTGCGCATAAAGCAGAATATGTAGCGGCACAATTAGAAGCTCTTAATGAATATAAGCACGTAGGAGATATTCGTCAGTGTGGGCTAATGGTTGGTATTGAACTTGTGAAGAATAAGGAAATGAAAGAATCGTTTGAATGGACAGAAAGAGTCGGTGTTCAAGTGTGTAAACGCTCAAGAGAGCTGGGCATGATTTTGCGACCACTCGGTAATACGATTGTATTTATGCCTCCTCTTGCATCTACGGTGGCTGAGATTGACGAGATGTTACGCATTTTATATAAAGCAATCTCGGATGTTACGGAGGGAGAGTAATGAGTGGTTTCTTTATAACAGCAACGGATACAGAAGTTGGCAAAACGGTAGTGACAGGAGCATTGGCAGGTATATTTCGAGAGCGTGGACATAATGTTGGTGTATATAAACCGTTGCAAAGTGGACATGTTGCATCAAATCCTGAGGGTGATGCAGCAAGATTAAAAGCATTATCGGGTGTACCGACAGAAGAAGATGAAATTTGTCCTTATTCCATTGAAGAACCACTTGCTCCGAGACTTGCCATGAAAAGAGCTGGAAGGACAGTAACGTTAAAAGAAATTACTGATCACTATAATGAACTACTAAAAAAGTTTAATAGCCTATTTGTAGAAGGGGCTGGTGGGCTTGCAGTTCCATATACAGAAGATGCTTTAGTGATTGATTTTGCAAAAGAATTACAGTTTCCTCTTATTGTAGTAGCGCGTCCTACGCTTGGGACAGTTAATCATACTATTTTAACAATTTCTTATGCAAAAGCACATGGATTAAAAGTAGCAGGTGTAATTTTATCTGGATGTAAAGGATATGAAAAAGAAAGAGTGCAAGAAAATAAAATAATGATTGAGGAGTTAAGTGGCGTGCCGGTTTTAGGGTTATTACCATTCCTTGAAGGAGAGTTTACAAAGGAAGAATTATTAGGGGCGGCAAAAGAGCATATTATGATTTCAAAATTAGAGGAGCTCATCCAAAATGAATCAAATGTGGCACACGCATCTTCAATCTAAAGTAGAACAATTAAAGGAGCAAGGGCAGTATCGTAATTTACATGTAACAGAGAAAGCGGAAGAGACATGGCTTATTCGAAATAAGAAAAAGATGCTAAATTTAGCATCGAATAATTATTTAGGATTAGCTGGAGATGAAAGGTTGAACGAAGCTGCTATTGCCTGCACGAGAAAATATGGAACTGGAGCGACAGCATCTCGTCTCGTTGTAGGAAATTATCCATTGTATGAAGAGGTTGAGAAAATTATATGCAACTGGAAAGGTACTGAAAGAGCATTAATTGTAAATAGTGGGTATACAGCAAATGTAGGTGCTATATCTGCTTTAGCTTGTCGTCACGATATGGTTTTTAGTGATAAATTAAATCACGCAAGTATTGTTGATGGAATTATATTAAGCGGAGCAGAGCATAAAAGATATCGTCATAATGATTTGGATCATTTAGAAAAGATGTTGCAAATAGCGTCACCAGAAAAGAGAAAATTAATCGTAACAGATACGATTTTTAGTATGGATGGAGATATTGCATATTTGAGAGGCTTAGTTCAGCTGAAAGAGAAATACGGGGCAATCATTATAGTTGATGAAGCACATGCAAGTGGAATATATGGAATCAGTGGAGCCGGATTATCTCATGTAGAAAAAGATATTGCTCAAAAAATTGATATACATATGGGGACGTTTAGTAAGGCTTTAGGGTGTTATGGTGCGTATTTAACGGGTGATTCCATTTATATAGAGTATTTACAAAATATGATGAGAAGCTTGATTTTTACTACAGCTTTACCACCAGGAACATTAGGGGCGATCCGAAAAGCAATTGAAATTGTGAAAGAAGATAACGAAAGAAGAGAGCGACTTATAGAGAATGGTGCATATTTCAGGACGCATTTACAAGAAGCTGGTTTTGATATTGGGAATAGCTCAACTCATATTGTACCGATTGTAGTTGGGTCAAATGAAAATACTTTACGGTTTAGTGAAAGGTTACAAGAGGTAGGTATCGCAGCCATTGCAATTCGTCCGCCGACTGTTCCGGTTGGTAGTTCTCGAGTCCGTTTTGCAGTTACGTCACAACATACAATAGCCGATTTAAAATGGGCTATTCAGCATATTATACGCATTGGTAAAGAAGAGGGGTTTTTAGTATGAAAGAGCTAAAGCTTATTTTTATTCCAGGATGGGGAATGGAAGAAGATGTTTGGACTTTGGTTCTGCCGTATTTTAAAGGATATTCTGTTCAATGTATAGATTGGCGTAACGTGAAAGAACAAAGTGAATTTGCGGGGCGAATAATAGATATAGCGCAGGATGAAAATGTAATTTTAGTTGGATGGTCACTAGGAGCGTTAGCGGCAGTACAAGCTTATAAAAAGATTAAGGCCCAAGGTATGGTACTAATTGGTGGTACCGCTAAATTTACCAATACAAGTGACTATACAAGTGGATGGAATTCCTTGCATATAGAACGTATGAAAAAGAATTTAACGAGAAAAAAAGAAGATACTTTGAAGCGTTTCTATGAAAATATGTTTACAAAAAGTGAGCTGAGGGAGAATACGAGTTTTGAAGAGATTGCGCAGAAGTTTAAAGGAGACTCGATTCAGTCTTTACAATTAGGCTTAGATTATTTAATAGAAACAGATATGAGAAATGAAGTAATAGATATGAAAGCCCCGCTGTTACTCCTTCATGGAGAGCAGGATGTAATATGTCCATTGTCTGCAGCCCATAGTATGGCGAATAATACGAATGCCAATCTAAAAGTAGTAAGTGGTGCTGGGCATGCATTATGTGTAACGAATTTTGAATATTGCGCAAATGAAATTATTCAATTTGTAGAGGGGATACGACATGATCAACAAAACGTTACTGCAAAAACGGTTTAACGGGGCGGCTGTATCCTACGATCAATATGCAAATGTACAAAAAAAGATGGCACATTCGTTACTTTCTACATTGAAGGAACGATATAGTGAAACATCATCGATACGTATTTTAGAACTTGGATGCGGGACAGGATATGTAACAGAGCAATTATCAAATTTATTTCCGAAAGCTCATATTACAGCTGTGGATTTTGCTGATGAGATGATTGCAGTCGCGAAAACTAGAAAAAGTTTGGAAAATGTGATGTTTCGATGTGAAGATATTGAACAATTAAAATTAGAAAATCCATATGATGTCATCATTTCAAATGCTACATTTCAATGGCTTAATGATTTAAAAGAGACAGTGAAAAATTTATTTAACTATTTGTCTGAAGAAGGAATATTATTATTTTCCACGTTTGGTAATACGACTTTTCAAGAATTGCATACGTCTTTTCAGCGTGCTAAGAAAGAAAAGGGGATACACAATTGTACTTCAATAGGACAACGATTCGTTTCGAAAGAACAGTTAGTGAATATATGCAAAAATCCATTAGGAAATGTACATGTTTCTGAAACGTGTTACATAGAAAGCTTTACAGAAGTTAGGGAGTTTCTACATTCTATTCGAAAAGTAGGGGCAACCAATAGTAATGAAGAGTCTTACTGTCAAAGCCCTTCACTCTTTCGTACGATGCTTCGTATATACGAAAGAGACTTCACGGGAAAAGAAGGGATAATGGCAACATATCATGCTTTATTTACGTATATAACAAAAGAGGGGAAGAGATGAAATGAAACAAGTACAAACAAAAAGGGATTGGAAAAAACTTGCATACGACGTAGTAGAAGAGAAAATGATTACGAAAGAAGATGCAATTGCAATATTAGAAGCTGATGATACAGAGGTTTTAGAAATTATGAATGCAGCTTACATCATTCGCCATCATCATTTTGGTAAGAAAGTAAAGTTGAACATGATTATAAATACGAAATCTGGATTATGTCCTGAAGATTGCGGGTATTGTTCACAGTCTATTATTTCAGAAGCACCGATTGATAAGTATGCATGGTTAACACAAGAGAAAATTGTTGAAGGAGCGCACGAAGCAATTCGTCGTAAAGCAGGTACATATTGTATTGTTGCATCTGGTCGTCGTCCGACGAATAAAGAAGTAAATCACGTTATTGGAGCAGTTAAGGAAATTCGTGAAACGACAGATTTAAAAATTTGCTGTTGTTTAGGATTTTTAAATGAAGATCAAGCAGGTCAGTTAGCAGAAGCTGGTGTGCATCGTTATAATCACAATTTAAATACGCATGCCAACAATTATGATAGCATTTGTTCAACGCATACGTATGACGATCGTGTTGATACAGTCCAAAAAGCGAAGCAAGCCGGTATTTCTCCATGCTCTGGAGCAATTTTCGGAATGGGAGAAACGATTGAACAGCGCGCTGAAATTGCATTTGAATTACAACGTTTAGATGCGGATTCTATTCCATGTAATTTCCTTGTTGCTGTAAAGGGTACTCCGCTTGAAGGACAAAAAGAATTAACACCTGTAGAATGTTTAAAAGTGCTGGCGATGATGCGTTTTGTAAATCCAACAAAAGAAATTCGTATTTCAGGTGGTCGAGAACTTAATTTACGTTCTGTACAGCCACTTGGTTTATTTGCAGCAAACTCTATCTTTGTCGGGGACTATTTAACAACAGCTGGACAAGAGCCGACTGCGGACTGGGGTATGATTGAAGATTTAGGGTTTGAGATTGAAGAATGTGCGCTATAAGATAGATGAAAAGCAAACTCTTTAAAGGGTTTGCTTTTTTTGTAAATAAAATGTAATAAAAGTCCATTAACGCTTGATAGTAGTCACTTTTGGACGAGAAAAATAATTTTGTGGACGAATTTTCCAAGCCCTAATTGTACATAGTAAAAATGTAATTTATATCGGGTTGGAGGATTTTACATGTACAAATACATATTAACTATTATGACCTGTCTGATTTTAATAAAAGCGATAAGTGCTGATCCAGTTAAGGCGGCTGAAAATCCTGAACAAAAAGAAATGCAACAAAGAATTGAACAGCATTTTCGAACGAAAGCTGAACATTTTGGGCTTGAAACAGAAGGAAAAGATTTAAAAGAAGTGAGGAAGGAAATTTCTATTATAGAAGAAGCGGAAAAGAGAGAAAATGTGTGGAGAACAGCACAAGCTCTTCGTATAAAAACAGAAGGAAAAACGATGGATGAATTAATAGAAGATGTACGAAAAAAGGTGAGAAAATAAAAAAAGAGGCCGTAGCCTCTTTTTTAAGCCCATTGTTTTGATAAATGAGCCATTTCGATCGCAGCAACTGCCGATTCATATCCTTTATTACCAGCTTTTGTACCTGCACGTTCAATCGCTTGTTCAATTGTTTCTGTCGTTAATACACCGAAAATAACTGGAATGTCCGTTTGTAGTGATAAAGACGCAACACCTTTTGCTACTTCATTACAAACGTAATCGTAATGTGTTGTAGCACCGCGAATTACTGTACCTAATGTAATAACAGCATCATATTTTCCGCTATTGGCCATCTTTTTAGCGATTAAAGGAATTTCAAATGCACCAGGAACCCATGCAACATCAATATCATTCTCTTCTACACCGTGACGCTTTAATCCATCTAAAGCTCCACCAAGTAACTTACTTGTAATAAACTCATTAAAACGTCCAACAACAACCCCAACTTTTAATCCTGTACCAACTAAATGACCTTCGAATACCATAATGTATCTCTCCCTTAATTATAAGTTTAGTAAATGTCCTAATTTGCTTGCTTTCGTTTGTAAATACGTTTTATTTTCTTCTTTTGTTGGCATTTGCAACGGTACACGCTCGGTTACTTCTAAATCGTAACCTTGTAAGCCAGCAATTTTTCGTGGATTATTCGTTAATAATCGTAAATTTTGTAAGCCTAAATCTTTTAAAATTTGAGCGCCAATACCGTAATCACGAAGATCAGCTGGGAACCCAAGTTTTTCATTTGCTTCTACAGTATCTAACCCTTCTTCTTGTAACTTATAAGCGCGAAGCTTATTCAGAAGGCCAATTCCTCGTCCTTCTTGTCTCATATAGAGAAGAACACCTTTTCCTTCACGCTCAATTTGAGCAAGTGCAGCATGTAGCTGTGGTCCGCAATCACAGCGGCACGAACCAAATACATCTCCTGTTAAGCATTCTGAATGAACGCGTACAAGTACAGGTTCGCCTGTTGAAATAACACCTTTTACGAGCGCGATATGTTCTTTCATATCTAATGAGTTAGAATAGCCAATTGCATGGAAAGTACCGAAATCTGTAGGTAATGTAATTTCCACTTCTCTCGTCACAAGTGTTTCGTGATGGCGGCGATAAGCAATTAAATCTTCTATTGTAATCATTTTTATATCAAATTGTTTTGCGCACTCTAGTAAATCAGGTACACGTGCCATCGTACCGTCCTCATTTATAATTTCGCAAATGACTCCAGCTGGTTCTGCTCCGCAAAGTTTGGCTAAATCGACAGCGGCTTCTGTATGACCAGCACGGCGCAGTACACCGCCTTCTTTCGCAATTAATGGAAAGATATGTCCAGGGCGATTGAAATCAGCGCCTTTTGATGCAGGGTTTAACAATTCTTGTATCGTAGTTGCACGTTCATGAGCGCTAATCCCTGTTGTTGTAGAAACATGATCAATGCTCACTGTAAACGCAGTGTGATGTGAATCTGTATTATGAGATACCATTGGTTCTAACTGTAGACGTTCTGCGTACTCCTCCGTAATGGGTACACAAACGAGACCACGACCGTGTGTAATCATAAAATTAATCGTTTCTGGTGTAATGTACTCTGCTAAAGCAATAAAATCGCCTTCATTTTCTCGGTTTTCATCATCACATACGATAACAACTTTTCCTTGTTTTAAATCTTCTAGAGCTTCTTCAATACGATGAAACATTGTGCTTCCTCCTTATAGAAATCCGTTTTCTTGTAAAAAGCTTTCGGTCATTGAACCAGTTCTTTTTGCGGGCTTTGAGATAAAGCGTTCAATATATTTTCCAATCATGTCACACTCAATGTTTACGATGTCCCCGGCTTTTTTTTCTCCGATTATAGACTCGCTTACTGTGTGGGGGATGAGTGAAATTGTAATTGAAGATTCGTCTATATCAAATATTGTTAAGCTAGTGCCATCAACAGCAACGGATCCTTTATGCAAACAATAGCGTAGTAATTCATCAGAAATTGCTATTTTGTAATAGATGGCATTGTAATGTTGTTTTTTAGTTAAAATCGTACCGATGCCATCGATATGTCCGGTGACGAAATGTCCACCGAATCGTCCGTTTGCAGCCATCGCCCGTTCTAAATTCACTTTGGCACTTGGCTTTAGCATACGAAGTGATGTTGCTTTCATTGTTTCAGGCATTGCGTCGACAGTGAATGAAGTAGTCGTAAAAGTAGTTACTGTTAAGCAAATGCCGTTAACTGCGATACTATCACCTAATTTGACATCCGATAAAATTTGCTTTGCGCTAATAGTTAGCTTCATTGCTTCACCACTTTGAGTCATGCTTGATATCGTTCCTAACTCTTCTACGATTCCTGTAAACATTCCGTCACCTCGCTTTTTAAGGTTGCAACAATTTTTATATCATTACCGATTTGTTTCATCTCTTGAATTGTTAAGGAAAGTGCATCTTGTAACTTCGAAAAACCAGCTCCGCCAAATAAGGTGGGGGCATCTTTTCCACCAATTAATTTCGGGCTTATATAGGTCACGATTTCATTAAAACTATTTGTTTTTAAGAAGTTTGCATGCACCGTTTGACCACCTTCAACGAACAGAGAAAGAATTTGTTTCTCACCGAGTAGGGATAGGACATCTTGTATTTCAATTTGCTGTGTTTTCATTTGGAATACAGCTATATTGTTAGATTCATAAGACGCTATTTTCTCTTTGCTTACATCCTTACCGACAATAATCCATGTCGGAGTTAAGCCATCTGTTATGACATGAGAAGATGGCGGCGTTCGTAAGTGGGTATCTAAAATAACGCGTATAGGATGTTTACCTCCGTTTGGAATTCGTGTTGTTAAGTGTGGATTATCAGTTAGAACTGTATTCACACCGACTAGGATAGCATCATGTATATGACGATATTGGTGAACGTCAGCGCGTGCTTCTTCGCCTGTAATCCACTTACTTTCACCGGTTACAGTTGCTGTTTTTCCATCTAAGCTCATTGCTGTTTTTATTGTTACAAAGGGACGTTTCGTTTTCATATAGTGAAAAAAGTATCGATTTAATAAAGTGGCTTCCGCCCCAAGAACACCAGTAGTCACCTTGATTCCAGCTTCTTCCAATATTCTTTTTCCATTGCCGGAAACGAGTGGATTGCAATCAAGAGTAGCAATTACAACACGCTGAACTCCTTTTTCAATGAGTAATTCACAGCAAGGGGGTGTTTTTCCAAAATGGCTACACGGTTCAAGTGTTACATAAACGGTAGCGTCTTTTGCTCTTTCACCAGCCATGTGAAGAGCATGAACTTCAGCATGTTCTTCACCAGCACGCATGTGGGCACCCATTCCAACGATTTTCCCATCTTTAACAACAACGGCACCAACCATAGGATTTGGGCTTGTTTGTCCCGATGTTCCTTGTGCTAACTGCAAGGCAATCCTCATATATTCTTGATCTGTCATTCTTTTCACCTCTCCTGAAAAAATCAAAAAACCCCAAGGATTTTATATCCTTGGGGTTTGGGAGACGTGATTTCTAGAAATATAGTTCGAATACGAAAGTATAGGAAAGAAACCTAACGATGACTGATATTTTGGCATAAGGAAAAAACCTAGCAAAATATCAAATTCTTTCAACGCTAGTCGTATCTTTTTATTTCAGTATAGAAACATAACTATACAAAATAAAACATATATAAAGATTCAAAATGAAACTTTAAAAATATGCATACTGAAATAAAAGTGTATTCGCTATATAAAATTACTAGAAAACATATCCTTCTCCCATCCAGACTATACTGTCGGCCCTAGAGTTTCACTAGATCCACCGTTTTCGCGTTGAAAACGGGTCACGGACTTAGAAGCTATCGCTTCATCACCGCCGGTTGGGAATTTCACCCGACCCCGAAGGATGTTGTTTGCTCACATTATAGCACAAAAAAGAAAAAAGCATAGTAAAAAATGTTCGAATGTGAAGAATTGTTTGAAAATATATGCCGATTTGAATGGGGACGAAAGTAATAGAAATGTTGAAAGGGGAAGGGCTGTATAGGCTTGGATCAAAAGAAAAAACATACACAAATAAATGTGCATGCTCTTTAAATATTTATTCTGCCTCTGGTGCTCTAACAACAGACTCGAATTTGCCTTTATGCGAAGCATCGCAATAAGGCATGTTTTTTGATAAACCACAACGACATAAAGAAAATGCTGGTTTTGCTGGGAATACATTCCCTTGTGAGTCAACTAATTCCACGTCCCCTGTAACGCGAAAAGAGCCATTATCATTCACTTTAATTTGTACTTTTGCCAACGTTATCCCTCCTTTCCAAACGCTTACTCTCATCATATAATTAGGGAGAGTACTTGACAATATAAAAAGAGCACTTTGTTTGAGAGAGAAGAGAGTGTTATAATAGTTTTTATAACTGACTAGAGTAAGGTGACGAAAGATGGATAAAAAATTACACACACTACAAAATATTGCAAATGAGCGCACATGGGCATCATTTTTGAATGATAATCATCCATATAGTTTACTTCATTGGTCAATCGCAGGTGTAGGACAAGAACCGAAAGATGTTTGGTTACTTCAAGATGAGGTAACTTTTCAAACGACGGAATTCCCAACGCTAGACGAGGCAGTAAAGTGGATTTCTGAAAATATGGAACAAGTTACAGACGTTTTAGCGCAGTAAAAAAACAGGCTTATGCAAGCCTGTTTTTTGTTTCTTTTACATATGTGTTTAAAAATTGATCGATGGCATCTTCGTACTCTTCTTTATTTTCATTATAAGAGCAAGCGTGTGCACCATGTTCTGCAATATAAAGCTGTTTATTATTTTCTTTCGCTTCATAAAGTGATTTCGTCATATCAGATAAAATATAGTCATCATCTTTACTATGAATAAAGAGAACCGGATTGTTAATATTTTTTATACAATCAATTGGTGAAACTTCACGAATTGTATAGCCATCACGAACTTTTAAAAAGGCATTTGCTAAAGGTAATAAAGGCCATTTTGGCAAATGAAACTCAACTTTCAAACGATGTTGTAACTGTCCATAAAAATCAGAGAAAGGACAATCAGCAATATAAAAATCAGCACCATCTTCTACAAGTCCTGCATATTGAAGAAGAGTTGCAGCACCCATAGACTCACCATGAATTCCGAGTGTAATATTCGTTCCGAAACGATCTTTTAGCCAGTCAACTACTGACTTTAAATCATGTTTTTCATAATAGCCATAACTTGTTGTTTTACCACCGGTTTTACCATGACGGCGATGATCATAAATAAATACGTTATATCCTCTATTTAAAAATAAGTTTGCATATTTAACGGAATTCATTTTATTTACAGTCACACCGTGGCAAAAAATCATAAATTTATTGGAATGACCAGCTGGCATGTAATATCCGTGAAGTTCGTATCCGAATTGAGAAGGGATGTGAACCTCTTCTTTTTGAATAGCCTTAAAATCGTCCAAATGAAAATGCTTTTTCGTTTCGCGTTCTAAAACTTCTTCCTCTGTTTTTTTCTTCAAGTACATAACTTTATTTGTAAAGAAAATCCCAATCGCAGTTAGTGCACCTAGTATAGTAAACAATGCTGTAAAAAAACGTTTCATACTTTACCTCATCCTCCAAATACCTCTACATGTGATACACTAACATTGTATCACAATGATGTGAAAAGGGGAGAAATCGTGTATGGTTCATATACAAAAAATCACACCAGAAATGAAAGAAGCAATTCAGGATTTTATGTGTGAAAACTGGGGAAGCTCAATGATGGTCTCGCGAGGCAGAGTACATCAATTAGAAGAATTACCTGGTTTTATTGCACTTAGAAATAACAGAATAGTGGGAATTATAACATGTAAAGTGATAGAAAACATGTGTGAAATTGTATCGTTAAATAGTTTTGAGGAAGGGAAGGGGATTGGTACAAAACTGGTGGATTGTGTATTGCGAGTGGCAAAAGAGAACGAATGTAAAAAAGTGTGGCTTATTACGACGAATGATAATATGAACGCACTTCGTTTTTATCAAAAACGTAACTTCATGATGACGAACTTGTATATTGATGCGGTAAAGGAAGCACGAAAAATAAAGAAAGAAATTCCGTTTATTGGTTATGATAATATCGCGATTTCACATGAAATTCAGCTGGAGTATATTTTCTGAGTAGAGTGGAAATTGTGTAACAATTTTCAGAAATATAAAACAATAACCTTGACGAATGTTATATTTTGGTTTAATTTAAAATTGTAATCTATTACCATATTAAGGGGTGACGATGTGGCAACTATACGTGATGTTGCAAAATTGGCCGGTGTTTCAGTTGCAACCGTTTCAAGAGTCATTAACGAAAAAGGATATGTCCATGAAGATACGGTGAAACAAGTAAAAAAAGCAATTGAAGAATTACATTATAGACCGAATGCTACAGCAAAGCCTTTATTTAAACAACCTTCAACGGTGATTGCATTACTTGTAGATAATTTGCATAATCCATCATACATCACTTTGCTCCGTTTCGTTGAGGAAATAGCATACAAAGAAGGGTATCAAGTAATAGTTTGTAATATAGAAAATAAGAATAGATACATAGATATGTTGGAGCAAAATAACATTGCAGGCGTTATAATGACGAAATCTGTTTTTCGAAGTATAGGAGAAATCTCACTTCCTTTCGCTGTGCTTGAAGAACGACAATCTCTTATGAGCTATTATGAAAGTGGACAGAAAGCTGTTTCTTTATTAAAAGAGAAAGGCTGCCAGTTTCTTGCTTATATCGGTGAGGGAGTAGAGAGTGAAGAAATGGAAGAGCATGTGGCAGGATTTCTAGATACTGCTTGGAAAGAAGGACTTTCTTATCGAGAGGAAATTGTACAAGGGTATACGAATCAACAGTTTCTTGAATTGTTACAAAAGCATCCATACATAGATGGGGTTGCAGCTTCAAGTGATAAGGTCGCTATTGAGCTAATCAGGGCGGCGAAAACTCTTAATATTCATATACCAGGTAAGTTACAAATCATTGGATTTAACGGGAGTGTAGAGGGTGAATGGATAAGTCCATCATTAACGACGATTGGAAGTTATATCGAAGAAAATGGGGAAATAGCTTTTCAACAGTTAATAGGAAAAATAAAGAAGAAACAAGTGCGACAAGAAGAAGTGGAAACAGAATTTAGGTGCATTGAGAGAGAAACAACAAAGTAAAAGGTGCGTTTTTAAAACGCACCTTTTATAGTGTAATTGCGGCAATAAAGCCGAATATAAGTAACGGTATATTATAGTGTAGAAATGTTGGGACACATGTATCCCATATATGATGGTGCTGACCATCAGCATTTAAACCGGACGTTGGTCCAAGTGTACTATCAGATGCTGGAGAACCTGCATCACCAAGTGCACCAGCTGTACCGATAATTGCGATTGTAGCCATGGGACTAAATCCGAGCTGGACGCATAATGGTACGAAAATTGTTGTTAAGATTGGGATGGTTGAAAAGGAAGAGCCAATTCCCATCGTAACGAGAAGTCCAATAATGAGCATAAGAAATGCAGCAAGCGGTTTATTATTTCCGATTATATGTGCACTCGTTTGCACAAGAGATTCAACATGTCCAGTTTTTCGAAGAACAGCGCCAAATCCAGCGGCAGAAATCATAACAAATCCGATAAAGGACATCATACGCATTCCACTCGTTAAAATAGCATCGGCTTCTTTAAGAGGGAGGCTACCGCTAACTGATAAGACGATAATACCTGCTAAAGCACCAAAAATCATTGATTCTGTTGCTAATTGCACAGTTAATGTAGCGAGTATTGATAATAAACCCAAAGTAATGCTTCTTTTCGTATAGGGAACGATTTCATTCTGTGCAGAATGAATTTGTTCTGTTTCATATGTACGTGGTTTTCGGTATGTAATGAAAACCGCTACACATAATCCGATAATCATACCGATTGCTGGAATAGTCATCGCTTTTGGAATAAGTGCGACATCAAATGTAAGACCGCTTTGCGCAGCATTTGTTTGCAATACGTCATGATAAATTTTTCCGAACCCTGCTGGAACCCACATGTAAGGGGTAATTAACCCAAATGTAATAAGACATGTTACAAGCCTACGATCCACCCTCAGCTCATTTAATACTTTTAAAAGTGCTGGAATTAAGATTGGGATGAAGGCGATATGAACAGGGATAATATTTTGTGAGAAACAAGCCATTGTTAAAATGATAAATAATATAAGTATTTTAGAATAGACTTGTTTTTTCGTGTCTTGTTCGTTGCCGATCCATTTTAAAGCTGATTGGATCATTGCATCAGGAAGTCCTGTTTTTGAAAGGGAAATAGCAAATCCACCGAGCATTGCGTAGCTTAATGCGATAGGAGCACTGTTCCCAAGACCGGCTGTAAAAGTACTAATTGTTTCTGAAATACCGAGTCCGCCGATAAGTCCGCCTGTTAAAGCTCCAACGATAATGGCGACAATGACTTGGACACGTAACAAACTAAGCAGTAGCATGACTGCTACTGCGATGAGTACAGCGTTCATAATAAATGTAATCTCCCTAATTTTTATTCTGTTAAGGCAAGCAAGTGTTTGTAGTGACATATACTTGCGACATATCATTATAAAATGTTTTCTATGAAATGTAAAAGCGCCTTTTGTTATTAATGTTGAAAAGATAGTTCTTGTTTAATTGATTGTAAAGATTTAGCGAATAACTCAGGCTCTTCTAAATCTGGAGAATGTGCCGAGTTTGGAAACCAAATCATCTTTTTAATAGGAGCTTGAATGATATCGCAATATTGTTGAACGAGTGCATAAGGAGTTTGATAATCATAGCGACCAGAACAAAAATAAACAGGAATAGATAAACTTGAAATAGATGAAAAGAAATCGATTGTCAGCATCTCTTCCCATAAAACTCCGGATTTTAAATTTCCTGCGAGAAATTTGAACCAATCTAATAGCGTATATTCAGGAGAAAAGAAGCCTTTTCGTATGAAAGAAAAGGAAGATCCATTTTGGATTGCTCCTCCGAATGTACCAAGCCACTTTCTTTGAATAATGAGGCGTCTCGTATCTAAAAAGGGTGGTTTCCCTAATTTTAAAAGAGAAGCTAATGCCTTTTTATGGTCATGTTTTTTGGCAGAGCTAATTAAATGTTGATATAGTAATTCTTCATTTTGCTTCATATGTACGATTTGACCGATGCCGATGTATGCTTCTATATATTCGGGACATTGATTAGCGATTTGTAGTCCGATAATACTTCCCCAAGAATGACCTGCGAGAAATAGTTTTTGCTTATTAAAGCGTTTGAGAAGATATTGAATAACCTTTTTTGCATCTGAAAAAAATTGATCAATCGTAAGATTTGTTTGGATGTCCCGCCATAAAAAGGATTTACCTGCCCCTCGCTGATCCCAATTAATAACGATAAAGTGCTTTTCTAACTCTTTTTGAAAATGGCGAATAAAGCCGATTTGTGCCATACCAGGGCCGCCGTGACAGCATAATAAAATAGGCTGTTCCACGTTTTGACCGCGTATAAGGAGAGATTGTTTCCGGTCATTAATCATAACGCTTTCTATCGTAGCGATACTGTTAGGGATTAGTTGCTTCTTTTCGTTGTAAAACTGAGGGGTATGGCTACGAAAAAGCATATGTAAACCTCCTTTTCTTAAATGGTATGAATCGCACAGGCTCTTTCTTTTGCATATACTACTAGAAAATCATTGTATCATAACATACTGGTTTGATTTCAAGTTTAGGCGATTAAGAGAGGAGGGAGAATGTGACGATTGGAGAAATTATTGATTCTTTAAATAGACGCGAATCAATCGCTATTATAGCGAAACGGCTTGAAATGAGCCCATATACATTATCAAAGAAATTAAGGGTGATTGGATATGAATATGATGGAGAGCAGAAAAAACGTATCTTTATAGGTGATGGCGAAGAGCCACGTCATTTGCAAATCCAAGAAGCTACTGCCCTTCAATATGCAAAAACAGACTATCAATTACTAATTTATGAACAATTACAAAGCATTTATGAATTGCTAAGAAAAAGAGAAGAAGTAAGTGTTCAAATTATAAGTAAGAGCACAGAGAAAAAGAAACGAACCTTTTCGATTAATATAGAAGTATTAGCAAGACTAGATGTTATATCGGAATCAAAAGGGATTCAAAAGTCTAAAATTGTAGAAGAAGCACTACAGGAATTTTTGCAACGGTATGATGTTAATCATGAAACGTATCCAGAGAAATAAAAGAAAGGATACTATGTTCCATATAAGAGCGTGTATCCTTTCTTTTATTTCATTTTTTGTTTTGTTTCGAAAAGTAATATAGGAACCAAACGGCATGATTTTGTTCATCAGCTGCTGCGCGCCGAAATGTTTCTTTCACTTGTTGATTTGTCGTTTTGTCAGCAATTTCTAAGTAAAAATCAACTGTTCGTTGCTCATCTTGCCGAATTTCAAGGATTTGAGTTCGTTCATTTATGTCTGGAGCTAAAGTAGCTAATCTAGCATAAAAATGAATGGCGCTATATTCTCCATTAATTGCTTTCTCAATACTACGAATGTGTTTGTCGATACAATGTATCGTCATTGTTTGATAGAAATACATACAAATTTCCCCATTATAGTTTTCTATATACTACGAAGAAACAAGGGGCTATGTGCGTATCCTTTACTGCACTAGAAAAATGACAATACGTATGACTCTAAAAGAAGAAGCTCCTTGCATATAAAAGGAGCTTCTTCTTTCGAGTGTCACGCACTAGTTTGAATAGTATTTAATTGTTTTTTTGAATACGTCCATCAATAATCGGCTGAATTGGTTCTTTCACTTGTTTTACATAATCGACTAATGCTTCAAAATCGTTTGGACCAGTTTCAGCATTTTTTCCATTTTTAAAGGATACGAATCCATCACCGCCAGAAGCTAGGAAAGCATTTGCAACTACGCTATACGTTTTAGAGGGAACTAATTCTTCACCATTTGTTAAACGGATATTCGTAACCTTTTCGTTATTTGGTTTGTTTGCATCCCAAGTGTATTGAATACCTGAAATTTGAAGCATTCTCGTTGCTCCTTTTTGCCATTGTTGATTTAATATATCACGAATATCTTGACCTGTTAGATCTACTTTAATTAATTGGTTTCCGAAAGGCTGAATGCCGTATAATTCGCCCCATGTAATATCTCCAGCGTCTAGATCATTACGAATTCCACCAGGATTCATAAGAGCGATTTGTGTTTGCATAGTTTGGCGCTGGGCATCCGCAACTAAATTTCCAAGTGTAGATTCACCAGCATCGTTTTGTTTACGGTCGATAGGTGCTGTAGATTTTCCGACTACTTCATTTACAAGAGGTGCGATTTTTTCTTTATATTGATCTAACTTTTGTTTTACTTGTTTATCAGGCTCTACACCTTCATGGTACGTTGTAATAACTTCAGCTTTTTTCTTCACAATATCTTTTGTTTTTCTATCAATCGTTACATCTACATCAGAGAAAGCCATCCCGTAAGAGTTCGCTTGCACGATAAGTTTATTATTTACAGTACCATTTACGTACGTATGACTATGTCCGCCGAAAATAACATCAACTTCGGGATCTGTTTCATTTGCAATGCGAGTAAGGTCACCGTTTGTTACACCAGTGTCATCAGTTGTACCTCCAACGTGTGCAAGGACTACGATAGATTTAACGCCGAGACGCTTTAATTGTTGTGTGGATTTATTAATAGCCTCTACTTCATCAGTGATTTCTACATTTTTAAGCATAGTAGGCATAACGACATTCGGTGTATCCGTTGTAACAACTCCAATGAACCCTACAGGAACTCCGTCAACCATTTTTACAGTGAATGGTGGTAAAAATAAGCGGCCAGTTGATTTATTATAGAAGTTTGCAGCGACATAAGGGAAGTTTGCTCCTTTGAAATTCCCTGTTTTTTCATGATATCCACCATAAATGAGGCGTCGCATTTCATCAATGCCTTCATCAAATTCATGATTTCCAATTGTACCAACATCAAACTTTAAGTCATTTAAAAATTCAATAGTTGGTTCGTCCTGTAATAAAGCAGAAACTGGTGGGCTAGCTCCGACGATATCTCCAGCATGTACAAGAAGTGTATTAGGGTTTTGTTTTTTGTGTTCTTTTAAATAAGTAGCTAAGTAATCAGCACCACCAGCTTCTTTATTGTTAATTTTTTTTACAGTATCTAGTTGTCCATGGAAATCATTAATACCAAGCATTTGTACGTCTATGTATCGGTTTTGTTCGGCAGGAGCCTGAGATGGAGGAGCGGCGAATACGCTTGAAAAAGTAATAGTGCTTAAAACAGCAACAGCAGGAATAATTTTTTTCCACATAATTAATTTCTCCTTTTTTTATAATCTGACATCATACGACATAATTTTAATAGATTACTAGGATTATATCTATATAAAAATTTAGTTTTTTCGAAAAATTAACATATTTACAAAAGATAAATAATAGAGTAGGGAACCTTTTTTATTGTCGATTTCGCCGTGTATCCTCTATAATGGAGAAAAAAGTAAAAGGTGAATAGTATGAAGAAAAAGAAGCAAAGACAAACACAAAGACACTCTCAAATGAATCAACCAGAGAAAGAATCACTTACACTAGGTGATCAATTGAACGATTCGTTAATGCAACAATTAAAGAATAAGAAAAAAGAGTTGCAAGTGAGAGAAGAGAAAAAAGAGGCAGCAGAACAAGAAAGAAAGCGTAAGGAACAAAAAGAACGTGAAAAGAATAAATCATTTGAAGAACTGTTAAGTGAAAGTAGCCTTACTTGGAAAGACTTTAAATAATAAAAAGATGATCAGTGAAATGCCGCTGATCATTTTTTTGACGAGTTTGTAAGAAAAGGGGAGTTAGAATGAGGGAAATTGTAGTCGTTCCGTATGAAAATCATTGGAGTGAGAAATTCCAAATGGAAGCCGAAAGATTAAAATCGGCGATGCCAGAAATGGTGAAAGTCCATCATATTGGAAGTACGTCAGTGCCAGGACTGGCAGCTAAACCTATTATAGATATGATTATGGAAGTAGAGAGTCTCGACAGAGTAGATCATTGGAATGAACGTTTTAAAGAGCTTGGTTACATCGTAAAAGGGGAAAATGGTATTTCAAGACGTCGTTATTTTATTCATGGGACTGAGGAAAAACGCTCGTATCATTTGCACGTATTTGAAAAAGGGAATCCTGAGATAGTAAGGCATTTATCGTTTCGTGATTACATGATGGCTCATTGCGAAGAAGCAGAGGCATATGCAAATTTAAAGAAAGAACTAGCGGAAAAATATACATATGATGGCACGATGTATACGGAAGGAAAAAATGAGTTTGTACGTAATGTTGATGAAAAAGCGAAAGAATGGAAAGGAAATAAAGTGAATGACTGAGTTCACTTTATTTTTTTAAATGTGTATAAAAGTATTATGTAAACTGTACGTATGTTTTGACTTTTTGGATGAATCTTGTTGAAATAAAGTGGTGGTTTATAAAAAATGTAACATTGAAAGGGAGAGCGAGTGTGCATATTCCAACAACTACACTTCATAATGGCGTGAAAATGCCGATGATTGGTCTAGGCGTTTATAAAGCGAAAGAAGGCGACGAAGTTAAACAAGCAGTAAAAACAGCGTTAGAAGTTGGATACCGTTCGATTGATACAGCAACTGTATATGAAAATGAAAGCGGTGTCGGAGAAGCGGTTCGTGAATCTGGAATCCCGCGAGAAGACTTGTTTATTACAACAAAAGTTTGGAACGACGATCAAGGGTACGAGGAGACGCTCGAGGCGTTTGAAAAAAGTTTAAAGAAATTACAAATGGAGTATGTAGATTTATATTTAATCCATTGGCCGATAAGAGGGAAGTATGTTGATACGTACCGTGCTTTAGAAAAGCTATATGAAGAAGGTAAAGTGCGCGCGATTGGTGTTTCTAATTTTCATAAACATCATTTAGAACTGTTATTACCAAATTGTAAAGTGAAGCCGATGGTCAACCAAGTGGAACTTCATCCGATGTTAGCGCAATTTGAATTGCGTGATTTCTGTCAAGGTGAGCAAATTCAGATGGAAGCGTGGAGTCCTTTAATGAGAGGCGGCGAAGTATTCCAGCATCCAATTATTCAGGCTATTTCTAAAAAATATGAAAAGTCACCTGCACAAGTTATCTTAAGGTGGGATATTCAAAGTGGGATTGTGACTATTCCTAAATCTGTTACGCCATCTCGTATTAAAGAGAACTTTACTATTTTTGATTTCTTATTAACTGAAGAAGAGATGGATCAAATTAATACGTTAAATCGTAATTTACATGTAGGAACGAATCCTGATAAATATGATACGTTATAAAAAAAGACTGCCGCCTAGTGTTGGGGGGCAGTCTTTTGCTTTTATCGGTATCAATATTTTAGCGATGTAAAGCATATGAATCATACTTAACAATCTTTTGAAGTTGTACATATTCTTCTTTTGTTAAAGATAACTGTTGGCTAGCTTGTATATTTTCTTGCAATTGTTGAATAGAGCTTGCACCAGGTATAACAGCTGCAACAGTTTCGTTATGTAAGCAATATTGAATAGCCGTTCCTGTTAAAGAACTTTCTCCGATTATTTCTTTTACACTCGCGAGTGTCGAATATAACTCATCGTAAGAATAAGAGAGGTAATCTTTTTCTTTTACTCTTTCTATCTTTCTTGCATTATTGTTAGTTAAAATCCCTTTTGCAAGTGGTCCGCGAGCAATAACGCTAATTTGCTGTTCATTAAGAAGCGGGAACCATTCTTCAGGGCGACGATTTAAAAGGCTGTATTCCATTAATATGCTAACGATATTTGATCGTTTTGCATACTCACGAATGACATTTGGACGTATAGAAGAGATACCATAATGACGAATAATCCCTTCTTTTTTTAATTCTTCAAAGGCTTCAACTGTTTCATCTATAGGATCTTCAATCGTCCCGCCATGAAGTTGATATAAATCAATATAATCTGTTTGAAGTCTACGTAAACTCTCTTTTACTTCGGCCTTTATATAAGCTTTAGAAGGATCCCAAGACCAACCGTTTTTTTCTTCTGTCCATCGATTTCCAACCTTCGTTGTAAGAACAATTTGGTCACGTTTTCCTTTCAGAGCTTTTCCAACAAATTCTTCATTTAATCCATAATCGTATAAGTCCGCTGTATCAAAAAAATTAATTCCTAAATCGATTGCCTCATCGATAATACGCATAGCTTCAGCCTCAGATGCACCGAGAGACATACAGCCAAATCCAATTTCTGTAACATATAAATCTGAGTTTCCTAATTGACGTTTTTTCATAGGTCAACCTCCTTACCTTTATTGTACGAAAGGGGAAGGAGGTTGACAAACGTTTACTTTTTGCCTCGCATTAACGGGCAGTAAGACTCCCACCTTAAACTTCGGCATATGCGAGGAAGTTAGGTGGGAGATTAACTGCCCGTAAAAGCCCGATTGGTTCAACTAATAATCAGAGGGGATGCCCCCTCTGATTAAAGTTTCACTTTATTTGCTGTAATCCACTCTTGTACAGTTGTATACTCTTTTCCGTATTGTTTTAGCTTATGACGAATTTGCCATGCTTTGCCGACTAAAGTGACGCGATTTGGTAAAATGTAAACTTTCATTTCTATCACGCTCCTTTCAATGTGGTAAAATGTATGAAGAACGATTAGGAAATAGAACAGGGAGATGAAGTAGTATGAGTAATCTTGCAGAAAGAACAGTAAAAACTGAACCGATTTTTGATGGTAGAGTTATAAAAGTTCGTGTTGATGATGTAGTATTACCAAATGGAGAAATGAGTAAACGTGAAATCGTAAATCACCCTGGGGCAGTTGCTATTATTGCTATTACTGATGAGGGGAAAATTGTACTCGTTGAGCAGTATCGTAAAGCTCTCGAAAAGGCAATTGTGGAAATTCCTGCTGGGAAGTTAGAACCTGGGGAAAAGCCAGAGGTAACAGCAGTTCGTGAATTAGAAGAAGAAACAGGATATGTATGTGAAAATATGGAGCTTATTACATCTTTCTATACATCACCTGGTTTTGCAGATGAGATTTTATATGTATATAAAGCGACAGGATTAAAACAAAAAGAAAATAAAGCAGCTTTAGATGAAGATGAATTTGTGGAATTAATGGAAGTGTCATTAGAAGAAGCGATTGATCTTATGAAAGACCTTCACATACATGATGCTAAGACGATGTTTGCAGTACAATATTTACAATTACAAAAATAAACACTCGCCTAAGGCGAGTGTTTTTAGTTGATTTTTGCATATACACGTGCATCGCGTAAGCTGCCATCGGGTGCTAGGAAATCATTTTCCATTGTACCTTCTAAAATAAATTCTAGACGTTCTGCTAAGTTACATGCATTTATATTTGTTGCATCAGTACGAATTTCAATTCTTCTAGCACCTAGTTTATCAAATGCAAATTGAATCGCACCTTTAATGGCTTCTGTCATATAGCCATGCTTTGTATAAGCGCTATGTAGCCAAAAGTGAAGTGAAAACTTTGGAATATCCCAGTTTTCAGGCTTGAGCGTAATAGCTCCGATGAATGTACCAGATACTTTATCGTATAAGTGGAAATCAAGTGTTTCACGAAGTAAAAACTGTCCGTGAGCTTCGCGAACAATTTCTTCAGCACGTTCTTCTGTTTCAGCTGTAATTGGCATCCATGGTAATAAGTCTTCTAGCGAAGCTTGGATTGCTTCATATACTTCTGTGCCATCACCTGGAAACGGCTTACGTACTTGCAAGCGCTCAGTTTGAAATAATGTTGGAAAATCTAATAATAATGGTTTCAAGAGAAATCCCTCCTATTCTCTACTTTTTAGTTTAGCAAAGTAGAGCGGAATTTCAATGCTAATTCGTCATACTTTTTTTCTTTCTTTCATACATTTTTAGTAAGAGTGTGAACGGAGGGAAGGAAAATGTGGCGAAAAACGTGGCAAGACCGTTTAATGTCTCACATACAGGAAAATTCTTCACTATATATATTTAATGCGGTTTTATTACTGATGGGAGTAATATTTGGAGCGATTCTTGTGAATAGTTTACAAATAAACCAAAAGCAAGATTTATCATTTTATTTACAGCGTTTTTTTGGACAAGTTTCTAAAGGAGAATTTGCTGTCGCAGGCGAAATGTTTCGAGAAAGTTACTTTTCGCAATTAAAATATATCGGTTTTATTTGGATTTTGGGGATTTCAATTATTGGGTTGCCGCTCATTTTTATCTTACTATTTTTAAAAGGGGTAGTTGTTGGATTTACAGTAGGTTTTTTAGTAAGTCAGCACGGATGGAATGGACTATTATTAGCATTTGTATCTGTATTGCCACAAAATTTAATTATAATTCCTGTATTTCTCGTAATGACAACAATTGCTGCAAGCTTTTCCTTACGCATGATTAGGCATCAATTTATTCGGAAAATAACTGAGCCACTATTACCGTTATTAATTCGCTATACATGCTTTTTTCTCGTGATTGGAGCGGTATTAGCTATTGCTTCCAGTGTCGAAGTGTATGCATCACCAGTTTTAATGAAAGAAGTTGTGGAGGCTATTAACAAACAATAAATACTTTTTGAGAATAATTATCAATTTGTTTTTATTGTTTTTCTTTTGACAGGAGCCCTTCTTCTGATATAATGGTGTAAGAGTGGCGAGGAGGGAGTAGTACCGAATGGAAGAAAGAATTGAACGAATTAAGAAGCAATTACATGCAGCGAGCTATAAATTGACACCACAACGTGAAGCAACAGTTCGTGTGCTGCTAGAAAATGAAGAAGATCATTTAAGCGCAGAAGATGTATACCTCCTTGTAAAAGAAAAGTCGCCAGAGATCGGATTAGCAACCGTTTATCGAACTTTAGAGTTATTGTCTGAGTTGAAAGTTGTCGATAAAATTAACTTTGGAGACGGTGTTTCGCGTTATGACTTACGCCAAGAAGGTGCACAGCGTTTCCATCATCATTTAATCTGTACACAATGCGGTGCTGTACAAGAAATACAAGAAGATTTACTTGGTGAAGTGGAGAATAAAGTGGAACGAGACTGGAGCTTTAAGGTGAAAGATCATCGTTTAACATTCCATGGGATTTGTAAAAATTGTCAAGAAAATGAAACGGATGAAAAATAACCTTTTCCTATTTAACTAGGAAGAGGTTTTTTATTTGAATAAGGTATAAATTGGTGAAAGCTTGGCATATGTTGTAATAACTTATATTTTGGAGGAATTTACAATGCGCCGAGCTTTAAAATTAACTTTTGATGGGATGAAAGTATTTTTATTATTTACAAGTTGTACGATTTTGTTTTATTTCGCTATACTATGGATAAATGAAGAATATGAAAGTTACCATCGTTATGAAAAGCCAAAAGAAGAGACTGTAGAAAAAGTATCAGGGAATGAGGAGCCGGAAAAGGATACTTTCGTAAATAGAATGATGTTTTTCTATGAAAATGGGGAGTAGTGTAGATTGGAAGATCAATTAAAAGATTTTATTCATTATATGATTGTTGAAAAAGGTTTAGCAAAAAATACAGTTGTATCTTATGAACGCGATTTAAAAAGCTATGTGAAGTATTTGCAAAATGTAGAACAAACGAAGACGTTTCATGAAGTGACACGCTTGCATATTGTTAACTTTTTGCAGCATTTAAAAGAAAACGGGAAATCTTCAAAAACATTGGCGCGTCATATTGCATCGATTCGTTCGTTTCATCAATTTTTACTTCGTGAACGAGCAGTGGAGCATGACCCATCGGTACATATTGAAACGCCACAAGGGGAACGGAAATTACCAAAAGTATTATCAATCGACGAAGTGGAAGCATTGCTTCAAACACCGAAAACGGCAAGTGCTTTTGGGATTCGTGATAAGGCAATGTTAGAGTTGTTGTATGCAACAGGACTTCGTGTTTCAGAATTAATTGCATTAAATTTAGAAGATGTGCACTTAACGATGGGATTTGTTCGCTGTATCGGGAAAGGGAACAAAGAAAGAATTATTCCACTAGGAAGCTTAGCGACAGAAGCGATTCAAAAGTATATTGAAAAAGGAAGAAGAGAATTGATGGGTAAAAAAGCAGTAGATGCGCTCTTTTTAAACCATCATGGTAATCGATTATCGAGACAGGGATTTTGGAAAATTTTAAAACGGCTAGCGAAAGAAGCGAATATTGCAAAAGAGCTTACACCGCATACGTTGCGTCACTCTTTTGCTACGCATCTATTAGAAAATGGGGCAGATTTGCGTGCTGTACAGGAAATGCTTGGACATGCAGATATTTCGACGACACAAATTTATACGCACGTTTCAAAAACTAGATTAAAAGATGTATATAAACAGTTTCACCCGAGAGCATAGTCACTATGCTCTTTTTTCATAGATTAAGAAGAGTGAACCATTTCACAGAAACTTCACAAACATTTCGTACATTGTTTTCAGCAGAAGACTAGAATATTACAATGTATTTCCTCTATACTAAGGAAAGTATGAAGGAGGAAATGAAGATGAAAAAACTTATTATTACATTATTTATCGCGATGCTAGCATTGGCTGGCTGTAATACAAACAAAGAAGAACCGAAAAAAGGACAGAAACTTGAAGGTATAGACGTAGCGGTTCAAACGAATCCGAAAGAAATTAAACCTGGTGAAAAAACAGAAGTACAAGCACTTGTTACACAAGGAAAAGAAAGAGTAACGGATGCTGATGACGTAAAGTTTGAGATTTGGAAAGATGGCGACGAGAAACACGAGATGTTAGATGGTAAGCATAAAGGAAAAGGTGTTTATGCAGTAGAGAAAACATTTGAAACTGATGGAGTATATCATATTATTCCTCATACAAATGCACGTGATATACACGTTATGCCAGAACACAAAGTTGCTGTAGGGAATGCGAAAGTAGAAGATGCGAAAAAAGAAAGTGGTGATCATAATGCAGGACACGGTGATCATAAAAGTGACACAATGATTCATCTTATGGCCGGTGACATAAAAGCAAATGCTGAATCAACAATGAAAGTCCATTTAAAACAAAAAGAAGAAGCGTTAACTGGTGCTGAAGTACAACTTGAGATTTGGAAAGACGGCGTTGAAAAACACGAATTTATTCCGGCGAAAGAAGGGAATAAAGGGGAGTATGAAAGTAAACATACTTTCAAAGAGAATGGTGCTTATAAAGTGAAAGTTCATGTAAGAAAAGGTGAACTACATGAACATAAAGAAGAAACAGTAGAAGTAAAATAAAAAGTAGCTCTTTAGAGCTGCTTTTTATTTTTATATTAGGAAATATGTTATAAAATGATTAGCACTTCTTTGCAGAATGGATTACAATAGAAGGGTAAAGAAAATGAGAAATTCTACGAAAATGTATTAAAAAGAAAGCGTAAACATGGTATGATATCAATATCAGATGTCTGACATCTGACTTAGAAAAAACTAGAAATTTTTTTGATTCGTTTGAAAGTAAAACGAAAAAGTTAGAGACTGGTTTAAAGCAGTACTGTTTGATAATGAGGACGAAAGATAATTCCCATTGATAACAGTTTCACTTTATAGCGTTTTGAACATACTACAAGAAGTAGAACTGAACATATAGGAGGTTGCAGTTATGAATAAATATAAACGTATTTTCCTAGTCGTAATGGACTCTGTGGGAATCGGTGAAGCACCAGATGCTGAGCAGTTTGGTGATTTAGGTTCTGATACAATTGGTCATATCGCTGAACATATGAATGGATTACACATGCCAAACATGGTGAAATTAGGCCTTGGTAATATTCGTGAAATGAAAGGAATCTCTAAAGTAGAGAAACCGCTTGGATATTATACAAAAATGCAAGAGAAATCTACAGGTAAAGATACAATGACAGGTCACTGGGAAATCATGGGCCTTTACATTGATACACCATTCCAAGTGTTTCCTGAAGGATTCCCGAAAGAATTACTTGATGAATTAGAAGAAAAGACAGGTCGTAAAATTATCGGTAATAAACCAGCCTCTGGAACAGAGGTACTTGTTGAGCTTGGTCAAGAACAAATGGAAACAGGTTCTTTAATTGTTTACACTTCTGCTGATAGTGTATTACAGATCGCAGCTCATGAAGAAGTAGTACCACTTGAAGAGCTATATAAAATTTGTAAAATCGCACGTGAATTAACATTAGATGAGAAGTACATGGTAGGGCGTGTTATTGCTCGTCCGTTTGTTGGAGAGCCAGGAAACTTCACACGTACACCAAATCGTCATGACTATGCGTTAAAACCATTTGGTCGCACAGTAATGAATGAACTTAAAGATAGCGATTATGATGTAATTGCTATTGGTAAAATTGCTGACATTTATGATGGAGAAGGTGTAACTGAATCACTTCGTACGAAATCAAATATGGATGGAATGGACAAGCTTGTAGATACATTAAATATGGACTTTACAGGTATTAGCTTCTTAAACTTAGTTGACTTTGATGCCTTATTTGGTCATCGTCGTGACCCACAAGGGTACGGAGAAGCATTGCAAGAATATGACGCACGTCTTCCAGAAGTATTCGAAAAACTAAAAGAAGATGATCTATTATTAATTACAGCAGACCATGGTAATGATCCAGTACATCCTGGTACTGATCATACACGTGAATATGTACCGTTATTAGCATATAGCCCAAGCATGAAAGAAGGCGGACAAGAGTTATCACTTCGTCAAACATTTGCTGATATTGGTGCAACTGTAGCAGAAAACTTTAATGTTAAAATGCCAGAACATGGAACAAGCTTCTTAAACGAGCTAAAGAAATAGGGGGATAAACAGATGAATCGTGAACTAATTACAAAATCAGCTTCATACTTAAAAGAGAAATTTCAAGAGACACCACAAGTAGGACTAATCCTTGGATCTGGACTAGGTGTATTAGCAGATGAAATCGAGAACGCAGTAACAGTACCATACAGTGAAATCCCTGAATTCCCAGTTTCAACTGTAGAAGGACATGCAGGTCAACTTGTATTCGGTACACTTCAAGGTGTAACAGTAGTAGCAATGCAAGGACGTTTCCATTTCTACGAAGGATACGATATGCAAAAAGTAACATTCCCAGTTCGTGTTATGAAAGAACTAGGTGTAGAAACAGTTGTTGTAACGAACGCAGCTGGTGGTGTAAATACATCATTTGAACCAGGCGATCTTATGTTAATTTCAGACCATATTAACTTCATGGGTACGAACCCATTAATCGGACCAAATGATTCTGAAATGGGTGTACGTTTCCCTGATATGTCTACATCATATACGCCAGAACTTCGCGAAATGGCGAAACAAGTTGCAGCAGATTTAAATATTAAAGTACAAGAAGGTGTATATGTTGGAATGACAGGTCCTGTATATGAAACACCTGCTGAAATTCGTATGCTTCGTACACTTGGCGGAGATGCAGTTGGTATGTCAACAGTACCAGAAGTAATTGTAGCTCGTCATGCAGGTATGAAAGTACTAGGTATTTCTTGTATTTCAAATATGGCAGCTGGTATTTTAGATCAACCACTTCACCACGATGAAGTAATTGAAACGACAGAACGTGTTAAAGCTAATTTCTTAGCATTAGTAAAAGCAATTGTAAAACAAATGAAGGGGTGACTTCACAATGAGAATGGTGGACCTAATTGCAAAAAAACGTGATGGACATGCATTAACGACAGAAGAAATTAACTTTATCGTTGAAGGATATACAAATGGTAGTATTCCAGATTATCAAATGAGTTCACTTGCAATGGCAATTTTCTTCCAAGATATGAATGATCAAGAACGTGCAGATTTAACGATGGCAATGGTAAATAGCGGTGATACAATTGACTTATCAGCCATTGAAGGGGTAAAAGTAGATAAGCATTCAACGGGTGGAGTTGGTGATACAACGACACTTGTATTAGGTCCATTAGTAGCTGCTTTAGGTGTACCAGTTGCGAAAATGTCTGGACGAGGTCTAGGACATACGGGTGGTACAATTGATAAATTAGAAGCAGTACCAGGATTCCATGTGGAAATTGAAAATGATGAATTCATGCGTCTTGTAAATGAAAATAAAATCGCTGTTATTGGTCAAAGTGGAAACTTAACACCTGCTGATAAAAAGTTATATGCGCTTCGTGATGTAACTGCAACAGTAAATTCAATTCCTCTTATCGCTAGCTCAATTATGAGTAAGAAAATTGCTGCTGGTGCAGATGCAATTGTTCTTGATGTAAAAACTGGAGCAGGCGCGTTTATGAAAACGGATGAAGATGCAAAGCGTTTAGCAGAAGCAATGGTACGCATCGGTAATAACGTTGGTCGTAATACGATGGCGGTTATTTCTGATATGAGTCAGCCGCTTGGTGAAGCAATTGGTAATGCATTAGAAGTACAAGAAGCAATTGATACATTACAAGGTAAGGGACCGAAAGATTTAGAAGAGTTATGTTTAACACTTGGAAGTCAGATGGTGTACCTTGCTGGACAAGCTTCATCTTTAGAAGATGCACGTGAAAAGTTAATTGAAGTAATGAACAATGGTAAAGCGCTAGAATCATTTAAAACGTTCTTATCCGCGCAAGGCGGCGATGCATCTGTTGTTGATGATCCTTCTAAATTGCCACAAGCACAATTTAAAATTGAAGTGGAAGCGAAAGAAGACGGTTACGTATCGGAAATCGTTGCAGATGAAATCGGAACAGCAGCAATGCTTTTAGGAGCAGGGCGTGCAACGAAAGAGTCTGAAATTGATTTAGCAGTTGGTCTAATGCTTCGCAAAAAAGTAGGCGATAGCGTGAAAAAAGGTGACTCTCTTGTTACAATTTACGCAAACCGCGAAAATGTTGAAGACGTAAAAGCGAAAATTTATGAGAACATGAAAATCGCTAAAGATCACGTAGATGCACCAACTTTAGTACACGGAATTGTAACGAAGTAATAAAGTGAAACTTTAATCAGTGGGGGCTTTATCCCCACTGATTATTAGCCTTCACCAATCGGGCATTTACGGGCAGCCCGACCCAGACCTAACTTCTTTGCTTTCGCTGAATTTTGAGGTAGGTGTCTTACTGCCCGCAAATAGCGGGATAAAAAAAAGCTGAGGAGATTTCTCCTTGGCTTTTTTTACTATTTTTTGTTTATAATAGTAATGGGTGAAATTATGATTAGAATTTGTGCAATAACGAAAAAAAATGAAGTTTTATATGATGTTTCGCTAGAAGAAACGAAAAAAGAGAACATCATATGGTATTGGCTTGATTTATATAAGCCAACGAAAGAGGAGTATACATATATTTTACAAGATCACTTCAAGTTCCATCCCCTTGCAATTGAAGATTGTGTAGAGTATGTACAGAGACCAAAGGTAGATTTTTATGATGGATATAACTTTTTAGTTCTTCATGCATTCGGAGAAGACGGATTAGAACCGCATGAAATCGATTTATTTATTAGTGATCGATATATAGTCTCTTTCCATTTCTCTCATAACAATGCGATTGAAAGAGTATGGAAAACGCTCGGTGAAAAGAAACGTATTAAGAAGAGCCCTTTGCATGTAGCACATACAATTATTGACCAAATTGTAGATGATTATTTCGCACCTGTTTATTACATTGAAGACCATTTAAATGCAATTGATGATAATTTAACGGGTGAGACAGCAGGAAGTGTGCTAGAAGAAGTATTTGATATTCGTGCAGATTTATCTAAGCTAAGGCGTACGATTATTCCGATGCGTGATTTATTGTATCGTATATTAAATTCAACACGTTTTTACGGTATAAGCGATCATGAAATTTATTTTAAAGATATACATGATCATTTGCTTAAACTGACAGAGATGATTGAAGCGAGCCGTGAATTAACAGCAGATATTCGAGATAGTTACTTTTCGTTGAATTCCCACCATATGAACAATATTATGAAAACATTAACTGTTTTCTCAACTATTTTCATGCCGTTAACATTTATTGCAGGGGTATACGGCATGAACTTCGCACATATGCCAGAGCTTGGCGGGAAGTATAGTTATTTTATTTGCTTAATTTTAATGGCATTAATTGGCGGCGGAATGATGGCTTGGTTTTATAAAAAAGGTTGGTTTAAGTAAAAAAACACCGAGGATTTCCTCGGTGTTTTTTTCTTAGCCAATAGCGTGTAATACGAACATGGCTAAGAATAAGCATGTAATAATATACATGGACGGTGCGACTTCTTTACGCTTTCCAAGTGCAACTTTCAAGATAGGATAAGCAATAAATCCGAACGCAATGCCATCAGCGATACTATATGTGAGCGGGATCATAACGATAATTAAAAACGCTGGAAATCCTTCTGAAAAGTCGTTCAGAGGAATTTGTTGAATGCTTGTAATCATCAGCCCGCCAATAATAATTAAGATTGGTGCAATGGCACTGTCAGGAATTATTTTGACAAACGGAAGCGCAAACAGTGATGCGAAGAATAACAACCCTGTAACGATAGACGTCAGACCTGTCTTTCCGCCTGCAGTAATACCTGCGGCACTCTCTACTGTTGAAACGGTAGGGCTTGTGCCAAATAGACCACATGTCATTGCTGAAATTGCATTTGCTTGGTAAGCACGTGGGAATTTACGATCATCTTCTAATAAACCATGTAAAAGTCCCATGTTCTCAAAAATAAGCACCATGCTTAAGGAGAATGTTGCAATCCAAAATGGCAAGGAAGAAAGTTTCCCAAATGACATAGCTCCAAACACATCGCCATAATTAGCGAATGAAAACGAACTATTTCCCATTTGACTCGTATCAACAAGACCAAACAGCCATGCAATACCAGTTCCAATTGCAATCGTCCATAAAAAGCTTCCACGTACGTTACGCGCAAATAGTACAAGTGCGACAATAAGAGTAAGTAGTGTGGCAAGAACGACAGGACTACTTAATTTTCCCATTGCAACAGCAGTATTAGGATGCGAAACGACTAAACCACCTTTTTGCAAGCCGATGAAAGCTAAAAACAACCCGATACCGACAGTGATCGCTTCCTTTAATGACTTTGGAATCGATACCGAAAGCACGCGAGCAATCGGTGTAAAAGCAGCAATTGTAAAAATAATACCGGCGATAAAAACAGCTGCCAATGCTTCTTGCCAAGTTAAACCGAGCGTATGCACAGCAGTGTACGTGAAGAATGCATTTACACCCATACCAGGGACAAGAATAGCAGGTGCATTTGCCCAAAATGCCATGAGTAGACATCCGACAAATGAACTAAAAACAGTTGCCAAAATTCCTGCCTCAAGAGGAATGCCGGCATCTGATAAGATTGACGCATTTACAATCATAATATAAACAATTGTGAAAAATGACGTGACTCCAGCTAAAACTTCTTGTTTTGGTGATGTTTGGTGTAAGTCTAATTTAAATGTTCTTTCAAGTATTCCTTTCATGTTAAACCTTCTTTTTCATATCCCTCTCCCACCCGTGATATCTCTTATGTAAGAGCTCACCGTCCTTTATTATATCAGAACATCATGTTTTTACAACAACGAAAATGATAACGGTTACTTATAAACGAGTTTATTTATAAATACGTAAAGATTGCCCTTATAGATGAAATGATTTCTAGTTCTCCTGATTGAATGGGCGGAGCTGCTTGCGCATGCAAAGTAGCATATGATGAGATCTCCCGTGGTAATTGGGCAGATTCTTCAACGAGTGAGAGGGGAACAGGATTAATATTTAAATTGTAGGTACTCGCAATTGTACGAGCTTTGTCTACTGCTTGTTGCAGAGCTTGAATGAGAGCTTGCTCATAATATTTATTTGGATGAGATATTCGAAAACGTAATCCTTTTGCTACGTTTGCACCATTTGTAACGGCTATATCATATACTTCCCCTGCTTTTTGCACATTTAAAACGGTAATTTCATACAAATGCTCCACACGGTAGCCTTGTAGTAATGCTTTATCATTTACATATTCGTATTGAGGAGTAATTGTATAAGAAATGGTTTCTATATCTTTATCGGCAATACCTAGCTGTTTGAGGGCATCAAGCAATTGTTTCGATTGCACTGCATTTTCTTCTTGCGCCTGTTTTACATTTTTACTATCTGTTCGAATGCCCAGTGTTAATATGACAACATTTGGTTTTGCCTTTATAATGCCTTCTCCTTGTACAGTAATAGTAGCTTCTTTACCAGTATTCGTCGTACGGATATTATGTAAATACGGATTCATTCCACTTTGCATTTATGCTCACCATCCTTTTTTATATGTATATGTGTGAACAAAAAAGAAAATCTTATGAAAAAAGTTACATAAATGAGAATGTTGAGGGAAGAAAGCATATACAATATAGGTATTTATAGATTATAATATGTGTAAATATGATAAAAAAGGGACGAGGCTAGTGAACGAAAATAGAGAAACACTGATTTTAGATCTATCTGCATCATTTCGAAAGATGATACGTTTATTACAAAATGATATTAATACACGTTTTTCAGAGCATATGCCATATAATGAATTCTCTGTATTACGTGCGTTATTTTTAAAAAGTCCACAGATGGCTTCGCAAATTGCGAGTGAAGTAAACGTAACCTCCAGTCATATTACAGCTGTAACAGATCGTCTCGTGCGAAAAGGGTTTGTTGAAAGAAAACGTTCAAATTCGGACCGTCGTATCGTATACTTAGAAATTACTGAAAACGGACGAGAAGTAACTGAAAAGCTTGAAGCTGTGCGTAAAGAATATTATAAAGAGAAATTTAAAGGTTGGAGCGACCAAGAGATAGAAATGGTTTTAGAACTATTTGGCCGCGTATTATAATAAATGAGGATAGGAAGCGAGAGCTTTCCTATCCTTTTTCTTTTGAATAAAAATATTTTGAAACTCCGATACTTTAATTAAACAGATCGGAGGAAAGATTATGAAATATATTGCTGCACTTACCATTTTACTTGGAAGTTTTTTCTGCTTTCATACATTCATGTACGCTGATAGCCCTATCCAAGTGGTGCAAAAAGAAGTGAAGTACATTGAGAATGATAATACCGTCTTGTATTCGAAATTATGGGTTCGTTCTATGCAAAACGCAGTATTATTTCATCATAGCGATAATGTTCGTAATCAGGACACTTTGCGTAATGTAACAAGTTCATCGCTCGTTAAAGCGAAGCAATTACCATTTAAGAAAGCATCAATGTACATTCCAAGATTATCGCAATACGTATCAAAAGCAGGGAAAGAAAATATTCAAGTGCACTACATTGCGGTGCACTATAATGTGAAAAAAGAAAATGCGTATCAATTAAATGGTATGAACTATTTTCTGCAAGTATTTGTGAAAGAGCGCGGCGAATGGAAAATTGCTGAAAGTGTAGTCGCGCCGACAGAGCAAATTGTGCAAAACGGTGATGGGTTTGGGATGAAAGAAGAGATGGTGTATGGGGATAGGAGAGAGAATGTAAAATAACCTCCTCTTAGTGAGGAGGTTATTTTATTTGAAATTCCAAGAGACCTTCAATCTCAATATTTTAGATAGAAGAAAATAGCTAATTATGCTTGTTCCGAACAAACCAATGTAAAAATTAAGCAACGAATGGGTCCCACCAATTATTAAACCACCGCTAATTCCAATACAGAAAATAGCGCAGACCATAAATGTTTTTTGAAGCTTTGGATATAGTAAGAAACTACCATTCCGCTCATTGACTGAACGAACATATAAATATATACCGAGTGGTAATAAAATAATTATATTTACAATAGGTCCAATCAATGTTTTTACTGAAGGAATTTTTGTAAAGTTTGGTTCATTATGACGCACTCCATCAGGATCGGTATAGGCATTTTGCGGATTATAATCAAATCTAATATGAAAATCTTCTGCTGGACCTGAAATGCGTATGTTTTCCATAACACGATGCATATTGCCATTGTCCTCATGAAAGTCAGTATTCGAGTGAACAGCGATGACTGCTGAGATAAGGGATGGAAATAACAATGGAAACATGAATATAGCTGCAGTGAGAAGTCCCTGCGAGAGAATATTCCCAGTAATTGTTCCTATACATAAAGCAAGTGTATAAATAGCAATTAATACAATTAACATGTATATAAAATAAGAATGAAATGGGGAAAATACTTGATACTTATTATGAAAAGTTGTTTTTTTCATAATGGCGAATAGTCCCCAGTTTAATACGATGATTGCTGCAATGTTGCAGATTCCAAACAACCACTTTGTTATATAGAGGTGTGAACGTTTAAAGGGCATAGACCACAACAAGTCACTAGAGTTATTTTGTCTTTCCCATCCGATTAATGTGCAGGCTAGAACGATAAGTACACTACCTAATAATATGACAGGGTCTATAAGTGTTAAATCAAAGTGGTAATGATATACATAGTTCCACTGTTTATTTTCTTTTAGAAAGTATAGCTGTTGAATAGAAGCCATATAGTATTTATATGATAAAGTATAGAAGCTAACGAACCAAAACAACCACACAACATATTTACTTTGTTGATATGTTCTTAGCCATAGTGCTTTTTGAAACATAGGCCCCCTCCTTTAAAAAACTTTATAATTTGTTAGACGTGATAGTACAACATAAGTAATGATTCCAGCGAGAAGCAAACTGATGTAATAGTTAAGTAAGAAATTAAATTGATTTATTTTATAGCCACCTAGTAATGCAAAATAAATGGTTGTCCCCCATATCCATATTCGTAAATGTTTTTGGAAAATAAATATCTTTTGACTATTTTCATTTGGAGAACGTTTGTATAAATATGTGCCAAGTATTAAGTAAAATATTGTATAGAAAATAGGGACTAACATGGATTTAGCCGAATAGTACCTATAAGATGCTGGATCTCTTAAAGTGGTTGAATCGTTTTCTTTTTCAAGTGATTTTGGATCATAATCGTAATAAATAGAAAAATTATATATTGGTGCAACTATATTTGTTTTATTATTTATTTCAGAAAGACTTTCATATAAGGAAGAATTTCTATTATTCTGAGCATCTAAATGATTTATTGTAAAATTGTATAGTAATGAAATAAATGTAAGACCCATTAGTAACCAAGGAATACAAAAAACGATTTGTGAAACAACGCTTCCAGTAAAGGCACCAATACATAATGCAGCTGTATATACTGCAACATATGAAACAATTGCATAAAGAAAGTATCGATGAAATGGTTCGAATGATTGATAATCCAAATGAATTGTTGTTCTATAAATAAAGTACATAACAATCCAGTTTACAAGAAGAGACCCCACAATCCAGAATGAACCGAAAGCCCATTTAGATAAGAAAACATCTTTTCTTTTAAATGGCATTGTCATAAGTAGTGCATTAGACTGGTTGCTACGTTCCCATCCTATTAATAGACAAGCAATAGAAATAATAAGAATAGTTATCGAAAAACTATTACCTGTATTTGACGAAAAAACATAATCATAATAAAACGTTCCCTTTTCATGTAATTTATAATAATTAGCAAGTTGTTGCTGAGCTGCTTTATAGTATCCGAAAGATAGAAGATAAAGAGTATAAAAGAAGAACAGTAGTACAGCATATTTCCCGCGTTTCCAATTCCACATCCACAACGCCTTATGAAACATACCCATCCTCCTCAAGTGTCGTAACGAAGACATCTTCAAGTGACATTGATAATTCTTCAATGAGTATTGGTTGCTCTTTATAAAACTTCTCCAGTGTTGTAGCCACATTTTCCTCAATTAAGATTGTATATACTTTTCCTGTTTGGTTTAATATTTTAATATTGCTTAAGTTTTCTAGTTTTTGAGGTAATGAACGTTCATAAGCAACTTGTATTTTGGCAAATCGTGATTTTGCATCATCTAGTGATGTAATAGAATCTACTGTATGTCCTTTTAAAATAATGATTGTATCGGCAATTTTTTCAACTTCATCTAAATGGTGAGTGGAGATGAAAATTGTAATTTCTTTTTCTGCCACTTCTTCAACGAGAAATTGTAGAATCTGTCTTTTGACGATAGGATCAAGTCCGTTTGTCGGTTCATCTAAAATGACATATTCTGCTTTTGCAGCGAAAGCTAAAATGATCGCAAGCAGTGCTTTCATTCCTTTTGAGTAACTACGAATACGTTTGTTTGGTAAATTAAAACGTTCTAATATTTCATAAAAATATTGTTCATCAAATGCTGTATAAACCGCTTTATAAAACTTTACGATTTCTTTTACTGTATATCCGTTCAGTATGTTAGTAGAGTCTGGAACGTATACAACTTTTTGTTTAATTTCAGGATGCATATGAACATCTGTATTCTCATATGTAACAGTTCCTTCATCGGGGTCTAAAATGCCGACCATCGTTCGTAATAAAGTTGTTTTCCCCGCACCGTTTCTTCCGAGCAATCCGACGATACTACCTTTTTGTAATGTGAAAGAAACATCGTCTAAAATCGTTTGGTTATCAATTGTTTTCTTCAAGTTTGTCACTTTCAACATCTGTATTTCCTCCAATCTCTTTATAGTATGAATCTATCCAATCGTGAATTTTATCTTTCGTAATCCCAAGATAAGAGGCTTCTAGTAATAATTGATGAAATTGCTTTTCAACCATAGCGATTTTCCTTTCGTCTAATGTTGGGGTAATCGATTGGGCTACAAATGTTCCTTTTCCTCGTAATGTTTCAATAATCCCTTGTCGCTCTAATTCTTGATAAGCTTTACTTACTGTATTTGGATTTATAACGAGCAAAGAAGCAAGCTCGCGTACAGAAGGAAGTTTATCACTTGGAGCTAACATATTTTTTAGTACGAGCTCTTTTATATTTTGAACAATTTGTTCCCATATCGGAGTGTTGCTTCTTGGATCAAGTTGAATATGCAAGAGCAATGTCTCCTTCCTGATGAGTATTAAGTGTACTACTACGTGTAATACACTTAATACAATATAGGCAAGGAATTTATTTGTCAACTGAAAATAATAGAAAAATATGGTATTAAAAATGTATAAATTGGAAAAAATAAGTTTGATATAGAATGGAGGGTTAGTCATGAAGCGAGTTTTTGGAATACTTGTTTGTTTCATGTTATTGCTTTCTGGTACTTCAGTTAGTTTCGCACAATCTGAGAAAACGAAGCAGGAAAAAACAGAAGAAACCACGCCGAAGTTAGCGGAACAAGCGTCGTCAGCGATCGTAATTGAGCAAGATACAGGTAAAGTTTTGTTTGATAAAAATCCGAATGAAAAGTTACCACCTGCTAGTATGACAAAGATTATGACAATGCTATTAATTATGGAACAAGTTGAAAAAGGAAAACTAAAACTAAACGATAAAGTTAGAGCGAGTGAACACGCAGCTTCAATGGGCGGATCACAAATTTTTCTAGAACCTGGGGAAGAGATGACTGTAAATGAAATGTTAAAGGGCATTGCAATTGCATCTGGAAATGATGCATCGGTTGCAGTAGCTGAGCATATCGCTGGTTCAGAAGAAGGTTTCGTAAATATGATGAACAAAAAAGCGAAAGATCTAGGATTGAAAAATACACATTTTCAAAATCCGACAGGTCTTCCAGCGAAAGATCATTATTCTACAGCGAATGATATGGCTATTATGGCGAAAGAGTTGATGAAGTATCCACTTATTCGAAAATACACAGGTAAATATGAAGACTATTTACGTGAAAATACGGATAAGAAGTTTTGGCTTGTTAATACGAATAAGCTAGTACGTTTTTATCCTGGAGTAGATGGAGTGAAAACAGGCTTTACGACAGAAGCGAAATATTGTTTAACGGCATCGGCTGAGAAAAATGGTATGCGTGTTATTTCAGTTGTAATGGGAGCACCTACATCAAAAGAGCGGAACAATCAAGTAACGAAGCTTCTTGATTATGCATTTGGACAATACATGACAAAGAAATTATATACACGTGGTGAGAAAATTAAGACTGTACAAGTAGGAAAAGGTAAGGAAGAAAAAGTAGATTTAGTTGCGTCAGACAATGTGTCTCTTCTTATGAAGAAGGGCGAAAATATGGACAAAGTTAAACAAGAAGTGATTGCTGAAAAGAAAGTGAAGGCACCGATTAAAAAAGGTGATGCACTTGGCACACTTGTTATTAAAAGAGATAAAGATGTTTTATTAAAACAAACAATTGTAGCGAAAGAAGATGTTGAGGCAGCGAGCTGGTGGGAGTTATTTAAAAGAAGTTTTGGGATGTTTTCAACATCAAAATAGCGGCGGGAATTTTGATGTTTTTCTGTTCGTATTTACTGAAATAATTGCTGAAAGGTTTCACTTTATGACGAAATAGTTCTTCTTTTGTCAGTAGGAAGGATTCTGATTTTATATCACGAAAATCTTATGTTAATGAGTAAAGTTTGAGCATAAGGAGGAAATCGTGTGAGTCTTTCCATGCATTTAGAAGTAAAACGTGACGTCTTATGTGTGAGGCTAGAGGGCGAGTTAGATCATCATACTGCTGAAGAGTTGCGAACGAAAGTCACAGATATGATTGAGACACATGGTGTTCATCATATTATTTTGAGCCTAGAGAACTTAACATTTATGGATAGTTCTGGTTTAGGCGTTATATTAGGCCGATATAAACATGTAAAGGGATTAGGTGGAGAGATGGTTGTCTGTGCAATTTCACCGCCCGTTAAACGTTTATTTGAAATGTCAGGTCTATTCAAAATTGTTCGTTTAGAAGAAAGTGAAGCGCATGCGCTCGCGACGTTGGGGGTGGCGTAGATGAGAAATGAAATGAACCTTCAATTTTCAGCGTTAAGTCAGAATGAATCATTCGCTCGTGTTACGGTAGCTGCTTTTATTGCGCAATTAGACCCGACGATGGAAGAACTAACAGAGATTAAAACAGTTGTGTCAGAAGCGGTTACAAATGCAATTATTCATGGGTATGAAGGAAATGCAGAAGGTGTTGTTTATATTTCAGTGATTTTGGAAGAAGCGATGGTGAAACTCACGATTCGAGATGAAGGGATTGGTATCTTTAACTTAGATGAAGCAAGACAACCCCTTTTTACAACTAAACCTGAATTAGAGCGTTCCGGAATGGGATTTACTATCATGGAAAATTTTATGGATGAAGTAGAAGTTATTTCAAACGAATCTTTCGGGACAACAATCCATTTGACAAAATACTTATCAAATAGTAACGCTCTATGCAATTAAGGAGAATAGCCAATGGACATAGAGGTCAGAAATGAGAAGAAGAAACCTCAGTTAAAGGACCACGAGCTAAAAGCGTTAATTCAAAAAAGTCAAGATGGAGATCAACAAGCGAGAGATACAATCGTTCAAAGTAATATGCGTCTCGTATGGTCGGTTGTACAGCGATTTCTTAATCGAGGATACGAACCAGACGATTTATTTCAAATTGGATGTATTGGACTCTTAAAATCGGTAGATAAATTTGATTTATCTTTCGACGTGAAATTTTCAACATATGCAGTTCCAATGATTATCGGTGAAATACAACGATTTTTACGTGACGATGGATCAGTGAAAGTAAGTAGATCTTTAAAAGAAACAGGAAACAAAGTCCGAAAGATGAGAGACGAGCTTTCGAAAGAATTTGGAAGGGCTCCAACAATTAATGAGGTAGCACAGGCTCTTGAACTAACGCCGGAAGAAGTTGTTCTGGCGCAAGAAGCGAGTCGTGCTCCTTCGTCGATACATGAAACTGTGTATGAAAACGACGGAGATCCAATTACTATTTTAGATCAAATTGCAGATCAATCGGAAACGAAATGGTTTGATAAAATTGCTTTAAAAGAAGCAATTAGAGAATTGGATGAACGAGAAAGGCTAATTGTGTATTTGCGCTATTATAAAGACCAAACCCAATCAGAAGTAGCGGAGCGAATAGGCATTTCGCAAGTACAAGTTTCAAGACTTGAAAAGAAAATATTAAAACAGATGAAAGATCGAATAGATGAATAGCTATCTATTCGATTTTTTTTGTTGTAACGTATGGTTGGTCGATAGCGGCAGCATTCCTTCTAGTCGCGTTAGTTATTGGTCTGAAAAAATGGAATGCACAAATACATTCAGACTCTGTCCAGCTTGAAAAAGAATGGAAGGACCGAGGTGTTTCATGATGAGTGGATCAGCGATTATGATGATGGTTATAGGTATGGTAGTCATTTGGGGAGGACTTGCATTAAGTATTGCAAATTTATTTAAGAAAAAGGCATAAGCTAAAAACATCTGTCCCGAAATGGTACAGATGTTTTTTTATGAAAAAATTGTATTAGAAAAAATTCCAATAACCATACTACAACTACGAGGAAGAGTGAAGGGGTGAATGAAAATTGGAACAAACGATTTATATTAAAATGCGCAATCGCTTAAAAGTGTCTCCTACGTATGAAGTAAAGCTGAGCGATGTTGCTCAACTTGCCGGAGATTCTTTTGTAGTTGAGTTGTTACAAAATGAAATAGTCTACAAAATAACAGCGCATGATAAAACACATGTTGTAATTGATGTTATGAAAGTGATTGAGATTATTCAACAAAAAGCGGCTCACATACAAATTAATTTACTTGGTTCTGGACAAACTCTTGTTGAAATTATATACGAAAAAAAGAAAGTGCATCCGGTTTTCTTCGGACTTGTATGGTTGTTACTTTTCATTGGAGCGGCCCTTGCAATAATTTATTTCCATGAGGATGTAAGTATGCAACAAGTACACCAACGGTTATATTACATGATTACTGGAGAATTTAAGGCGCAACCACTTTTATTTCAAATTCCTTATTCATTAGGTCTTGGATTAGGTATGGTCTTATTTTTTAATCATGTATTTCAAAAGAGAATTAATGAAGAGCCGAGCCCGTTAGAAGTTGAGATGTTTCAATATCAGCAGTCGCTTGATCAATATGTAATTGTTCATGAAAACAAGGATAATATGAAACAGATTGCTGATGATTGAGTGTGCATTTGTTGTATTAATTGGCTTAGCTGGAGGGATTGCAGTAGGTAGCGGATATGTCGCGTTTTTAGCTGTACTTGGTATAATCCCTCGTTTAGCTCAATTAACGAGAAGTGGAAAGCATATTCAATACTTTGAGTGGGCGGTCATTGCAGGTACTTTAACAGGGGCTTGGTGTAGTTTGAAAAATATTACATTTCAAACGTCACAATATTGGCTTGTTATATTAGGAATATTTTGTGGCACATTCATTGGAATGCTCGCTGCGGCGTTAACGGAAGTGTTAAACGTTTTACCTATTTTAGCGAAACGAGTAAGGGTAGAGGAGAAAATTATTGTTTTACTCGTTGCTCTTGTACTTGGGAAAGTAATAGGCTCGTTGTTTCACTGGATTTATTTCGTAAAGTAGGAGGCAATATATATGGCAGGGCGAAAATTGAAGGACGATTACATAAATAAAGTGAAGGAGTACCATCCAAAACCGAACTATTTCATAAATTGTGTGAAGGCATTTCTTGTTGGTGGACTCATTTGTACGGTTGGAGAAGTGTTGATGAAATTTTATATACATTACTTTCACTTTAGTGAGAAAGAGGCAGGAAACCCTACAGTTGCAACTCTTGTTTTACTATCAGCGATTTTAACAGGGTGTGGTGTATATGATAAAATCGGGCAGTTTTCTGGAGCGGGATCAGCAGTACCAGTTACTGGATTTGCGAATTCTATGGCGAGTGCCGCACTAGAGCATAGGAGTGAAGGGATTGTTCTAGGAATCGCTACTAACATGTTTAAGCTTGCAGGAAGTGTCATTGTATTTGGAGTCGTCGGTGCATACATTATCGGGTTAATAAGATATACATTTCAAATTTTAATGTCTTAAAGGAGGGGTGGGTATGAGATTGACAGGAAAACAAACGTGGGTATTTCAAAATGATATCTTCGTGAATGCAACTGGTACTGCTGTCGGTCCGAAAGAAGCTGAAGGCCCTCTTGGAAAGGATTTTGATATTTCATATTCTGACTTACATTGCGGAGAGGAAAACTGGGAACTTGCTGAACGAAGGTTAATGTCAGACTCAATTCAACAAGCGATGCAAAAAGGGAATATAAAAAAATCGCAAATTGATTTCTTTTTAGCGGGAGATTTATTAAACCAAACAGTGACAGCAAATTATGTTGCTCGTGAGTATGGTATTCCTTTTTTAGGGATGTTCAGCGCTTGTGCGACGTCAATGGAAACTTTGGCGATTGGATCAGCTTTTATAGATGGTGGATTTGCGAATCGTATTTTAGCTACAGTAAGTAGTCATAATGCGACGGCTGAAAGACAATTTCGTTCCCCAACAGAATACGGAGGACAAAAGCCAGGGACAGCAAACTCAACTGTTACCGGAGCAGGGTCAATATTAATTAGCAATGAGGAGAGTGCAATTAAAATAACAGCAGCAACAATTGGTAAAGTGCAAGATTTAGGAATTGCTAATCCTTTAGATATGGGATCAGCGATGGCACCAGCTGCTGCTCATACAATTCAACAACATTTTGAAGATTTGAGAAGAAGTGCAGCTGATTATGATCTTATTGTTACTGGTGATTTATCGGCTGTTGGGACACCAATTGCGAAACAACTTTTACTTGAGGAAGGGTATGATTTGGGGAATGTATACAATGATTGTGGATTAATGATTTACAATTCAAATCAAGAAGAAGTGTTTGCAGGGGGCAGTGGTTGTGCTTGTTCAGCTGTTGTAACATACGGCCATTTATTGAGTGAAATGCAAAAAGGGAATTTACAAAGAATTTTTGTTGTTGCAACTGGAGCTCTATTAAGCCCCATGATGATACAACAGAAGGAAACGATTCCAACGATTGCGCATGGTGTTGTGTTTGAAAGCGTTAAAGGAGAGTGAATTGTGGATTTTATATATGCATTTCTTGTAGGAGGAGCTATTTGTGTAATTGGACAAGTGTTGCTAGATTTCGCAAAGTTAACACCGGCACATTTAATGGCAACTTTTGTAGTCGCCGGAGCTATTTTAGACGGATTCGGATTGTACGATAAGCTTATAAAATTTGCAGGTGCTGGGGCAACAGTCCCTATTACAAGTTTTGGACACTCACTATTGCACGGGGCAATGCATGCGGCAGAAAAACATGGATATTTAGGAATTGGAATCGGTATGTTTAGCTTAACGTCTGCGGGGATTTCAGCAGCGATATTATTTTCATTTTTTGTTGCACTTATATGTAAACCGAAAGGATAAATCAAATGAGACGAAGGGTTGTTTTGGTCACAGATGGAGATGAATATGCAAAGCGGACAATTGAGCTGTTAACAAAGGAATTTGGGGGGAGGTGTATTTCAGCATCGCAAAGTAATCCGACCAAATTGACAGGGAAGAAAGTTGTTGAGCTTATTATGCAAACGCCATATGACCCTGTATTTGTCATGTTTGATGACAGCGGATTTATAGGAGAAGGATCTGGTGAAAAGGCGTTAAAGTATGTCGCAACACATAAACAAGTTGATGTACTCGGTATTTTAGCAGTAGCATCTAATACACATCATTGGGAATGGGCGCGTGTAGATGTAAGTGTAGATCGGAATGGGAATTTGACAGAATATGGCGTTGATAAATTTGGACTCCCAGATGGTGAAATTGGCAGGATTAGTGGGGATACGATTTATTGTTTAGATGGTCTGAATGTTCCTGTCATAGTGGGGGTCGGTGATATTGGCAAGATGTGCGGAAATGATGAATGGGAGAGAGGATCACCTATTACTAGAAAAGCGATTCAATTAATTTTGGAAAGGAGTGGGTTTTATGACGAAGCCTAAAAAAGTGAATATCCCGATTTCATCTTTTTTAAGTGATAATGAAAATTATTTAAAGCAAACAGTTGGACTTGGTGTTACATACGATGTTGGTATTCGTAAATTTCAAATTTTAAATAAAGAAATTGGTGTGTTATTTGTAAATGGACTTTGTGATACGAATTATATTATCCCTATTTTAGAAGAAGCGGTGGATACAAATGAAATAAGGGATGTAGAAGAAGATACAGTAAAGCTTTTAGAGAATCGTTTAATTCATCAACAAGTAAGTAAAGTAAAAACGATGGATGATGTAATGCTCCAAGTATTATCAGGACTCATTGTTATATTTGTGGAAGGTGAAACTGAAGCGTTCGCAATAGATGTTCGTAGTTATCCGGGCCGGACACCGACAGAACCAGATACAGAAAAGGTAGTGCGTGGTGCAAGGGATGGCTTTGTTGAAAATATCGTTGTAAATACAGCGTTAATTCGTAGAAGAATACGCGATCCACGTCTTCGAAATGAAATGATTCGAGTAGGGGATAGATCGCAAACGGATATTTGTATTACATATGTACAAGATGTTGCAAATCCGGATTTAGTGAAGATTATAAAACAAGAATTAAATAATATTGAAGTAGATGGGATTACGATGGCGGATAAAACGGTAGAAGAATTTGTAGTGAAACAAGGTTATAATCCATTCCCACTTATCCGATACACAGAGAGACCAGATGTAGCAGCAAATCATCTGTTAGAAGGACATGTGTTAGTACTCGTTGATACATCACCAAGTGCTATGATCACTCCAACAACATATTTTCACCATTTACAGCATGCAGAAGAGTTTAGACAAAATCCAGCTGTAGGTACATTTTTACGTTGGGTACGTTTTTTAGGTGTTATATTTTCGCTATTCTTACTGCCATTTTGGCTAGTTTTTGTTTTTGATCCGACTCTTTTACCGGAAAGTCTTGCTTTCATTGGACCAAATAAGATGACGCATTTACCGATTTTATTACAAATTTTGATGGCGGAAGTCGGACTCGAATTTTTAAGAATGGCTGCCATTCATACACCGACATCATTGTCGTCGGCAGCAGGATTAATTTCTGCCATATTAATTGGTCAAATTGCAATTGATGTAGGTTTGTTTGTACCAGAAGTTATTTTGTACGTAGCAGTTTCTATGATTGGAGCATACGCTACGCCAAGTTATGAACTAGGGCTTGGGAATAAGATAGGAAAATTGTTTGTCATTATTTTAACAGGCATATTTCATGAAATGGGATTTGTCATTGGAATGACGATATTGATTCTATTTTTAACATCTATAAAAAGCTTGCAAACACCGTATTTATGGCCTTTTTTACCGTTTGATTGGGGCGCGTTAACGAAGATTTTACTTCGTCCAACTATGTCTAGTTTAAAGGTTCGTCCAAGTATTGTAAGACCTCAAAATGTGCGAAGACAAAAATAAGCGGGATTATGCTCCGCTTATTTTTTATTGAAAATTTATTGTTTTTTTAACAAAAATCAAACATTTTTTTTGTACAATTAGAGTAGATATTGTGTATGGAAGGGGAAGAGGACATGATTAAACTATTTGTAAGTGATTTAGATGATACACTCGTTTACAATATGAATGATATGCAAAAAGAAGATGAACGAGCGCTTTGTTGGCTAGCTGAAAACGGGACAAATATTTGTTTTGCCTCTGGCCGTTTTACTCACCGAATTGATGAGGCGGTAAAAAGGTTTTCGTTCCCGTATTACACAACTAGTTTAAATGGAGCGACAATGATACTACCGGATGGAAAAGTATTTCATGAATCGAGTTTTGAAGATGGGGTTGCCCAGGAAATATATCGATATATACATAAAAAGGGACTAGCAGATATTGTTTGTGCAAATGAGCAGCGATATACAAAAAGGAAGAATGAACATCACCATACTTTTGAAGAGTATATGGGAGTGCATATTGCTGAAATCGAAGAGTTAGAAGAGGAGTTTGGGAAGACTGTACATCCTGCGAAATTATTTGTTTTTGGCGAAGAAGAAAAAATTGTAGCATTAGATCAAGAGTTGAGAGATACATTTCATAGCGAAGCGGAAGTCTTTATATCGGGTAAGCGATATGTTGACATTATGCCAAGAGGTGTAAGTAAAGGAAGCGCTCTGAAGCGATTAATGGAACATTTACAAATTGAAGCAAATGAAGTTGCATGTATTGGAGATTCTTTCAATGATATTTCTATGTTTGAAGTAACCCCGCACTCCTTCACCCTCCATCATGCTCATCCGTATGTGAAGGAGAAAGCAAATTATGTTGTCCGTTCGGTTGAAGAAGCTATTATGAAATTACCGTTACTTGTATAAAAAAGAAGCTCGTCACTGGCGAGCTTCTTTTTTACTTGAATAAAGATTTAACGAAATCAATGATACTAGAGAAGAAATCTTTTACTTTATCTAGGAAACTTTGCCCTTCTTCAGATCCTAAGAAGGCAGACACATGGTCTTTTGCTTTCTCTAATTGGCTACCAACTTGGTTCCAATCGATATTAAGATTTTTCATTTTATCAAATAACGCTACTAGGCTATCCAACTGTTCATCTGTTAATGTAATACCGAGTTGATCAGCAATTTTTTTAATTAATGTACGTAAATCTTCAGTTGTTTTTGGCTGTTCTTTTGCAATTTCTTCTTTAATTTTTGCAACAAGTTGAACTGCTTTTTCTTCGCCGATTTTATCACCAAGCTGGGCTGTTTGTACCATTTCTTCATTGGCTACTTTTTTTACTTCTTCAGGAATGGCTTTGTTTGATGTTGTTTCATAGGCCTTCATTAAACCTGTTAAAGCAGCAGTTCCTGAAACTTTAAATGGTGCAGTAATTTGAATCTCTGCATCTTTCACACCTGCTGTAATAAGTGCATTTGTGTACATTGCATCTGTTATCGAATTAATGTTTTTTGAGCGTACAATGAGACCTGACCCTGGTTTTGTGTATGTAATCATAGAAGAGGAAATAGCTCTCGTACCAATTTGCGCTTTTGGAACGATGCCCTCTAGAAATTTATGTTCTTCCGCATTAGATACAGTAATAATTTGTGCATCTTTTGGTGCTTTCATTTCTTTCAAAAGATCTTGTTTCTGTTGTTCAGATAAGTTTTCTCCTAGTGTAACAATTGATTCTCCCTCAATGATGTCTGCAAATGAAGCTGTTGGCATAATAAATACGGCTACAGCTAATAGCAGAGCTAGTAATTTCGTTTTCACGAAAAATCGCTCCCTTTCTCTTTCTTAAATTTTCGGGCAACACAGTTATTATAGTATATTTTTCTTATTTGTCACCTAGCTTCTTCCACATTTCAAAAAAGAAGTATGCAGATTGTCGGATTCTTTTTGTTTCTCGTCATGAATATGGTAATATAGTGCTGAGATAGTTGAAAGGAGACATATACATATGAAAACTTTAGGATACATATTAATGGAAAATGGCGAAAAAATCGATTTAGAATTTTTCCCAGAAGAGGCACCAAAAACAGTAGAAAACTTTAAAAAATTAGCAGAGCAAGGATTTTATGATGGTGTGACATTCCACCGCGTTATTCCTGGCTTCGTAAGCCAAGGTGGAGACCCAACAGGCACAGGAGCAGGTGGCCCAGGTTACTCTATCCCATGTGAAACTGATGGAAATCCTCATAGACATCTTGTTGGCTCACTTTCTATGGCACATGCTGGCCGTAATACAGGTGGTAGCCAATTCTTTGTTGTTCATGAGCCACAACCGCATTTAGATGGCGTACATACTGTATTCGGTAAAGCAACAAGCGGTATTGAAACAGTATTAAACATGCGTCAAGGCGATGTAATGAAAGAAGTTAAAGTTTGGGAAGAATAAGTTACGAGAAAAGGAGAGCGATTTTGCTCTCTTTTTTTATTTCCTATAAACAGGGTTGGTATATATTTTAAAGTATATGACACAAATAGGACGGCTACTAACGTTAAATTATATTGTTCATGAGAACACACTTTTAACAAAATACATAGGATGGAGTACGAATTATATGCTTCAATAAATGTATTTCTCTTAACATATTGCTTTTAGTAGAACTACTTTGTTCAAAAGTGGTTAATAAGTGAAATGTGATGAGAAAGGGATTTTCCTTTTAGTTCCTATATAGTATTGTCTCTTTTTTGAGCGGTGTAATAGAAAGAAATAGCGTGGAAACATATATTTGACTTTCTTCTTAACGCTTTGTATGATTATCAAGTTGTTTCAGCCCCTTCTCACTCTGGTAAAAATATTGTAGAATGAATGTGATATGAAAAGAGTGATTGAGGGGATAAATAGTTTGTAACTTTTGTAAGAAGGGATAAGGGTTATGTTAATTCGTTTTAAAAAAAGTTATGAAAAAATTGCAATGGGGCTTCTTTCATTTATGCCAACTGAAAAAGATGTAAAAACATTACAATTGACAATGAAAGAATATGAAGCGAAAGAGGATTGGCAATTGTATTTGTGGAAACAAAATGAAGATTTTGTTGGGATAATGGGGATTATAAAAAAAGAAGATCAGGTATTGGAAATTCAGCATTTGAGCGTGAATCCGTCTCACCGTCATATGGGGATTGGGACGAAGATGGTTCAAGAGCTTAAGAGTAAATTTCTTGAGTTTACAATTTGCGGAAATGAGCAAACAGCAAGTTTTTGCAAAAAGTGTAAAGAGCTTGAACAAAATATACATTCATGAAAGCAGGGATAAGTAGTTTATTATCTCTGCTTTCTTTTTTGTAGTTGCTCGTGTCGCTCAGAAATGACTTCTGTTCGATCACGCAATGTGTGCTTACTTATGATGTATTCACCAGGAATGACGTTCACATCTTTCCAAGAGAGGTTTTGTTTCTTACATAACTGTATGCATTGTTTTTCTAACGATACGTCTAACAATGGTAAAAATAACGGCGCAAAAATTTCCTTTTTGTGGATAGAGTGTAATCTTTCATTTAATAAGAACATAAGTTGTTTATGATCTATTCCTAATTGATGTAAAGATGTACTGTTCTTTTCTAAAAGTGCTATTGCGCTTTTTATCATCTTCTCTGCACCATTCCAGTTGGATCGTCTGTGATGGTATAAGGAAACAGCAATTTGAATGAGACCGACTAAGTAATTGTCGCGTTCTCCTCTAGGTTTTAATTTCCAATACTCTTCTAATATTTCATGACATTCAAAATAATCATAGTCTCCGTGAAAATGAATTAAAAATTGTATGTACTCGGTAGGATACATTTTATTCGCTCCTGTCTAACGGTTATATGTACAGTTTATCATAGAAATATTAACAATAAGCGACTAGGGAAATATCCCTAGTCGCTTTATTGCGTCCTATTAGCAGAAGCAAGCTGCTCCTACAATGATTAGTAAAATGAACAGTACAACAAGTAATGCGAACCCACCGCTAAAACCGCAATCAACGTGACCCATAGTTTTTTGACCTCCTACATTGTTCTTACTACATTGTTATCATATGAAGCGGTGGGCATTATGACATGGGCATAGGTCTATTTTTAATTAAATTTCTTAAAAAGGTTGGATAGAACATGAGTATGCTCTATACTTATGGTGTTATAGAAAAAATGTGGTGGGATGCTTTGTGCAGTATAATTTTAAAGTAGAGGCTTTTGAAGGGCCTTTAGATCTATTGTTACACTTAATAAATCGTTACGAAATTGATATATATAATATTCCTGTAGCGAAAATTACAGAGCAATATCTATCTTATGTCCATACGATGAAAGAATTACAATTAGATGTTGCCAGTGAGTATTTAGTAATGGCTGCAACGTTATTACAAATTAAAAGTAAAATGTTGTTACCGAAACAAGAAGAAGATGTACCTGATAACGGTGAAGACTTTATAGATGATCCTCGTCAAGAATTGATGGAGAGGTTAATTGAATATAAGAAATATAAGCAAGTTGCTACTGAGTTAAAAGAAAGAGAACAAGAAAGAGCACAGCTATATACACGTCCGCCAATTGATTTTACATCATTTCAACAAGAAGAGGAGACAAGCTTACCTCTTGATGTTACGTTATATGATATGTTAGCGGCATTTCAAAAGCTAATGCGTCGTAAAAAAGCAAAAACCCCCGTAACAACGCGAATTACTCGCCAAGAAATACCAATTGCACAGCGAATGACTGATATTCTACAACAGTTAGAAGTAAGAGGCGGTCGTCAAAGCTTTTATGATTTGTTTGCTGATGAAGAACGTGAAATAATGGTTGTAACATTTTTAGCGGTTCTTGAGCTAATGAAAAATCAACAAATCATAATTGAGCAGGAACATAATTTTGATGAAATTTTCGTATCAAGCTCTAATAAATCCGTATAGAGTTGATGTGAAGATGGGATAGAAATATTTTATCTCATGTTAGGTTTTAATGTATCGTTTGGAACGAGAGAAGAAATATTGAACCGAACGCATTTACTGTGATTCGGTTTTTTTATGTGTGTTTTTTATGGGAAATAGGAGAAAGGAGTTCGTAAAATGGATAGAAAAGAACAAAAATCGATTATTGAAGGGCTTTTATTTGTTGCAGGTGACGAAGGGATTTATCCGGAACAGATAGCTAAAGTTCTGGAAGTTGAAGTGGAAGAAGTAATAAACAGTATAGAGGAAATGCAAAAAGAATGCGAAGGATCGAATCGCGGTTTGCAAATTGTACAATATGCAAAAGTGTATCGTTTTGCAACAAAGAAAGAACATGCTTCGTACTATCAAAAATTAATAGATACTCCAACCGCGGCTTCACTTTCTCAAGCAGCTCTTGAAACGTTGGCAATCGTTGCGTACCGTCAACCGATTACAAGGACAGAAATGGAAGAGATTAGAGGTGTGAAAACGGATAAGGCATTACAAACGTTAGTTTCACACTTACTTATAAAAGAAACGGGAAGAGCGGAAGGACCAGGGCGCCCTATTTTATACGGAACGACGAAAGAATTTCTAGATACGTTTGGATTGAAAACATTAGATGATTTACCACCTCTTTCGGAAGAAAATGAACAAATGAATGAAGCAGATTTATTCTTTGGTTCTTTACAGGAATTATCAAAATAAAAGCTTAGCATTTTGCTAAGCTTTTTTTGTATATCAATTACAGAGCGTGCCATACTAAATGAAAAAAGGAGACGAGTTATGAAAGGTGTACGGAGTATTCTATTGTTGGTTTCTGTTTTATTATGTTTTTCGTTAAACAGCGCATCGGCTAAAAGATATATGATGTCTATTCATACTGCGTCTTCTATACATATGCAGCGGCAACATTTCGGTAAAATGAAAGTGAGTTTTTTAAAAGTTGGACAAGGTGATGCGACACTTATTACATTGCCAAATGGTCAAACGATGTTAATAGATGGGGGTCCTTATGAAGCGGGAGAGGTCATTATTCAAAAACTAATTGAAAAAAGAATTAATCATTTAGATGTGATTGTAAGTACTCATCCTGATATGGACCATATAGGAGGACTTATTCCAATTGTAGAGCAAATGCCAGTTTCCCTCGTATTAGATAGCGGGAAAACATATAGTTCATTTACTTATCATACGTATCGAAATAACATTAAAAAAAGGGGCATTCCTTTCATTTCAGTGAAGGAAGGACAATACATACCGCTAGATCCACATGTTTCTATACAAGTATTAAACAATGGTAAATCGAAAGACGAGAATAACGAGTCCTCAATTGTGTTAAAGATTCGATATGGTAAAGCGGACTTTTTATTAATGGGTGATGCTGATATACGGACGGAAAATGAAATATTAAAGCAATTTGATGTACATGCAGATGTATTAAAAGTTGGGCATCATGGCTCGTATACTTCAACGAGTGAAACATTCTTAAAAAAAGTAGATCCACAATTCGCTATTCTTTCGTACGGGAGTAGAAATCCATATGGGCATCCTCATCAGAGTGTAGTAAGACGATTAAAACAGCGTGGTATAATGATATATGGAACAAACAAGCGAACTGTGGAAATAGAAACAGATGGTGAACATATTACTATGGGGGCAAGCGGTCTTATGCCATTACTTAAGTAACTAATTATATAAGAGGTTATTATCCATTTTGGTAAAAATGGATAATATATATTAGAATGAAAAAGAAATCAATTTCCTTTTTTCGCTGAACGAAGAGGAAATTTCATTAGAATGTATAGACAACTACTTGTGTGTATATTAAGATGGAATTAGGCGAATAAGGTAATAATAATAAGTAGGTATTTCATGGGAAAGGGTCGATGAAAATGAAAACGCAAGTTGTCATCAATGCCGAAATTTATACAGGTAAAGAAGTAGTGGAAAACGGATTTATTCGTTACACAGAAACAGTTAAAGAAATTGGTTTGATGGCTCAATATGTATCACAAGAAAATGAAACTGTGTTAGATGTGGCAGGAAAGATTGTGATTCCAGGTATGATTGATGTTCATATTCATGGTGGATACGATATTGATGCGATGGATGCAAATAGCGATGGATTAGTAACTCTTGGTAAAGAAATGTTAAAAGAAGGAGTTACAACTTACTTCCCAACAACAATGACACAAGCTCCAGAAGCGATTGAAGCGGCGCTAAGTGCTGCGAAGGAAGCGAAAGACAAAGGAGCACATTTCGAATATATTCACTTAGAAGGACCATATGTTTCAAAAAAACGTGCGGGTGCACAACCACTTGAACATATTGTTCCTGCGAGTATCGAGCAATTTAAACAATGGCAGGAAGCAAGCGGTAATTTAATTAAATTAGTAACATATGCACCGGAAGAAGAAGGTGCGTTAGAGTTTGAACAGTATCTTGCTGAAACAGGTGTTGTTGGCACAATGGGGCATACAGATGCAATTGATGCACAACTGAAAAATAGAAAAATTACACATGCAACACATTTATACAATCAAATGCGTGGATTACATCATCGTGAACCAGGAGTTGTTGGTCATGTGTTATTAAATCCAGATGTAATGGTTGAAGTAATTACAGATGGTATTCACATTCACCCTGATATGGTGAAATTAGCATATAAATTAAAAGGACCGAAAAAAGTAAGTGTCATTACAGATGCAATGCGTGCAAAAGGTCTTGAAGAAGGATTATATGAGCTTGGCGGACAGCCAGTACATGTAAAAGATGGCAGTGCCCGATTAGAAGATGGAACGTTAGCTGGTAGTATTTTAAAAATGGATCAAGCTTTCCGAAATGTAATTGAATTTACAGGATGTTCAATCGAGGAGGCAGTGTTAATGACATCAGTTAACCAAGCAGAAGAATTTGGATTAAATAATAAAGGCGCATTAGCGGTAGGTAAAGATGCAGACTTTGTTGTTATGACTGAAGAATTACATGTATATGATACGGTTCGTTTAGGAATTCATATGAAGGAAGGGAAGTAATTAGATGAATATTCTAGTTGTAAAAACTCCAGAAGAATTAGCAGAAGCAGGTTATAAGTTAATTAAAGAGGTTGTAAAATCAAAAGAAAATCCAACTTTAGGAATGGCTACAGGAAGCTCTCCATTAGGTATTTATGCAGAAATGCGAAAAAATAAACTTGATACAAGTCATGCAACCACTGTAAACTTAGATGAGTACGTAAATTTACCACACGAAGATAAAAACAGCTATCACTATTTCATGCAAGAACAGTTGTTTGATCATCTTCCATTTAAACAAACTTATGTACCGAATGGGATGGCAAGTGATTTAGAGGAAGAGTGCAAGCATTATGAAGGCATTCTAGTAGCTAACCCAGTTGACTTACAGATTCTTGGAATCGGTGAAAACGGTCACATCGGATTTAATGAGCCAGGAACACCATTTAATTCTCCAACTAACATTGTAGAATTAACAGAATCTACACGCCAAGCAAACCTTCGCTTCTTTGAAAATGAAGAAGATGTGCCGACTCATGCGACTACAATGGGAATTGGAAGTATTATGAAAGCGAAACAAATTCTACTTGTTGCTATGGGATCTAAAAAGGCAGAAGCTATTAAAGAATTATTGCAAGGTGAATATAGTGAGGCGTGTCCTGCTACAGTTTTACAACGTCATCCGAATGTAACCGTAATCGCAGATCCAGAAGCTCTATCTTTATGCAGTGAGGCGATTGCTGATGAACATCGACAAGTATTCACCATTTCCGATTTATTATCAGATTCAAGAGTGGGTGAAACAGCTAATTGAGGAAGGCGAATGGAAGCCGGGAGATAAAATTCCGTCTGAGAATGAACTTTGTGATAAGTTCGAAGTGAGTCGTATGACAATCAGACAGGCGATTAATAACTTAGTGGAACAAGGTTATTTATACCGGAAACGTGGGATTGGAACGTTCGTCCAACTTCCGAAAGTGGAGCAAAAGTTGCAAGGAATGACGGGATTCACAGAAGATATGATATCTCGTGGTATGAAACCGAGCAGCCAGTTATTAAGTTTCCGCCTAGTTCCAGCTACTGCTAAAATAGCAGACCGGCTGAGAATACAAGAGGGAGAATCGGTTTATGAAGTGAGGCGTACGCGCTTAGCTGATGACGAACCGATTGCATTTGAGACGACATATTTGTCGCCAACTCTTGTGAAAGATATTAACGAAGAAATATTACAACAATCTTTATATGAACATTTAGAGAAAAAACTGGGCTTTAAGCTTGTTCGCGCTACTCAATCAATTGAAGCTTCAATTGCAACGGATAATGAAGCTGAACATCTGCATATTCCTAAAAAGGCGCCTGTACTTGTAATGCGTCAATGGTCATATTCAGAAGGTGAGTTACCGTTAGAGTATGTGAAATGTATTTATCGTGGGGATCGTTACAAGTTTATTACGAACATCGCACGTAACAAGTAATATATTTCAGTTTGTGAAGTACAGTGAACTTTGATGTTTTCAACATGTAAAGAAATAAAAATACGACTCATCCTTATAAGGATCGAGTCGTATTTTTATTTGCTTCTTCATTATAAACAAGTACTTGGTTAACGGCATCTTTGACAGCATCTACTACATAGTGAGCGTGCTCTTTTACCGCATCATCAGCTTGAGACATAGCAAAACTATGAGGAGTTAAGGAAAACATTGGAATATCATTGTAAGAATCCCCTATGCATGCAACCTCCTCTGGTTGTATTTGAAACTCTTGTAATAAAACAGAAATAGCAGAACCTTTACTAATATTTGGTGGCATTACATCTAAACATTGTTCAGCTGAAATGAAAGTACTAACTTTTCCATAGAATTTTTCATCGATCTTTTTTTGAAGGAGTTGTAAGTTTTCCTTTGTTCCACCGATAGAAATTTTATTTGGAAAAATTGTATCATCGATTTTCTGTAATAAATTTGGTTCTTCAACAGAAGTCATTGCTACTTGTTTTTCGAGTTCATGAATAAAAGGTGTCTTTTCTTCAATATAGTAATTATGCTCATCACTTACATAACGGAAATAAGGGTCTTGATTTGTCATAGCTAGTAAATCAGGAAGAATGCTGGAATCAAAATTTGCGGATAATAGTTGCTTATTTTCATTAGTGTATACAAACACACCATTTACACTAATACGATGGAAATTTGTATTTACAGCTTTCATTAAGTCTGCGATTTCATTATCAAGTCGTCCAGAAGCGAAGCAAAGAATAACATTTTGCTCAGCAAGACTGCGAAGTGCCGCAACATCCTGTTCATCAATCAGACCTCCATGCTGCATCATTGTACCGTCAATATCACTTACAAACATTTTAATCATGTTGCTATCTCCTTTCTATGTACAGTTGCTCTTACATTATACGTATCATATACAAACATGTCTAAAAAATGAATTTTTATCAAATGGTAGATGTTTTACATTGACGACAAAGAAGAATGTTCTGTAACATAAAAGTAGGCTATTTAAGTACGAGGGTGGTGTTATATGAGTAATTATCTAGAAATTAAAAAAGTTTTAAATAATAATGTCATCATTGCTAGCCATCCTGAACACGAGGAAGTAGTAGTGATCGGTAAAGGAATTGGATTTGGAAAAAAGGCTGAAGATGTGTTGGAGCAAGAACAAATTGAGAAAATGTTTGTTTTAAAAAATGAACGTGATCGAGAACAATACAAACTTTTAGTGCCGCATGTGAGTGAAAAGCTAATTGAATTGATGAATGATATTATGTTATACATTCAAGAAAAAGCGGAGTCTCCATTAAATGAACATATTCATATCGCTTTAACAGATCATATTTCTTTTGCAATTAAAAGGCTGAAACAAGGACTTACAATAGATAATCCTTTTTTAGTTGAAACGAAAATGCTATATCCAGAGGAATATGAAATTGCTGAAGGAGTTGTGAAACTTTTAAATTCTCGTTTGCAAATTACATTGCCAGAAGGAGAAGTTGGCTTTATCGCACTCCATATTTATAGCTCGCTTACAAACTCTGATTTATCTTCTGTTAATCAAAATTCTCGTCTTATTGCACAACTTGTGTCTTTAATTGAGACAAACCTACAAATTACATTAGACCAAGAAAGCATTCATTATTTACGCCTTATTCGCCATTTACAATATGCTATTGAACGGGTGAAAAAAGGAGAAAAAGTAGAAGAAGCACAAAGTTTTGCTGATTTATTAAAATTAGAATATCCAGTTTGTTACAATTTGGCGTGGAAGCTAGTCAAAGTAATGCAGAACGAATTACAACTTCCTGTTTATGAAGCGGAGAGTATTTATTTAACGATGCATTTACAACGATTAGTGAAAGCAGAACATGTGTAAAAAGACATATATTTTTGTCTAAAATGAAAACGTTAAAAAAAATGATTGAATCGCTTACAATAGTTATGTATAATAACTATTGCAAAGTTATACAAAATTCGACAAACACATTAAGGTAAATAACGAAAACGTTTGCTTTAATTATAGTGAACTTATACGTAATCCTATTTTTGACACGTGTTACTGATTCGATCAGGCATGAGTGGAGAAAAGTTGGGAATGTAAGCTAAAGAAAGGGACATACTACCCTTTGTATAGCTATCGTTCTATCTTTTTTTTCCTCATGCCTTTTTGGCGTTTGTCGAAAAGTATCAATATAGATAAGAGAGGAAGGGTTTCCATGTTTAAGAAGATCTTTGGTGTTCTTCAAAAAGTCGGAAAAGCGCTTATGCTTCCAGTAGCGATTTTACCGGCAGCAGGTATTTTACTTGGATTTGGTAATGCATTTCAAAATCCACAACTAACAAATGTTATCCCTGCTTTAAAAGCAGATTGGTTCGTAATGGTTGCAAAAATTATGGAACAATCTGGCGATATTATTTTCGCTAACCTTGCGCTATTATTCGCAGTTGGGGTAGCGATTGGTTTAGCTGGTGGAGACGGAGTAGCTGGTTTAGCAGCGTTCGTCGGATACTTAATTATGAACAAAACGATGAGTGTATTCTTAGAAGTAGATAAACTAGTGAAAGTAACAAGCACTGGAACAGATCCAGTAAAAATTGGATTTTCAGATCCAGCATATGCAAACGTATTAGGAATTCCAACGCTGCAAACAGGAGTGTTTGGTGGTATTATCGTCGGGATAGTAGCGGCATATTGTTATAATAAATACTTCAACATTGAATTACCATCATACTTAGGTTTCTTTGCAGGTAAGCGTTTCGTACCAATCGCAACTGCAACATTCTCTTTAGTGGTAGGTATTATCATGTGCTTCATTTGGCCATACATTCAGGGTGGCTTAAATACGTTCTCACATCAAATGATTGATGCAAATAGAACGATAGCAGCATTTATATTCGGTTTAATCGAACGTTCATTAATTCCATTTGGATTACATCATATTTTCTATTCACCGTTCTGGTTCGAATTCGGTCAGTATACAAATGCAGCTGGCGAATTAATCCGTGGTGACCAAAAAATCTTTATGGCACAGTTAAAAGACGGCGTAGAATTAACAGCAGGTACATTTACAACTGGTAAGTATCCGTTCATGATGTTCGGTCTTCCAGCAGCAGCTTTAGCAATGTACCATGAAGCACGTCCGGAAAATAAAAAATTAGCAGCTGGTATTTTAGGATCTGCTGCATTAACATCTTTCTTAACAGGTATTACAGAACCGCTTGAATTTTCATTCTTATTCGTAGCACCAGTATTATTCGGAATTCATGCAGTATTCGCTGGTCTATCATTTATGACAATGCAAATTTTAGGTGTTAAAATTGGTATGACATTCTCTGGTGGTTTAATTGACTTCATATTATTCGGTGTACTACCAGGTCGTACGGCATGGTGGTGGGTAATTATTGTTGGTCTTGTACTAGCAGTTATTTACTACTTCGGATTCCGTTTCGCAATCCGTAAATGGAACTTAAAAACACCTGGTCGTGAAGTAGCGAATGCTAATGAAGGCGCAGGGAAAACAGAAGCAGGAGAACTTCCACGTGAAGTATTAGTAGCACTTGGTGGTAAAGAAAACATTGCTTCGTTAGATGCTTGTATTACTCGTTTACGCGTTCAAGTTAACGAACAAAAAAATGTAAATAAAGACCGCTTAAAAGAGCTTGGAGCAGCCGGTGTACTTGAAGTTGGAAATAACATTCAAGCTATTTTCGGACCGAAATCTGACACATTAAAATCACAAATTCATGATATTATGTCAGGCCGTACACCTCATGTTGAAAAAGAAGCGCCTGTAAAAGTGGAAGAAGCTCCTCAACAGGTTGATGAAAATGAAACAATCGTTTCACCAATTGAAGGGAAAATCTTACCGATTACAGAAGTACCTGACCAAGTATTCTCAGGGAAAATGATGGGAGATGGATTTGCGATTGAGCCAACAGAAGGAACAGTAGTTTCTCCGGTTAATGGTGAGATTGTAAATGTATTCCCTACAAAACATGCGATTGGTATTCAGTCTGAAGGCGGAAAAGAAATTTTAATCCACTTCGGTATTGATACTGTAAAATTAAATGGTGAAGGCTTTGAAGCGCTTGTAGCACAAGGTGATAAAGTGAAGCAAGGACAACCATTATTAAAAGTAGATCTTGCATTTGTAAAAGAAAATGCACCATCTATTATTACACCAATCGTCTTTACGAATTTACAACAAGGGCAACAAGTCGAATTGAAAAAAGTTGGAAATGTTAAGAAGGGCGAAAACGCTATTATTGACATTCAGTAGGAATTTGACGCAAAATGTTTATAATTATAATAGGCGATGTGGTTGACCGAACATCGCCTATTATATACAATAGATGATGTAGTACTCACGTCTATACAACTAAAAAAATACTGTATTTGAAGGAGATAAATTATCATGGAAAAAATCTTTAAAGTAACTAGCGACTCAGGAATTCATGCTCGTCCAGCAACTCTACTTGTAAACACTGCAAGCAAATTTGGTTCTGACATCAACTTAGAGTATAACGGAAAAAACGTTAACTTAAAATCAATCATGGGTGTTATGTCTTTAGGAATTCAACAAGGCGCGGAAATTAAGGTCACTGCAAATGGTGATGATGCAGCTCAAGCACTAGCAGCTATCGAAGAAACTATGAAAAACGAAGGATTAGGAGAATAATGACTCTTAACATTCAAGGGATCGCTGCATCAAGTGGGATTGCTATTGCAAAGGCTTTCAGACTTGAGAATCCTGAATTTAACATTGAAAAGAAATCAATTACAGACGAAGCTGCTGAAATTGCACGCTTAGACGCTGCGCTTGAGAAAGCAAAATCTGAACTAGAAGCTATTAAGGATCATGCTTTTGCTGAGCTAGGTGCTGATAAAGCTGCTATCTTTGAAGCACATTTATTAGTATTAAATGATCCGGAATTAGTAAATCCAGTAAAAGATAAAGTAAATAGCGAAAAAGTAAATGCTGAATTTGCAATGGATGAAGTTGCATCAATGTTTATTTCTATGTTTGAAAACATGGATAACGAATACATGAAAGAACGTGCTGCGGATATTCGCGACGTAACAAAACGTGTTCTTGCGCATTTACTAGGAATTAACTTCTCAAACCCTGGTACAATTTCTGAAGAAGTAATCATCATTGCTGAAGATTTAACACCATCTGATACAGCTCAGTTAAACCGTAAGTATGCAAAAGGTTTCACAACTGATATCGGTGGACGTACATCTCACTCTGCAATTATGGCTCGTTCTATGGAAATTCCGGCTGTTGTTGGTACGAAAGTTGTTATGGAGAAAATCCAAAACGGCGATATCGTAATCATTGACGGTTTAGATGGAGAAGTAATTGTAAACCCATCTGAAGAAACTCTTCGTTCTTTTGAAGAAAAGAAAGCGAAATTTGAAGAGCAAAAAGCTGTATGGGCAAAATTAAAAGACCAAGCAACTGTAACAAGTGATGGACATCACGTTGAGCTTGTTGCTAATATCGGAACACCAAATGATGTACAAGGTATTATCGATAATGGCGGAGAAGGCGTTGGTTTATACCGTACAGAATTCTTATACATGGGCCGTGACAATCTTCCAACAGAAGAAGAGCAGTTCGAAGCGTATAAAGCAGTTCTTGAAGGTGTAAAAGAAGATCAACCAGTCGTTGTTCGTACACTTGACATCGGTGGAGATAAAGAGCTTCCATACTTACATTTACCAAAAGAAATGAACCCATTCTTAGGATACCGTGCAATTCGCTTATGTCTTGATGAGCAAGATGTGTTCCGTACACAACTTCGTGCATTACTTCGTGCTAGCGTATACGGTAACTTAAAAATTATGTTCCCAATGATTGCAACTCTTGATGAGTTCCGTCAAGCGAAAGCAATCTTATTAGAAGAGAAAGAAAGACTTGTTCAAGCGGGTACAACTGTTTCTGATTCTATTGAAGTTGGTATGATGGTTGAAATTCCAGCTTCAGCAGTATTAGCAGATCAGTTCGCAAAAGAAGTTGATTTCTTCTCTATCGGAACAAATGACTTAATCCAATACACAATGGCTGCAGACCGTATGAACGAACAAGTAGCTTACTTATACCAACCATATAACCCATCTATTTTACGTCTTGTAAAAATGGTTATCGATGCTGCTCATAAAGAGGGCAAATGGGCTGGTATGTGTGGTGAGATGGCGGGAGATTCACTTGCTATCCCATTATTATTAGGCTTAGGTTTAGATGAGTTCAGTATGAGTGCAACATCTATTCTTCCTGCAAGAACACAACTAAGCAAGTTGTCAAAAGCAGAAATGGAAACATTAGCAGAAAAAGCATTAATGATGTCAACTGCTGAAGAAGTTGTTGAATTAGTTAAAAGCATATAATAGTAAAAAAACCTGAGTCGATTTGAAATCGGTCTCAGGTTTTTTCTATGAGAAAAGTAAATCTTATTTTGCGGCTATTGAGGATAAAGAACAAAATTAGATAGCGATTGCAACGATATCAGTTGGGCATACACGTAAAATACCAGTAAAACGATTTTGATTCTGATTGTTCTTATCGTCGTTATTGTTATTTTTGTTATCTTTGTCATTACGAGCTAAAGCAGAGAAAAGAGCAACACCGTTAGCGAAACCTTCAAAAATTAAATTACGGAATGATCCGTCGCCTCTAATGCTTAAAAGGGAAATTTCTGTTCCCACTGAAATGCTAGCAAGTACGTTACATACAGCAGTTCGTTGTGGTCTAACTTCTTCTCTCTCTTTCTCGCGATGTTCGCGATGTTCGCGATGGTCACACTCTCTTTCACGATGATGACAGTCTCTAAAGTTATCACAGCATCCAAATGATCCAAACATAATCCTCATCACCCCCTTCACACTTATAATCTATGTAAGTTCGGTAGTCGGTGACTGGACAGATAATGAAAATTTTTCTAGGGGATTTTCTCATTTTAAATGACTAGATGGGTATTTAGTATGGAATGATGTTTAAAATAGGGGAAATATCACAAAAAAATGTAAAGACCACCTCAATGAAATAAATTAGGTAGCCTTTACACTTTTTTGCTTTTATATAAAACGATGATATATACAGGAAGAGCTAGGAGTAGTGGTGCAATGGATCGTGCAGTGTGTTTTTCTGCTTCTAATTGTAACGCTTCTTCTTTTGGGAATTGTAACACTGATATGTTTGCAGCATCGCCAATAAAATATAGCAGTAGTACAGTTACTATGTAACTTAAAAGTGCGATAAAGCTTCCGTATGAACTCAATGAAAATCCCTCTCTTGTTATCTATTTGTTATCATTGTATCACAATTGTAACAAAAATACACGGTTATATTTCAATGCTTTAACAAATTTCGACACAAAACGCCATATTTGTTTATAGTGATAGCGTAAAAATTACAATTTCTCTATGTGTAGATGTCGAATAATACATTGTAATATTACGGATGTGTGACAGAATATAAAAAAACGAAGGTAATGAAATTACCTTCGTTTTTATTATTTCGCCCATTCACTTACTTGTTCTACGCTCATGCGCGGTGCAGGGTGACCTTTTAAAGTGGATTCACCAATTGTAATAAGCATAATTGGTACGTAACGAGATGAAACATTAAATTCTTCCATTAGTGCTTGTGGGTTGAAACCACCAATTGCGCAAGTATCCCAGCCAGTTGCTTTAGCAGCAAGCATAAGTTGCATTGCTGCTAAAGCAGCATTTGAAAAGGCAGCATCTCGTGGGTATTGCTCACGAGTATATGCAGATTCAATATTTTTAGCTAAGCGCTCTTTTGCGTCTGCTTTCATAAATCCTTGTTCTACAATTGGACCGTAAACAGGTTCAACATTTTTATATGCCTCTAAATCACCTAAAATAGCGACTACGGCAGAAGCATCAAGAATTTGTTGTTGGTTATAAGCAATTGGGTGTAATCGTTTTTGTACATCTTCGCCTTGGAAAACAAGGAATTTCCAGTGTTGCAAGTTCCAAGCAGAAGGTGCTTGCGCAGCTGCTTTTAAAATTTCATGTAACTCTGTAGATGAAATTTCTTTTTCAGGGTTGAATGCACGTGTAGATGTGCGTTCATATAAAACGTTAAAAAAGTCATTGTTTGTCATTATATATCCTCCAAATTACATATCAACTTAATATAAAATAAATGTAATATACTCTACTTACATTTTGTAAGTTATTGAATTTAAGAATATAATACCTTTATTTTAATTGTCAAGTTTTAAATAGTAAGGCAGGGCATTCATACAAACGATACAATTCATATAATCATACACTAAAAAAGGAATTTCCAGAGCAGATAAGCGAAGATAACATTCTCAATTAGCTTGTTAATATGAATTCCTCACAATTCTTTATAAAATGATTGTGAGGAATTCAGTAAAACAAGATATATGAAGTGAGTGAAGACTAGTGATGAACATACTACATTTTTTATTAGAGAATACTGTTTTCCAAAATGTATTACAAGATCTTCAGTTGAATGTCCTTTATATAGAAGATGGATGTACACATCAACAAACGATAGAAAACGTCCATCCAAAATGTATGTTTATAGCAAATAGTTTTGAAGAAGGAGAAATATTGTTTCATAGAACTAGACCACATATTGTAATTATGTATGTAACAGATTTTGCTCAAATAAAATATATAAAGAATATATATAATTCACACAGCACATTCATTATCATTTGGGATCAACAGATAGATAATCAGTTTGCAGATTTACTACTGTTAGGAATACGTAATATTGTTATAGCACCAGTAACTCCACAAGTGGTACTAGAGGAAGTGAATAAGAGTTTATATCAACTTTCTTTAGTGCGGCAAGTAGGTTTACAACAAGAATTGCTTCAAACGATGTTTGATTTTCAAAATGATTTATTATTTATAGTAGAAGATGATGAGATTGTTGATTGTAATACGAATTTTTTACAATTCTTCGGACATGATAATTTATTTACGTATCGTGAACAACATTTAGTGTTTGCAGAACATCTTATTAGAGAGAACGGATATTATTCGACGACTCACGATATAACATGGCTGGATGATACTTTATCAAATGGAAGAAGAATTAAAATGTACAATTATGAAGGAGAAGCATTTACTTTTCTATTACGTGCGACACCATTACCAGAAGACTTATCGCGATTTATAGTAAAATGCACAGAGATTACAGAATTAGATGAAATCTATCAAGAGCAAGAAAGATTGGCTATGATAGATTCATTGACAGAAATATATAATCGCTTGAAATTCCAACAAATATTGGAGACAGAGTGGGAGAATGTATTACGTAATGATGAAAAAGTTGCACTTATTTTGTTTGATATAGATAATTTTAAATCAGTAAATGACACATATGGTCATGATTTTGGCGATTTAGCATTAGTACAACTTGCAGATCTTATGAAATCTAAAGTTGAAGATCAACATGTATTTGCAAGATGGGGAGGAGAGGAATTTATAATATTAGTGACAAATACGGTAGAAAAAGAAGCGTTTCAAGTTGCGGAATCATTGCGATTTTTCATTGAAACAAAGCATTTCTCTGGAATTTCGAAATTAACAGCGAGTTTTGGAGTTGCGTTATATGAGCAAGGGATTACAAGAGAAGAGTTAATGCAAAGAGCGGATATTGCGTTATATGAAGCGAAAAAAAATGGGAAAAATCAAGTATGTATATATAGAAAAGAAAAAATGTGATTTTTCGCAACAAATTGTTGCGATTTTTTTTTATTACTTGATAATAGAATATGGGGGACCATTTTAACCGAGAAGCTCCCACTTCAAGTAAGCTCGCAAGAGAGACTAAGTGGTGGGTAGTTCACATGAAGTAATTACGGAGGAACAATATGATAAAAAAAATAACGGTTATGGCTTCACTGTCTGCTGTAGTTTGCGGCGGAGTATACTATTTTCTCTATAGTCCCGATCCAAAGGAACAAGCAGTATTAACAACAAAGGTAACTCCTGCTATTGAGTCAGAGGTACAGGATAATATAGAAGAAGTACAAAAAATTGATTATGCTAGTATATCTCAAAAGTTAGATCAGTATTTAGTAGGAAAGCAATTTAATGGGACAGTTTTGGTGACAGATAAAGAGCATGTTATATTGAATAAAGGATATGGATATGCTGATGTTCAAAATAAAATAGAAAATACGCCTCAAACAAAATATCGTATCGGTTCTATTACGAAAACAGTTGTTGCTACATCCATTCTACAGTTACAAGAACAAGGGAAGTTAAATATCCAAGATAATGTAAATAAATACATTCCTTCATTTCCAGCAGATAAACACATCACGTTATATCACTTATTAACGCATACATCTGGTTTACCGGAAAATGGGAAAGGGAAGGTTAATGTAGCTTCACGTATAAATTTAGTAACTTGGATTGGAAGTCAAAAATTAGAGTTTCCACCAGGAACAGGTTGGAAGTATACGGATTATAATTATATGGTGCTCGCTTATATTATAGAAAATATAACGAAAAAGCCTTTAGGAGACTATGTAAAAGAAAATATATTTACAAAGGCCGAGATGCATGAATCAGGTATGGGAAATATGGTGCCTGGAGATAAAAACTTCACGAAGGGGTATGTGAAGAAAGATCAAGAGCTTGTACTAGCACAAAAATTAGGGATGGACTGGTTATATGGATCGGGTGAGATGTATACGACAGTAGGGGATATGAAAAAATTAGATGAAGCGATTATAAATGGAAAGCTTCTTTCTGAACAAAGTATACAAGCGATGTTTACACCTTCACAAGAAAGAAAATATGCATTTAGCTTTTACATATATCCAGATTATTTCCATAACCATGGTGTACTATCTGGTTGGAACACTTTCAATAATTTTAATAAAGAAAAAGGAACTTTTGTTATTTTATTTTCAAATGTGAAAAATAGTATGGATGATGATTTTAATAAAGAGTTCCGAAAGATGGTAAATGATTTATTAGAACAAAGGGGATGAGAAGATGGAAAATAAAAATTTATCAATAGGTTTCATTGGTATTGGTGTAATGGGAAAAAGTATGGTACATCATTTAATGCAAGGCGGTCATAAAGTATATGTATATAATAGAACGAAAGCGAAGGCAGCTTCTTTAGTGCAAGAGGGTGCGACTTGGTGTGATACACCGAAAGCGTTAGTAAAGCAAGTTGATGTTGTTATGACGATGGTTGGTTATCCTCATGATGTAGAAGAAGTGTACTTTGGGATTGATGGAATTTTAGAACATGCAAATGAAGGTACGATAGCAATTGACTTTACAACATCTACACCAACATTGGCAAAACGTATTAATGAAGTTGCGAAAAGCAAGAATATATATACATTAGATGCACCAGTATCTGGCGGGGACATTGGGGCTAAAGAAGCAAGACTAGCAATTATGGTCGGTGGAGAGAACAGAATATATGATATTTGCTTACCTCTATTTGAAAAACTAGGAACAAATATTCAGTTGCAAGGCCCTGCTGGGAGTGGACAACATACAAAAATGTGCAATCAAATAGCAATTGCTTCTAACATGATAGGAGTATGTGAAGCGGTAGCATATGCGAAAAAGGCTGGACTTAATGCAGATAAAGTATTAGAGAGTATTTCGACAGGAGCAGCAGGTAGCTGGTCATTAAGTAATTTAGCTCCTCGAATGTTAAAAGGAGATTTTGAACCTGGCTTTTATGTAAAGCATTTTATGAAAGATATGAAGATTGCTTTAGATGAAGCTGAAAAATTACAATTACCAGTACCGGGTTTAACCCTAGCGAAGGAATTGTATGAAGAGCTAATCGCAGATGGAAAAGAGAATAGTGGAACACAAGTATTATACAAAAAGTATATAAGGGGGTAAATGGAATGGATCTCCAAAAGTTTGACGAGATGATTGATGCTGTGCAGCGAGCAACTTGTGTACAGATTAATGATAAGCAAAAAGAAGCTTTTAAACAAAAATACGATTTTGGACCAGATTTTGAATATGGAAGAGATGAGAAAGGGCATTATGTTATCCGAAGCTCGAAAAAGATGTTAGAGGAAATGGAGTTTTATTTGGCATTGAAATATGATCGAGATGGAATTGTCCTTTATATGCATGCTGAGATTGAAGGGACATGTCATGTATCCGTTAGCTACAGTGAAGATGCACTTCATTTGCAAGAATTGTTTCAATTTCTAGAAGAAAATAAATAAAAAGTCCTCATTTGAGGACTTTTTATTTATTTAGGCAGGCATAATATTTAAGTTGGATAATTTATCCCGCTATTTGTGGGCAGTAAAACTCCCACTGATTAAAGTTTCACTTTATAGGCTGGAAGCGCGGCGGCATCGTTCAATTGGGAATGGAATAACTTGGGCAATGTGATTAGGGCCGAGCTGTTTCGCGCGAGCATGGCGTAGTATATAAAATGCGCACAGAATAGAAACAGGAATAGCACCATATAAACCGAAAAATAAAGCGCTTACACATGATGCAACAAAACCTAAAACACCAACTTCTAATTCTTCCATAATAGCTCCTAAAATGACAGGAATAGCTCCGCATGTAACTCCTAGTATAAGTGCGATAAGTAAACTCATGATTATCCCCCTCTGTTTGCAATATTCTTTTCCTTCTTATTAGTTGTAGTATATCATACGTAAAACAGAATTTTCAGAAAAATTTCAAAAAAAGTTCAATAAATGTTCAAAAAAAATTCCGAAATATACTTGATAAAGTGGAATTGTGATTCGAGATATTTGATTTAAACAAACGAAAGGGAAAAATCATTTTAGTAAATAAAAAATCAGGCTTACTTCAATGTTATGAAATAAGCCTGGTCCATAGGAGGATGTATATATGTAGAGTGAATAAAAGGTTGGAAAAGGGGTTCCAAGTTCTTTTATTCAACTAGCTACCTTAATAAATTGGAACCCAACCTTCTGTTGTAACAAAAATACGAATAGCTACAACTTGGCGATCATCTTGTAAGGTGAAATAGTGTCTTGCATTTTCAGGCACAGATATAAGATCACCAGGCTCGAGTTCAACGTCAAAGAATCGACCATCTTTTCCTTCAATAGCGAAGATGCCATGACCGCTGACAATAAAGCGAACTTCATCGTCAGTATGATGGTGTTCTTTTTGGAAATTAATTAATAACTCGTCAAGGTTAGGTGTGCTATTTGAAAGTGAAATCACATCATATGCTTTATAACCTCTGCGCTCTGAAACATCAGCAATTTCTTTTGAAAACAACGTTAATATTTCAGCTTTGTTTTCATCTGTTAAGGAGTAATTTTCTTTTAAATGAGTAGGAAGTTTAGAAATATTCCATTTCTCATATAAAACATCTTCTCCTTGTAGAAAGTTTGATACTGCTACTTCATTTTCAATACGAGTATTTTCCTCATGAATACGAATTTGCGCCATTAGAAACGCCTCCTTGAATTGATAATAATTTTATATGAAATTGGAATAAAAACTCATAAGCTTCTAATCTTTTTTTTGCATCAAAGCTATCACGGCCCCATACGGTAATGCCATGGTTTCGAATTAATACTGCTCCTGAATCTCCTTGTATATGCTTTCGGAATTTCTCTCCAAGCGTCGGGATATGAGCATCATTTTCGATAATAGGAATGTTAATCGTTGCACCTTCTTCCCAAATATCAAGAGCTTTAATAATCTCTTGATTTTGAAGGGTGACTGCATCACTATACAAATTTGTGATGACATTGTTATCAGTTGTATGAACATGAAGTACGCACCCGGCGTTCGTATTGTTATAAATATGTGTATGCAATATTGTTTCTGCCGAAGGGCGTAACTCAGTTTCTAAAACGGGAACTCCTTGATGATTTACTAATAAAAAATCATCTGGAGTGGTTTTGGTTTTATCTTTGCCACTTGCTGTAATAAGAAAAGTAAGGGGATCATGACTGACTTTTATAGAAATATTTCCACTCGTTGCTGGAAACCAATTCCGAGTTGTTAATTCTTTTTTAATTTCACTTAAGTCATACCATTGACGAAAAAGTTGTTTCATAATTTCACCTCCAACAAATGTTTTAGTTCAGCTAGAACATCGTGAAATGTTTCAAACGGTGTATAAGCAATACGATTTTCTTCACACTTTGTAATAAGGAAGTCACGGGCGAATACTTTATCTGCTTGTTTTGTTGCTTGTAAATCAGTAATAGAATCTCCAATCACAATATGAAAATCATCTTTAGAGCTTAGTTTACGAATTAATGATGATTTACAGAGACCACAACTATGCTGACATTGCTCGTCACAAGGGTGCGGCCATTTCACTTCAACAAATTCTCCTGAAAAGTCAGTTGCATTACAATAAATTTGTTCTTTAGGGATTATTTCTTGTAAGAGTGGATAGACGAAGAAATCCATTCCACCTGATATAACGTAAAAGGAAATGTTATTTTCATTAATGAATTGTATGAATTCATGAAAACCTGTACGGATTTCAGCAGTTTCTTGTAAAAACTGAATAATATCATCGTGTAGATTAATAGGTATTAATCGAAATAATTGAGAAACACCTTCTTGAATAGAAAGTTCTTGCGATAAAATTTTTTGCTTTATTTCCTCTGCTTCTGGTGGTGCGAATTTTTCCATAATGGACATGATATTATCGTTATTTGTAATCGTACCATCGAAATCACAAAATACTTGAATACTCATAATTTCACCTCATGAGAAGGATTTCCCCATATTTGTAGTGCGCTATGCAAATTTATTTCATCCACTTCATGGAGTGGTTTACCTTGTAAAGTAGCTTCAATTGCAGCACGGAAAGCTTTGCCACCACCTTGAGCTCCATTTGGATGCCCATGAATCCCGCCGCCGGCATTAATAACAACATCCTTACCAAAATCTCGTAAAATAAAGGGAACGAAACCAGGATGAATTCCAGCAGATGGAACAGAAAAACTTTTCTTGAAATAGTGGTCTTCCTCAGTTAATGCTTCTGTAATGAGAAGAGCTTCCTCTTTTTCTAATGCAACGTTGCCGTATGGTGATGGGAATAAAGAGAAATCAGCACCAGCGTAACGTAGTAATTTTCCAAGTAGTAATGGAGAAGAGAAACCGTATAGTTTCGATGATGAATATGCGCCACTTACAGCAGGGTGTGCCATAATAGGAATTGGAATTTCATCGTCTTCTACAAGTGCTTGCAGTACATCTAATCCATAAGAAAATACATTAAATAAAAGAATGTCTGCTCCAGCTACCACCGCACGTTTCGCGTTTTCTTTTAAATCATAAGTTCGACCTGTTAAATTTACTGCGTATAAAGTTTTATGCCCGTAAGTTTCGTATACAGATTGTAAAACTTCTTTCCCAGATTCAATTCTTTTTATAAGTGGTGTTAATGAGTTTTCGAATAAAATTTCATCATCTTTTACAATATCTACGCCTCCAATTGCCTGATCGCGTAGTTGAGTTTTTAAATATCCAATATTCCGTCCTATCATCCCTTTGAAAATACTCATTAGAAGAGGTCGATCTTGAACTTGTAAAAGGTTTCGGATGCCTTCAATTCCAAATTTTGGTCCAGGGAACTGTTTCTTTAATTCGTCTGAGAATGTTAAATCAATTAGTTTAATTTCTCCATCTAACGAAAGTTTTCCAAATGTTGTTGTCAAAATGGCTGGTAAGTCAGGGCTAAAGTTCAGCGATGGATAATGAATTTTAATGAGTCCACGTGATACTTTTTTGCCAAGGTAAGAGTTAATATGTTCTTGTTCGTCTAACGCTTCAATATGAATGACATTGCCTTTATGTTGTTTTAATTGTTCTTGTAATAAGTGTGGTAAATGAGTCCATGAACCAATTGTTAAACCGATTGCAATTTGTTCTGCTTTCTTTTCTAAGTTGTGAGAATCATCGTGGATTAAATATGTCGCTATAATTCCGCTCATTGTTATACCCTCCTAGTTAAATAAAAAAACCTCTCAGCTAAGGAGAGGTTTTTTTACAACCAGCTCCTTATCTGTCAGCGTAACGCTGCGAGAATTAGCACCGTGTCTACAATTGTAGATCGGTTGCCGGGTTTCGTCGGGCTCGTCCCTCCACCTGCTCTTGATAAGAAGTATTTAGAAATGTTTAAATTTTTAAGATAACTGAATTTTGTCAGATATTTTTTATGTTGTCAATGACTTTTTGAAAAAATTTAATTTATCAATTCGATTAATTGCTTCTCGTAATCTATCTTCTGTATGCAAGAGACCAACACGGACATACCCTTCGCCGTGCTCACCAAATCCAACACCAGGAGCAACTGCAACGTGTGCTTTTTCTAGTAAAATGTCAGAAAATTGCTCAGATGTATATCCTTTTGGAACAGGAAGCCATGCAAAGAATGATCCTGTTGGAATGTTTACTTTCCAACCAATTGAGTGACAAGCTGAAATAAGAGCATTTCTCCGAGATTCATAACTATTAACAAGATCTACCACACAAGACTGCGAGCCTAATAGTGCTTCGCGGGCAGCATCTTGAACTGCACCAAAAATACTAACATACATATGATCTTGCAATAGGTTAATAGTTTCGATGACACTTTCATTTCCTACTGCAAAAGCAATACGCCATCCAGCCATATTGAAAGTTTTCGATAAAGTGTAAATCTCAATACCTGTATCTTTAGCGCCGTCTGCTTGCAAGAAACTAACAGGCTTTTGACCATCGAATCCGATAGCACCGTAAGCAAAATCGTGAACAACTAATATATTATGTTTATTAGCAAAATGAATGGTTGCATCAAAAAAATCTTTTGATGCAGTAGCGCCGGTAGGGTTATTTGGATAGTTTAAAAACATTAACTTTGCTCGCTCCGCAACAGAGTCATCAATTTTTGTATAATCCGGTAAAAAATTATTTTCTGCAATAAGCGGCATTGTTTCAAATTGTGCTTTTGCTAAAGCAACTCCTGATAAATAATCTGGATAGCCTGGATCTGGAACGAGAATAGTATCACCAGGGTTTGTAAAACAAACTGGTAATTCTACTAATCCAGCCTTTCCGCCAAACAAAATAGCAACTTCAGTTTTTGGATTTACTACTACATCATATTCACGTTGATAGAATGTTGCCACGGCTTCTTTTAAGCTTTCGTGTCCGCGAAATGGCGGATATTTATGATGAATGGTCTTTTCAGCAGCATCTTGTAAAGCTTTAACGATATGCTGCGGTGTTGGTTGATCTGGATTACCTTGACCTAGATTAATAACATCGTGACCAGCTGCAACGACTTTGTTAACTTTTGCAACAAGTGAAGCGAAAAATTGTGTTGGCAATGATGTTACTATCTCAGAAGGTTGAAATAATTTCATACTTTCCACCTCTTTTGAAAGTTGTTACAATTCTAGTGACAAATGATATAATCTTTCCAGTATTTTGTAAAGAAAAAAATGAGAATGGGGCTGAAAAAATGAAAGTCGCATGTATTCAAATGGATATTGTCTTTGGAGATGTAGAAAAAAATATTGAGAACGCTAAAAAAAAAATAAGTGAAGCGATGAAAGAAAGACCAGATGTTATCGTCTTACCAGAACTATGGACAACAGGATATGATTTAACGAGACTTTCTGAAATTGCAGATACGGATGGATTAGAAACGAAAGAAAAGTTGAAAGAATGGTCGAAGCAATATGGTGTACATATTGTTGGTGGTTCCATAGCAAAGCAAACAGAGCAAGGGGTTACAAATACAATGTATGTTGTAAACAATGAAGGGAATCTAGTCAATGAATATAGTAAAGTACATTTATTTCAGCTGATGGATGAACATAAATATTTAGTTGCTGGTAATGAGACAGGTGAATTTAAGTTAGATGATGTAGAGTGTGCTGGTACAATTTGTTATGATATTCGTTTTCCAGAGTGGATGCGCGTTCATACTGCTAAAGGTGCAAAAGTTTTATTTGTTGTAGCAGAATGGCCATTAGTACGTTTAGCACATTGGCGTTTGCTTTTACAGGCGAGAGCAGTTGAAAATCAGTGTTATGTTGTTGCGTGCAATAGAGCAGGAAAGGATCCGAATAATGAGTTTGCAGGTCATTCTCTAATTGTGGATCCTTGGGGTGAAGTTGTGGTAGAGGCAAATGAAGAGGAATCAATTTTATTTGGAGAACTTAAATTCGAGAAAATTAAAGAGGTACGTAAAGGAATTCCAGTTTTTGCAGATCGTCGTCCAGAATTATACAAATAAAATGTTGACAAGTGATTTTTATTCTTGGTATAGTCTTCATCATAAAGTTAAAAATTCTAAAAATTATAAAACTCTTATCAAGAGCAGGTGGAGGGATTTGGCCCGATGAAGCCCAGCAACCGACCGTAATACCATTGTGAAATGGGGCGTTTATGACGCCAAAAGGCACGGTGCTAATTCCAGCAGAAAGTAAACTTTCTGGCAGATAAGAGGGGAGAAGATAAACTTCAAACCTCTTTCTTTGTGGAAAGAGGTTTTTCTATTTTAGAAAAACCTCTGAATGAAAAGGAGGAGAAGACGATGGGATATTATTCATTAACTGAAACAACAGCTATACAATATGCGAAAGAACACGGTTATTTTGAAAAGAAAGCAAATGTAGTTTGTCATGAAATTGGAGATGGAAATTTAAATTACGTGTTCAAATTAGATGATGGAGAGAAGTCTATTATAATAAAACAAGCACTGCCATATGCGAAAGTAGTTGGTGAGAGCTGGCCACTGTCTATAAAAAGAGCGACGATTGAAAGTAAAGCATTACAAATTTTTGCGAAGTATGTGCCAGATTATGTTCCGGTAGTGTACAGTCATGATGAAGAGTTAGCAGTTACAGTAATAGAAGACTTATCAAGACTAACAATTACAAGAAAAGGATTAATAGATGGAGAAGGATATCCACTTTTATCCCAGCATATCGGTCGTTTTCTAGCACATGTTTTGTTTTATACTTCAGATTTCGGTTTACAGTCAGAAGAGAAAAGGGTACTAGAAGGTACATTTGTAAATCCAGACCTTAGTAAAATTACAGAAGATTTAGTTTTTACGGATCCATTTGGACATTATGATACGAATGATTATGAGTCAGATTTACAGTCAGTGATTGATGAACTTTGGAGTGACAAAACTTTAAAACTAAAAGTAGCACAATATAAATATAAGTTTTTAACGAGAAAAGAAGCGCTTATTCATGGTGATTTACATACTGGTAGTATTTTTTCATCACCTTCTGAAACGAAAGTGATCGATCCAGAATTTGCAACGTACGGTCCATTTGGGTTTGATATCGGTCAATTTATTGCAAATCTATTATTAAATGCTTTATCTAGAGAAGAAGAAAAGAGAAGTGTACTATTTTTCCATATAGAAAAGACATGGAGTTATTTTGTAGAAAACTTTACGAAGTTATGGATTGGAGAAGGTGTAGAAGCATATACGAAAGAAAAACAATGGTTACCAATTATTTTGCAAAATATCTTTACTGATGCCGTCGGATTTGCCGGATGTGAACTGATTCGTAGAACAATTGGCTTAGCTCATGTAGCGGATTTAGATGGGATAGCAAATAAAGAAAATAGAATTCAAGCTAAAAAACAAGCGTTATCCTTAGGTAGAGAACTAATAAAATATGAAGCCAAGGGTGCTGATATTCAACTGTTTCGAACATTATTTCAACAGACAGTTGGAGGCGTAAAAGCATGAGTACAATTATTACTATTCCGAGATCTGTAAGTTGGAAAGGCGATGCAATTGCAGTATTAAATCAAACAAAGTTGCCGCATGTCACTGAATACAAAACATTAACGAATATTGAAGATGTATGGAAAAGTATCATTATGTTAGAAGTACGAGGAGCGCCTGCAATTGGAATTGTAGCTGCGTTTGGTTTGGCGCTTGCGGCAAAGAAATACGATGCTATAAATATCTATGAGTTTCAGAAGAAGTTTAATAGAGATTGTAACTATTTAGGAACATCACGCCCGACAGCAGTCAATTTATTTTGGGCAATCGATCGTATGAGAGAATCTATTCGAGAGATTACTACAATAAAAGAAGCTCAAAAAATATTAGAAGAAGAAGCGCTTCATATTCAGCAAGAGGATGAAATGGTGTGCCGAAGTATTGGAGAACATGCTTTAACATGTTTTAAAGACGGTGATAAAATTTTAACAATTTGTAACGCTGGAAGTATTGCAACTGCTAGATATGGAACAGCATTAGCCCCATTTTATATTGGGAAAGAGAAGGGTGTGCGTTTACATGCGTATACGTGTGAAACGAGGCCGGTTTTACAAGGTGGCCGTTTAACGACATGGGAATTGAAACAAGCAGACATTGATGTAACGCTTATTACGGATAATACTGCAGCACATGCAATTCGAACGAAAGAAATTAATGCGATTATCGTAGGGGCAGATCGAATCGTTGAAAACGGTGATACTGCTAATAAAATAGGAACATTAAATTTAGCTATATTAGCAAAGTATTTCGGTATCCCATTTTACGTTGCAGCACCGTTATCTACATTTGATACTACGAAACAAACAGGTGCTGAAATTGTCATTGAAGAAAGAGATGAAACAGAAGTTACGAAAATTTTTGGGAAACAAGTGGCGCCACTTGGAACGCCTGTATTTAACCCTGCATTTGATGTAACACCGCATGAATTAATTACGGGGATTATTACTGAGAAAGGTATTTTACGTGGAGATTATAAGCAAAAAATTACATCATTATTTGAAAAAATAAGCTAACTGCTCAGTCGCTATATAAAAAAACGGTAGAAAAGCATGTTTTTAAATGGTCGAGAGGGACTGGCTATGTATAGGAGCGGTAAGTGCCTGTTCCTACCACGCGCAACGTTTTAAAACAAAGAAAGGTAGCAAGGTGTAGGACCATTTGTATCTTCATGGTAGCAATCTATATGCTGAAAAATGAAATGTATGGCTGAGTAGTTAAAAAACAAGCTAATAAAAAATAGCTTGTTTTTTATGCCTTAAGTCTTCGTTTCCTCTTATTTATGTAATGAAGGGAGGAGAGAAAGATGGAAGAGTGGATCGGGATGATAGGTAATGTGGGCTTTCCAATTGTTGTAACGCTATATTTACTACATCGCATTGAAAGTAAATTAGACGGAGTGATTGTAGCAATTGAGAAGCTCCCTAAACAATTACTAAAGTAGGAAGATCCTCGCGATAGAAAGTAAAATAAAGTTTGCTCGCGAAGAGCAAACTTTATTTTTTATCCTGCATTAACGGGCAGTAAAAGCCCGATTGGTGAAGGCTAATAATTAGTGGGGATGAACAAAACCCCCACTGATTAAAGTTTCACTTTATTGAGCAGTATAACCACCATCGATAACGACAGCTTGACCAGTTATACCTTTTGCTTTTTCACTCGCTAAAAACATGGCATAATCAGCAATTTCTTGTACTTGTAGCAAACGCTTCTGTGGTACAAGAGGATAAATGACATCTTCTAAAACATTTTCAAGTGGTACATTTCGCGTAGTTGCTAAGTCTTGTAGTTGATTTCGTACAAGAGGGGTATCAACATATCCGGGACAAAGAGCATTTACAGTAATTCCATGAGTTGCTCCCTCTAAAGCAGCAACTTTTGTTAATCCAATTACACCATGTTTCGCACTATTATAGGCAGCTTTTCCAGCGAATCCAACAAGTCCGTTAATCGAAGCAACATTAATAATACGACCATATTTTTGCTTTTTCATAATCGGAAAGGCATGTTTGATGGCGATAAATGGAGCGATTTGCATAATTTTAATAAGAAGCTCGAATTTATCAGTTGGAAAATCTTCAATCGGTGAAACATGTTGCATTCCTGCGTTGTTAATTAATACATCTAATGAACCGAAATGACGAACTGTTTGAGAAAGTGCTGCTGTAATTTCTTCTTCAGATGTAACGTCACATTTTAAACCAATGGCTTGATAGCCTTCTTTTTGCAATTGTTCAGCAGCTTCTTTTGCACGATCTTCAAGGCGATCACTAATGACAACTTTCGCACCTTCTTTTGCGAAAGCACTTCCCATTTCATAACCAATACCGCTCGCAGCACCTGTTAAAAAGACAACTCGATTTGTAACCATGATGAAAAACACTCCTTCATAATAAAAGTTCTCTTATTGCTCTATTTAGAGAGGTGATAATAAAATCCCTGCAAACATTTGGAAAAATATCTTTAGCTATCTTGTTTTGCAAAATAGTCTCTGCTATACTATTTTGTAAAGCAAGGTACTTACGCTTATCTATCTTGTAAAACAAGATAGCAGGAGGATTTCAATTATGTCGACAAGTCAAATGCTGAAAGGGATTTTAGAAGGATGCTTACTTGCTATTATTTCTGAAGGTGAAATATACGGTTATGAAATGAGTGAAAGATTAGCGAAGTATGGTTTTACAATGGCGAGTGAGGGAAGTATTTATCCGTTATTAATACGAATGAAAAAGGAAGGGTTAATAACAAGTGTAATGAAGGAATCTCCATCTGGTCCAAAGCGAAAATATTATACATTAACAGAAAAAGGCGAGGAAGCACTGGATGAATTTATGGATCGCTGGGAAGCGATGCAAAGTAGTGTAGAGCGTCTACTTGAAGGGAAGGGGAGAAAAAAATAATGTTATCAAATGAAGCGCGAAATTTTTTATTAGATATGAGATTATTTTTAACTGCAAAGAGTGTGAAAGAAAGCGATATTGAAAGCTTTTTAGAAGATGCAGAGTTGCATTTAATAGAAGGTGAGGGTGAAGGAAAAAGTGTAGAAGATATTTTCGGAAGCTCACCGAAAGAATATGCAAATGAACTTGTAAAAGTAATGGAAAGGGATAGACAGGAAAATTGGAAGCAAATTGGTTTTACGGTAATGAATATCGTATCGTTTTGGATTATTGCTTCTATCTTAATAGTGAATAACGGAATTCTACAGATTTCACTTCTTCAGTGTATTGGCTATAGCTTTACATTGATCATAGCTGTAATGGGTCCTAATTTTCTGCTTCGTAAAATGACATTTGTAACAAGTTTTACAAAAACGTGGTTTTCCATGTGGTCTTTAGTCATGATTGCGCCAATGTTTTTATTAGGAGCAGTTCCGATATTAGATATGATATATCCTACAACGATGTTTACGTTGACTCTAGTCCAAAGTTATATATTAGCTGGAGGGATCTTTATCCTCACGGTAGCTATAAATATATATTTTGAAGGATGGTTTAAAAACTTATATTTAATTATTCCACTTTCGATTATGTTAGTGTTTAAAACATTTACATCGGAAGATCTTATGCCAATGTTATTTCAAATTATATGTTTATACGGAAGTTTGTTTATTTTAATTTTCCTTGAAATTATGATGAAGGCAAATAGAAGAGAAACGGTTAAATAAGGGAGGGGGGAATGGGATGCTTTCTCAAGAGTCACGAGATTTTCTGGCAAATACAAGTACTTATTTAACAGCAAAAGGGATAAGTGAAAAAGATATTGAATCCTTTTTAGAAGATGCAGAATTGCATTTAACTGAAGGTGAAAAAAGGGGCAAGAGTGTAGAGGATATATTTGGTGATTCACCAAAGGAATATGCAAATCAACTTGTAAAAGAAATGCAAGTTGATTATAAACGGAATTTAGGATGGCTAGCTACAGCTATTATGAGCATATTATGCTATTGGGCTGTTCCAGATCTTTTATTTCGAAATTTAAATGAGCCTTATACCATTTCTTTAATAGGGTTGATTGGATATCCGATTATCTTAGTGTTAATGATTGTGGGAGGAATTTTATTTTTAAGAGGTGCTAGTTTTCAAAGGAGTATGTTGAAAAAGGGTTTACTGCTATTTGGAGCAGTAATACTTACTTATTTACCAGTATTAATAATGTTTTTAAAAGATTGGTATAGTTTTCCTTCCTATGAAGTCCCTCAATTAGGAAGATATTTAATTGGAGGGGTTATGCTAGTGATAACAACGATTGTGAATGTTCGGTCTCTTGGTTGGAGTGGTTTGTTTGTGTTAGGAATTCCAATTTTTATGATAGTGATGGTTGAACAACTAGTAAGAGTATTTTTCTAATGAGAAGCTCTAGAAATAAAAGAAGAGGATGAGCATATATGTAAATCATACTTATATGTATATTAACTATTATGTTTCTAGGATTAATGACTTTAGGAATTTATACTGCCTTCACCAAAAGAGCATAATGAATATTTTAAACATCACGATATATTTTATTCTTCAGTTTAATAGGAAAGTGGCTGCTCTGGATATACAAAAAATTATTTCCAAAGAAATACTATATTTTGATTTTTAGAAGGATTATGCTTAGGTGTATAGTGTATCCTTTGCAGCCGAAATCTGGTTTGTTGATTTGAATATATTGTTTTAAACAGTAACAATATCGTTACTGTTTTTTTCTTTGTAATAAAGGACTTTGTAAAGAGAGCGCTTTTTGTTCATTTGTTAATAATGAATTGATGTGAACGTTATTAGGGCTAGGGACTATAGGGTACATAAGGTTCGATGGTGAATGGTGATGTTCAGAACCGGTTGGAGAGTGGGGATCTGCGTGCGTAAGTTTTCCATGAATTCGTCTTGTAAATAAAATATGACCAATTTCGTGAGCGAGGGTGTATATATTTTTCATTGGAGCAGCTGAGTTTGTTAAAACGATGTAACCAGTAAGTTGTTGTTGTTTCGCTAGAGAGTAAGCGCAAGCGATTACTGCGGTTTCTTTGAAATAATCACTACCAATATAACAAATATAAAGGTCGCATTCAGGAGCTTCGTTAACACAAGTTTGAAAAAAAGATGATAATTTTTCCTGACTTTGAATGGAGTTTTTATAACTAATTTCCCGATTACAAAAACGGAAAAGCTCGTTTAGTACAATTACTTCTTTAATTTTAAATGTAATGGGATGCCAAATTGATTCTGCAACTGCTAAATCTTTTGCAATACGGTCGTCAGAAATATCTGCGCCTGGAGTAATGCAAACACATATATTAACGTATGAATTCATAAGGAACACCTCAAATGAAAAAATTCTTTCTATAATATATGTGGGGGAAAGGTCCTATGTATGGATAAACGCCTTGTTTATTACACGAATATATAGACTATAAGTCGAAAAAATTTCATAGTTCTATAACGTAGTATGGTCTGCTTTTTGATATAGTAAAGAAAAGGGGGAGAATATATGTATACATTAAAAATCGTTTCAGACAGAGAAGCTCTGTATCAATTTGCGAGCTATGTAAGAGTTGTGCAAGGGGTTGAAGATGTATATGTGGAGGTGGGAGAACCTTTATATGAACATCCATTAATGAAGTTTTATGTACATATTACAATTGAAGAAACATATGATCAGCATAAAGCATTGCAAGAAATAGCTAGATTAGTAGAATTAGGGCGTTTTACATATGTCCATTATCATAATGAGGAAATTGAAGAAGCTTTTGAAGTTGTAAAATACGAAAGCTTTAAAAAATAACGGTAAAAAAAGGAAGCGGAAGCTTCCTTTTTTATTGAAAATTACAGCAACAAAAGGAAGAGAATTTTGTTATGATAAGGAAGGATGAGGAAAGGAGAGTTTACATATTGGGGTATATTGAAGAGTTACGCAAAGTAGTTGGTACGAGACCACTTATTTTAGTAGGATCAGCAATTATTATATTAAATGATAATCAAGAAGTATTGCTTCAATATCGTTCAGATACATATGATTGGGGTGTGCCTGGCGGGGCAATGGAACTGGGAGAAACGACAGAAGAAACTGCTCGTAGAGAATTATTCGAGGAGACGGGACTAAGTGCAAAAATAATGCAATTTCTTGGTGTTCTTTCAGGAAAGGAAGTTTATTTCCGTTATCCAAATGGAGATGAAATTTTTAATGTGATTCATCTGTATCAGGCACATCATGTAGGCGGAGAATTAAAGCTCGATCATGAAGGGTTAGAGCTTCAATATTTTCCAGTAGATAAGTTACCAAAATTGAATGAAACGACAGAGAAGATATTACAAAAATTCTTATACGCATTGACAGAATAGAAGGTTAATTCCTTCTATTTTTATTATATTAAATATTTTGATTTTTTGGTATGTTTATAGTATGATAATTTTAGAAATACAACTTATGGAATTTCACCTAAAAACTTACTAGGGTACATAAGAGAGGGGCAAGTACAAAATGCATAATGTTGTCATTACAGCTGCAGTTCGTTCACCAATTGGAACTTTCGGAGGAGCACTAAAAAATATAACACCAGTAGAATTAGCTGTTCCTGTACTTCAGGAAGCTGTAAAAAGAGGCGGAGTAGAGCCACATGAAGTTGATGAAGTAATTTTAGGTCATTGTATTCAAAGAACTGATGAAGCAAATACGGCAAGAACAGCTGCATTAGCGGCAGGATTTCCTGACACAGTTACTGGCTATACAATTCAACGTCAATGTTCTTCAGGTATGCAAGCAATTATGTCTGCTGCAATGCAAATCCAATTAGGTGTAAGTGATATTGTTGTTGCAGGTGGAGTAGAAGCAATGAGCTCGAGCCCTTATGCATTAAAACAACACCGTTGGGGACAACGTCTACAGCACGGAGAAATTCGTGATACGGTGTGGGAAGTTTTAGAAGATCCGATTCACCATATTATGATGGGTGAAACAGCGGAAAATTTAGTTGAACAATATGAAATTACAAGAGAGGAACAAGATGAAGTTGCGCTTCGTAGTCATACATTAGCGTTGCAAGCAATTGAGTCTGGACACTTTGACGATCAAATTGTTCCTATTTCGATAAAAGAACGTAGAAAAGAAGTTGTATTTTCGAAGGATGAACATCCACGTGCAGATATTACAGCGGAAAAATTAGCAGGATTAAAACCAGCTTTCCGTAAAGATGGATCAGTAACTGCAGGGAATTCATCTGGTCTTAATGATGGAAGTGCCGTTTTAGTATTAATGAGTGAAGAAAAGGCGAAAGAAAAAGGTTTACAACCGTTAGCTCGAATTGTTGGATATTCAGTAGCAGGTGTAGATCCGAAAATTATGGGTATTGGACCAGCACCAGCAATTCGCAAAGGATTAGAAAAAGTAGAGTGGTCATTAGAAGATGCAGACTTACTTGAAATTAATGAAGCTTTCGCTGCACAATACCTAGCTGTAGAGAAAGAGTTAGGGTTAGACCGTGAGAAAGTGAATGTAAACGGTAGTGGGGTAGGACTTGGACATCCAATTGGTTGTACAGGAGCTCGTATTACGGTAAGTTTAATTCACGAATTAAAAAGACGTGGATTAGAGAAAGGTATTGCCTCTCTATGCGTTGGAGGCGGTATTGGAGTAGCTTTATTTATAGAAGCATTATAAAAAAAGAGGCAGCGATTGCTGCCTCTTTTTTATGACTCAAATAAGTGATGAAATAATCGATCGCGATTTTCAAAGAAAAGTTTTGTTGTTTGGTAATGCTCCGTTTCTTCTAATGTCGATTCGTGAATCCCCTCTTGAGTTAAAGAGTATATAGTAGATTCAGGATAAGCCATTAAAATGGGAGAATGCGTCGCGATAACAAATTGTGAACCTTGTTCAGCTAGTTCGTGCATGCGAATGAGCATTGAAAGTTGTCTCATCGGGGATAAAGCTGCCTCAGGCTCATCTAAAATGTATAAACCTTTTCCTGAAAAACGATTCATAAATAATGAGAAGAATGATTCGCCGTGTGATTGTTCGTGAAGTGAAACGCCGCCGTAAGATTTTATAGCATCTATTTCATCGATATAAGAAGCAACGTTATAAAATGATTCAGCGCGAAGAAAGAAACCGTCGTTTGGTGTATTGAAACTTTTTGAAATTCGAAGGTATTCATGTAAAGATGAATGGGAATCGTTTGTGCTAAATCGGAAATTTTTTGTTCCACCTTCTGCATTAAAACCTAAAGCCACTGCAATTCCTTCGAGTAATGTTGATTTACCTGTTCCATTCTCTCCAATAATGAATGTTACATTTGGGTGGAAAGCTAGTGATTGTAAAGTTCGAATAGCGGGTAGACAGTAAGGGTATGCGGAAAAGCTAGGGATATTTTCTTTTTTTAATGTGACATTTTTTAAAAAGGGTACGTCAATCAATATATAAACCTCAATTCATAACGGATTTTGATTCTAAAAAAGCGGCAAATACTAATGTAAGACAACTTGCTAATAGTATTGTATATTGAAGTGCGCCAAAACCGAGACCTTCCCAGCCGAAAGCCATTCTCTTTCCTATAAAAAATGATAAGAACGTTCATAAATCCATATATATTTTATAATTTTGTAGTGCTTCCATATAAAGAATCCGATGTATGTACTTAAAAACAATATAAACAAAACAAGAAAAAAGACAAGTGTTAATGACACGTGAACACTTCCTTATTTTCTGAATATTTTATGTGGATTATAACACGTAAACTATCATATTCCAATGTGAAAATAAACATTGCATCAAGATTAATTCTCTCGTTATGATAGATGGTATTATATTAGAAATATGAAGAGGAGTATTAATATGCCGTTTACATTTGCACATCCAGCAGCTGTTCTCCCTTTTGCTAAGAAACATTCTAGTTATATTTCGGTGACGGCTCTTATATTGGGTAGTATGGCACCTGATTTTGAATATTTTTTATATTTTAGGCCATACGGTATTATTGGCCATACATGGGCTGGTTTCTTCTATTTGAATTTACCACTCGTTTTTTTATTAGCATATGCATATCATTTTATTTTAAAAGGACCATTTATAACACATTTACCTAAGCCTTTTGCTAGTTACTATAAATATGTAGTAGATGCGAAGTGGGGGCTATATACTTGGAAGAATTTTTTTGTATTTTGCTATTCTGCTTTATTCGGTATGGTGACGCATGTCGTTTGGGATGCTTTTACTCATAAGACAGGCTATTTTGTTATGGAAATGCCGCTGTTACAGCAAGAAGTATATAGTATTCCAATTTATAAATTTTTACAACATGGGAGTACATGTTTTGGTCTACTATTACTAATATATGTACTATGGAAATATAGGAGGGAAACTGATCAGGATACTAGTTTAACTTCGGAAAAAAAGAAATATTGGGCTTCATCTATCGTTGTGGCGGCCATTATATTTATCGTTCACGCGTTATTAGACCCCTATTTTCATATTTTCCAAATAGGAGGTATAATAGTATCTGGACTGACAAGTTCGTTTTGTGGACTTCTTATTGTTTCTATAGTTTACAAATCAAGGGACTAATTTATATTAATGAATGATAGTGTTAGGAGAAATTAAATGATGAAAGCATGGAAAAGTATTTTTGTTTTATGCAGTTTTCTTCTTATGTTAAGTGGTTGCTTCCAGCAAGAAGAAAAGAAGGCAGAACCTAAAAAGAAAGAATCTATTCCAGAAACAAAAGAGTATGGTGGGCGTGAGCTTAAAAAAGTAGGACAAAAAGTGAAAGAAAAAGGGTGGGGGACATTTGAATTAGAACAGATTCATTCTGTGAATCAGACATTTGAAGTAGCCCCAATGAAAATTCACGTACAAGATGTTAAAGTTATCTCATTATCACAAATGAGCAAAGAGGCAAAAAATACATTGAAAGTGTATACTGCATTAACTCCTGAAGAAGTAAAGCGTAGATTGGGAGATAAAGTGAGTCAAGAAGATGCTGAATTATATGCATCGTTAAGTGGAACAGAGATTAGCGATACGATTCGGTATGTTGAAATTACATATAAGGTAGAGAATAGTGGAGATAAGAACATGCAATTTTTCTCTATGAATGATGTTGCTATAAATGACAAACAACATTTTAATGTAGCGACTCAAAACTTTTTATATGATGAAGATACGCTCGTTGGTACAAAGAGTGTTTCAAGGGAAGATTATAGGCCTGGTGAGACACGAGAAGGAATTATCGGTTTAATACTTGATGATGGAAAAGAAAAAGTAAAGGATATTAAGTTTACGACAGATGATTTAGCAGCAGGAGACACAAATGAAGCTGTTAAAGAACCGCAAACTTTTAATATTTCACTCTCTAAATAAAGTGTCTTTATAATAATTTAAGCAAAAACAGTCAGCATAAAAAGTTATGCTGACTGTTTTTTTAGCTCTTTCACATATGAATCTACACTTTGAAAAGGCACTGTAATTTTAAAAGCATCTTTTTGCTCGTTAAATTGTTTTTCATTATAAGGACCAAATCGTTTATTATGCTTTACATCGATAATCCAATAATGTTCAATTTTTTTATTTGTAATTGCTGCGTCAGGATTGTTTGGATCTGATTTTTCCTCAATTTGCTTTGTGATAATGTATTTATCGTCCCAAGCAATTTCTGTAATTTTTGCAGGGATGTATTGTGTAGCATATACAGCATCCTGCGATGGGAAAAGTTCAAATGCATCTCCAGAAGTATGTATGAGTTCATATTCATCGTTAATTGTATAGGTTAAATGGTTTGTATTGCCTGTGCAACCTGTTAATAAGAGTGCGGCAAATAGGATTATCCATCTTTTCAATATGGGAACCTCCTTTATAATGCTGTTGTAACACATTGTACAAGAAAAGTAAGCGAAACGCCAGTTTACAATGTTTTTTAGAAGTGGTACGATGAAACGGGTAAAGAAGGATATGAAGGAGTCGACACAAAATGAAGTTAAAGATGCATCGTCCAGCGCTTGTAATGAATCGCATAGGTGCTTCCCTTATTGACATGTTTTTAATCTCGGTTACGTACGGTGCAGTAGTAGCTATTATTACAGGAAACTATAGTGCTATTTTTAATCGTTTTAATATAAGTTTAGGTGACTATAGATATGACCTTACACTTGTTTTCGTATTAATGGCTATAAATTTTATTCTGTTACCTTTTCTTTGGAACGGTTCTACACTTGGTAAAAAGGTAACAAGAACAAAAATAATCTCGTTAACAAGTGAAAAACTAACGTTACAAACATTAATAATACGATTTTTGGTATTATTATTACCAAGCATATTATTACTTGGAGTTCCATTAATATGCAATGTATATATGATGTTATTCCGCAAAGATAATTGTGGCTTCCATGATTTAATTGCAAAGACAAAAGTGATGAGTCTTGTATAATTAATATTTAGAGTATACGTGCTACTAATGAAATAAGACTTTTTATTGTTTGTATATAAAAAGTCTTATTTTTAATTTCATGAAAAATTCCATAAATGGAATTGATATAGGGCGGATATTTCCTATATAATACCCTCCATATTATTGATGGATGTTTAAAGAAGCTGTAGCTAATTCAAACATCCTATTTTCGTTTTGAATAGATTGAAAATTGAGAGAATGATATAATGGGTATAAATAATATCGTTATATAACAAAGGGGGATTTGGAATGACTGGAGGTAGCTTAATATTTTGGGGAATTCTTATTTTTATTGGTTTAACCTTCGATCAATATAATAGTAAGAAAAAAAAAGAAATAAAAAAGTAATCGCTTACAAGCTGTAGCGTGAACTTTTCCTGCTTGCAGACTAATCTAATAAAGGAGTATACTGAATGACGGTAAGACTTATAGAAGGGGTAATGAAAATGAAGCTTGCAGGAAAGGTTGCCATTGTAACTGGTGGTGGCATCGGTATTGGACGTAGTACAGCTCTTTTGTTGGCTAAGCAAGGCGCAAAAGTAATTGTGACGGACATTGATCAAGAAAGTGGACAAGCAACAGCCGAGGAAATTACGGATTTAGGCGGAGAAGCACTTTTTGTATCCTACGATATGGGGAAACAAGGAGATTGGCAACGTGTTATTAGTTTTGCTATGGAGGCATATAGTCGTATTGATATGCTTTTTCAAAATGCTGGTCTATATAAAATAGATTCTATTTTTTCTCGCCAACAAGAGAACGATTCCAATGTACTTTGTATTAATGACGTTTGGATAGAGATAAAACAATTAACGTCATCTTTTATGAAACAGCAAGAAGAAGTGGTGCTTAGTGATTTACCTGTTTTTGGTATTATTAGCACGAGAGGACAATCATTTCATACAATAGAAGCCCTAGTATAATAATGGAAAACCGCCCCCAGTATATATGTGGACGGTTTTTTTGTATGTTCTATTATAGAACTTTATTTTTTAACGAATACGTTGTTCGGTTTGGCTATCAAAGAAATGTGCTTTATTCATATCAAAAGCAAGTTTAATTTGGTCACCAGGTGAAAAAGTATGTCTTGCATCAACACGTGCTGCAAAATCTTGATTTCCAAGTTTCATATATAAAATGGATTCAGCCCCTAACAACTCTGCAACTTCAATTTTTGTTGTGAAAGTAGTAGATTGTGAAGCTTCTAAAAATAATAGTTCATCATGAATATCTTCAGGACGAATACCTAAAACAATTTCTTTATTTACATAGCCTTGTTCGCGTAATAACTTCATTTTTCCTTCAGATACTTTAAACTTTAGTGAACTGTCTATAACGAAATCGGTTTCAGTTAATTTTCCATGGAAGAAATTCATTGCGGGTGAACCGATAAAACCACCAACGAAAATATTTTCAGGTGTTTCATATACTTCTTTTGGAGTTCCAATTTGTTGGATTTTGCCGTCTTTCATAACAACAAGGCGTGAAGCCATTGTCATTGCCTCAGTTTGATCATGTGTTACATAAATTGTCGTTGTGCCAAGGCGGTGGTGTAATTTAGAAATTTCTGATCGCATTGCAACACGTAGTTTAGCGTCTAAGTTTGATAATGGTTCATCCATTAAGAAGACTTTTGCGTCTCGAACAATTGCTCTACCTAATGCAACACGTTGACGTTGTCCACCTGATAAAGCTTTCGGTTTTCTATCTAAATATTGTTCAAGCCCTAAAATTTGAGCTGCATGTTTCACTCGACGGTCGATTTCATCTTTCGGTATTTTTCGAAGTTTTAATCCAAATGCCATATTATCATACACACTCATATGTGGATAAAGAGCGTAGTTTTGGAAGACCATTGCGATATCTCGATCTTTTGGAGGAACATCGTTCATTAGCTTACCATCAATTGAAAATTCTCCTTTTGAAATATCTTCAAGTCCAGCTACCATTCGTAGTGTTGTAGATTTTCCGCATCCAGAAGGACCAACGAATACGATAAATTCTTTATCTTGAATGTGTAAGTTAAAATCTGTTACGGCTGTTACGTTATTATCATATATTTTATAAATATTTTCTAATTTAAGTTCTGCCATGATATTTCCCCCTAGAAAGTTTATGCAAACGTTTTCTTTGGATTTATTATAAACGAATAGATTCAAAAAAGAAATAAAAACACTATAAAAAAATAAAACGTTTTCATTATCCCTATGAATATATAATAAGTTCCACATGTTTTATTAGAAAAAGAAAATAAATATTGTAAGCGCTATTTTAAATTTGGATAGAATCTGTTATCATTCAGTAATGAAAACGTTTGCGCCTTAAAAAAAGAAAAAAGAATCAATAGTATAGATGAAATGGGGTAGCATAATGGGAAAACAATGGTGGAAAGAAAGTGTAGTATATCAAATTTATCCTCGTAGTTTTATGGATAGTAATGGTGATGGTATAGGTGATCTTCGTGGTATTCTTGCGAAGCTAGACTACTTAAAAGAATTAGGTATTGATGTAATTTGGTTATCACCAGTCTATGAATCTCCAAACGATGATAATGGTTACGATATAAGTGATTATTGTAAAATTATGAACGAGTTCGGAACAATGGAAGATTGGGATGAACTATTACATGAAATGCATAAACGTAATATGAAACTTATGATGGACTTAGTTGTTAATCATACTTCAGATGAACATAATTGGTTTATTGAATCATGTAAATCGAAAGATAATAAATATAGAGACTATTATATATGGCGCCCTGGAAAAGAAGGGAAAGAGCCGAATAACTGGGGAGCAGCATTTAGTGGATCTGCATGGCAATATGATGAAATGACAGATGAATATTATTTGCATCTGTTTTCTAAAAAACAGCCAGATTTAAACTGGGATAATGAAAAGGTAAGACAAGATGTTTATGACATGATGAAGTTTTGGTTAGAAAAAGGAATTGATGGGTTCCGTATGGATGTTATTAATTTTATTTCTAAAGAAGATGGCTTACCATCTGTTGAAACGGATGAAGAAGGATATGTTTCAGGGCATAAACATTTTATGAACGGTCCGAATATTCATAAGTATTTGCATGAAATGAATGAAGACGTATTGTCTCAGTATGACATTATGACGGTTGGGGAAATGCCTGGTGTAACGACAGAAGAGGCTAAATTGTATACAGGGGAAGCTAGAAAAGAACTGCAAATGGTATTCCAATTTGAACATATGGATTTAGATTCTGGAGAAGGCGGGAAATGGGATGTAAAACCATGCTCACTTCTTACTTTGAAACAAAATTTAACAAAGTGGCAAAAAGCATTAGAACAAACAGGATGGAATAGCCTTTATTGGAATAACCATGACCAGCCTCGCGTTGTATCTCGTTTTGGTAATGATGGAGCTTATCATACTGAATCAGCAAAAATGTTAGCGACAGTACTTCATATGATGAAAGGGACACCATATATTTATCAAGGAGAAGAAATCGGAATGACCAATGTTCGATTTGAATCAATTGATGAATACCGAGATATTGAAACACTAAATATGTATAAAGAAAAAGTTATAGAGCGCGGCGAAGATATAGATAAAGTGATGCAGTCTATATATATAAAGGGCCGAGATAATGCTAGAACTCCGATGCAGTGGGATGATAGAGAACATGCTGGATTCACAACGGGTGAGCCTTGGATTGCGGTAAATCCTAACTACAAAGAGATTAATGTGAAACAGGCAATCCAAGATGAAGAATCAATTTTTTATTACTATAAAAAATTGATTGAATTACGTAAAAACAATGAAATAGTTGTGTATGGAACATATGATTTAATATTAGAAAATAACCCTTCTATTTTTGCTTATGTAAGAACATATGGAGAAGAAAAGCTTCTGGTGATTGCAAACTTTACTGCAGATGAATGTGTATTTGAATTGCCTGAGGACATTATTTATAGTGAAGCAGAGTTATTAATACACAATTATGATGTAGAAAATGTATTGATAGAAAACATTACATTACGACCGTATGAAGCAATGGTATTTAAATTGAAATAAGAAAAGCCTTATGCCACCCTGGCATAAGGCTTTTACTATTACCATTTTAAAATAGAGAATCCATACGGTGGAAGTGTAACTTGTAATACACTTGCTTCCGCTGAAAATTCTTCGTTTGTATAAATGTTAATTATTTTCTTCCTGGTAATATGAAGAGGGAGTGAAGTTGTAACTTCACTGTTAGTAGGATTTAAAACGAAAAAGATAGTTTCATCTTCATATGTTTTTGTATAAGAAATATAATTATGTTCATCATTTGCCTCAATGAATTGAAAAGTACCATTTCCTCCAAATGCTTTATGTTGTTTCCGTAATGAAATTAATGTTTGTATATGTGTAAATAAAAGAGTATCTTGTTCTTTTTCATCCCATATCATACATTTGCGGCAGTCAGGATCCATTCTACCATCCATACCGATTTCATCGCCGTAATAAATACAAGGAGAACCGATGAAAGAAAGGTGAAATACATAGAGTAACTTTAACTTATTTTTATCCCCGTTACATGTTGCTAAAATTCTAGGTGTGTCATGACTGTCTAATAAATGAAATGCCGCTTCATTTACATTCATAGAGTAGGAATGTAGAGAATCGGTAATTTGTTTCATAAATTCACTTGCATGAATGGATTCGTTAGCAAAGTAAGAAAGTAGAGCGTTTGTAACAGGATAGCTCATTACAGCATCAAATTGGTCACCTTGTAGCCATGGGAGTGCATCGTGCCAAATTTCACCTAAAATATATACTTCAGGATTTAATGCTTTTATTTCACTTCGGAATTCTCTCCAAAAACTGTGATCGACTTCATTTGCTACATCAAGGCGCCAACCGTCTATATTGAATTCTCTTACCCAATAACGCCCTACTTCAAGTAAATATTCTTTTACATCTGGGTGTGCTGTATTTAATTTAGGCATATACGGTGTAAATGCGAAAGTATCATAATTGGGAAGTGGCTCGGTTATAATTGGAAATTCATGAATATGGAACCAATCTTTATAGGCGGAATTTTCACCTTGTTCCAGCACGTCTTGAAATTTATCAAAGAAGTACCCGCTATGATTAAAAACAGCGTCGAGCATTACTTTTATACCATGTTTATGACACTCCTGAACGAGTTCTTTGAAAGTTTCTTTCGTCCCAAATTGTGGATCGATTTCCATGTAATCAATTGTGTCATATTTATGATTCGAATGAGCTTTGAAAATAGGAGTGAAATATATTCCGGAAATTCCAAGCTTCACAAGGTAATCAAGGTTTTGAATAATACCAGCAAAATCTCCGCCGAAAAAATTAGTTGGAGTTGGTTCGGTACTTCCCCAAGGGAGGGTGTTTGCTGGATTTAATGTGTTATCCCCGTTAGCGAATCGTTCCGGGAAAATTTGATACCATACTGTGTCTTTAATCCAGGATGGTGCCCTGAAAACGTCTTTTGCATGAACAAATGGAAAGCAGAAAAAGTTACCGACATCGTCATTTGGGATATTAGAAAAAAATCCTCGTTCTGTATAAATAAAAGTTTCTACGTCGTTTTTTAATTCGAATCCATAACGTAAGCGTTTAAATTTTGGTTTGATTGAAACGGACCAATAATCAAATAACTCAGTAGATCCAGTTTTTTTCATCGGTGTACTCGCTGTAATCCATTTCCCGTCCTGCCATTCGTACGGGTCACCGTAGATGAGAGCGGCGTTGTGAACATCATCTCTTTTTGTGTGTATTCGGATGTGAATTGTTTTTTCGTCGTAAGCGTATGCATAATTATCTTTTGGCCTATGATAGATCGCTTCTTTAAGCATATAGAAAATCCCCCTTTAATATCTCTATACATATAGTTCCCTTAAACGAAATAATAAAGATTATGTTGCAAACGATTGCCTTCCACATAACTTTAATATTGCTTATAAGAGTAGTATTCATTTTATGTAAAGTCAATGAATAAAGAGTATGATAAGATTATTTTGAAAATTAATATTTGCAAAATGAATAAAAGGATGTATAATGATAGACAAATAGCGCAAACGTTTTCATAGATTTAGATATTGTTTGCGCTTCTATTAAACAATCAAATGCAAGCGTTTTCAATTAAAGAGGTACATAGACAATTTAGGGAGGTTTTTGGGATGAAGAAAGCATTATCACTATTAACGATTTCAGCATTGTCAATTGGCATGTTATCTGCATGTGGACCGAAAGATTCAGGAAAAAAAGAGGAAAGTAAAGCGAAGAAAGACTATGATCTTCTCGTTTGGGAAGATGATAAAAAAGGTGTTGGTTTAGAACCAGCAGTGAAAAGCTTTGAGGAAAAATATAAAGTAAAAGTAAAAGTTGTTGAAATGCAAATGACAGATCAAGTGAAAAAGTTACGTCTTGATGGACCAGCGGGGACGGGACCAGATGTTGTAACATTGCCACACGATCAAATCGGAAATGCAGTAACAGAAGGCTTAATTTCTGAAGTAAAAGCAGATGATGCTGTGAAGAGTAAATTTACTGACTTATCAATAAAGGCACAAACATACAACGGGAAATTATATGGTTTACCAAAAGCAATTGAAACACCAATTTTTATTTACAATAAAAAATTAATGCAAAAAGCTCCAGAAACGATGGACGAGCTATTTAACTTCTCAAAAGACTTTACGAAGGATGGCAAGTACGGATTTTTAACATTAGGAGATAACTTCTACTTTGCTAACGCGTTTATGGCAGGTATGGGCGGATATGTATTTGGTGAGAAAGACGGAAAGCCAAATGCAAGTGATGTTGGATTAAATAATAGCGGAGCAGTACAAGGTGCTGAATATCTTCAAAAATGGTACAAAGAAAAGTTATTCCCGAAAGGTATTATCGGTGAATCTGGTGGACCTGCTGCTGACGGATTATTCAATGAAGGAAAAGCAGCATCTATTATGAATGGACCGTGGGCGTTCCAAGCGATGGAAAAGAACGGAATTGATTATGGTGTTGCTCCAATGCCGAAATTACCAAATGGTCAACCGATGAAAACATTTGTTGGGGTAAAAGGATGGCATGTAACAAGCTTCTCTAAACAAAATGATTTAGCTACAAAGTTCACTGAGTGGGTAACAAATGAAGAAAATGCAAAAATTCGATTTGAGAAGACAAAAGAGATTCCTCCAGTAAAATCAGTAATGGAAGATCCAATTATTAAAGATAATGAAGCTGCAAAAGCAGTTGCAACTCAATCAGAAAATGGAATTCCAATGCCGAATATTCCAGAAATGCAAGAAGTATGGAAACCAGCTGGAGACGCTCTTCAGTTAGTTGTTACAGAAAAAGAGGCACCAAAATCCGCGCTTGATAGTGCAGTGAAACAAATTAAAGGAAATATTGAGGCAAATCATAGTAAGAAAAAATAAGGTGAAATTCGTGCCTCTAATAGGAGAGGCACGAATTCTCTCCCTTCCAAGTAGGAAGAAAAAAGGGGGAAGGAACATGCAAACATCTATGGAACCAATGAAAGATATGAATGGTTCGAAACATAGGAAAATGGCGACCATGTTATCTATTATTCCAGGCATGGGCCAAATATATAATAAACAATTTGTAAAAGGTCTTATTTTTCTAGTATTAACAGGTTCATTTATTGTAGCATTTGCTGATTTGTTAAATATGGGATTATGGGGAATTGTAACGCTCGGTACAGAAGTTCCACGTGACCATTCTGTCTTTCTATTAGTAGAAGGGATTTTGGCACTTATCGTCATAGTGTTTGGACTCGGAATATATGGATTTAACTTATATGATGCATACCAAAATGGGAAGAAACGTGATATAGGAACACCATTAAACTCAGTAAAAGAGCAATACCGTAACTTATTAGATCAAGGTTTTCCATATTTAATGGTTTCACCAGGATTTCTATTACTAATCTTTGTAGTTGTATTTCCAATCATTTTTGTAATCTTAATTGGATTTACGAACTATGACTTATATCACTCTCCTCCAGCTAAATTAGTAGATTGGGTGGGCTTTAAAAACTTTATTGATATTTTCACATTACCAATGTGGAGAGAGACATTTTTAAGTGTATTTTCTTGGACTGTCATTTGGACATTTGTTGCAACAACATTACAAGTTGCACTTGGTATTTTCTTAGCGATTATCGTAAATCAGCCTGGTATTAAAGGTAAGGCAATTATTCGAACAATCTTCATTTTACCGTGGGCTGTTCCAGCATTCGTATCTATTCTTGTCTTCTCGGGTATGTTTAATGAAACATTTGGAGCAATTAATAATCAAGTATTAGCTTTATTCGGGATTGAAAAGATTGCTTGGATGACAGATCCGTTTTGGGCGAAGATTGCTTTAATTATGATCCAAACGTGGCTCGGTTTCCCATTCGTATTTGCAATGACAACAGGTATATTGCAATCGATTCCAGGAGAATTATATGAAGCGGCTACAGTAGATGGAGCAACTGCTTGGCAACAGTTCCGCAAAATTACATTGCCACTTGTTTTATACGCAACAGCACCAATTTTAATTACACAATATACGTTTAACTTTAATAACTTTAGTATCATTTATCTATTTAACGGCGGAGGTCCTGCTGTAGCGGGGCAAGATGCAGGTGGAACGGATATTTTAATTTCATGGATTTATAAGTTAACGATGACTTCAGCGCAGTACGGAAAAGCAGCAGCTCTTACAATGATTTTATCGTTAATCGTTATTACAGTTGCGTTATGGCAATTTAAGAGAACAAAATCATTCCAAGAAGAGGATATGATGTAAATGAATATTAAACGACAAAAGATGTTACGTCTTTCATTAAGTTATTTGGTTATCTTCATAATGTGTGCGATTATTTTCTATCCATTACTATGGATTATTGGTTCATCGTTTAATCCAGGAGATAGTTTGTCTGGTTCTAGCATTATTCCAAAAAATGCTACGTTAGATCATTATCGTAAGCTACTTGATCTTGATTCAAGTAATTACTTACTTTGGTATAAAAATACGTTAAAAGTTAGTGTTATGACGATGATTTTTTCGGTGTTAGCAATTAGCTTTACTGCTTATGCATTTTCGAGATATCGTTTTGTCGGAAGAAAAAATGGTTTATTAACATTTTTAATTCTACAAATGATTCCGAACTTTGCAGCGTTAATCGCACTATATGTATTAGCGCAGTTGACAGGATTAATTGATACACATCTTGCATTAATTTTAATTTATGTTGGTGGAGCAATTCCAATGAATACTTGGCTTATGAAAGGGTATTTTGATACGATTCCGAAAGAGTTGGATGAGTCAGCCCGCATGGATGGAGCAGGACACTTCCGTATTTTTTGGCAAATCATTATGCCGCTTGCAAAGCCAATCGTAGCGGTTGTAGCATTATTCACTTTCATCGGTCCATTTACAGATTTCATTTTAGCAAGTATTATTTTACGCACGCCGGAAAATTACACTTTAGCAGTTGGACTCTATGAAATGGTAGCGAAGAAATTTGGTAATGAATTTACGACGTTTGCGGCTGGTTCCGTATTAATTGCAATCCCGATTTCGATTTTATTCTTATCACTACAAAAATACTTTATTTCTGGTTTAACAGCTGGAGGTACGAAAGGATGAGAAATGGGACATTATGTCCCATTTTTCTTTTCATCTCTCTATAAAAAAATTATAGAGAGATGAAAAGAGATTTGACATCGCATATGAAAAGAAGTGAAGTAAATAGTATATTATAGTATAGGAAAAAAGAGCTATATCCCTTACAATACATGGAGAGGGAGAATATGATAAGTTTTGCAAGATAGAATAAATAAATGACAGTTTATGACTTCTCCTATGACTTGCAACGGGTGCAAGATAAAATATATGAAAATGGCAGAGAAGTGAAAGGAGGGGATTTTTATGACAGTTACAATTAAAGATGTGGCGAAGAAGGCGAACGTAGCACCATCAACTGTTTCTCGTGTAATTGCTGATAATCCAAGTATAAGTGAAAAGACAAAGCGCCGTGTTCGAAAAGTAATGAGTGAATTAGGGTATCATCCAAATTTAAATGCAAGAAACCTTGCGAACCAAACGACGAAGACACTTGGTCTTGTTATGCCGAGTTCTGCAAGTAAAGCTTTTCAAAATCCATTTTTCCCAGAAGTTATAAGAGGAATTAGTTCATTTGCACATGTGGAAGGGTATGCGCTTTATATGTCGACTGGTGAAACGGAAGATGAAATTTTTAATGGTGTTGTAAAAATGGTACAAGGGCGTCAAATCGGTGGTATTATTCTTTTATATTCAAGAGAGAACGATCGGATTATTCAATACTTGCATGACCAAAACTTCCCGTTTGTTTTAATTGGAAAACCATATGATCGAAAAGATGAAATTACATATGTAGATAATGACAATTATACAGCTGCAAGAGAAGTAGCGGAATATTTGATTTCATTAGGCCATAAACAAATCGCATTCATCGGCGGTGGATCAGATTTACTTGTAACGAGAGATCGTTTGGCGGGGATGAGTGATGCTTTGAAACTAGCAGATATTCTATTGCCGAAAGAGTATATTTTACACTTTGATTTTTCAAGAGAGAGTGGTCAACAGGCTGTTGAGGAATTAATGGGACTAAAGCAACCACCGACGGCAATTATGGCAACGGATGATTTAATTGGACTTGGCGTGTTAAGTGCGCTTTCTAAAAAAGGATTTGTTGTACCGAAAGATGTTTCGATTGTAAGCTTTAACAATGCTTTATTATCAGAAATTGCTAGTCCACCACTTTCGACAGTTGATGTGAATATTTATCAATTAGGGTATGAAGCGGCAAAAGCTTTAGTTGATAAGGTGGAGCATTCTGAATCTACTTCAAAATGCATTATTATTCCGCATAAATTATTGAAGCGTCAAACTTGTGATCATTATGCAACAAAAAGCTAAGAGTTTAACTCTTAGCTTTTTTCTTTAGAAAGGCTTCTAAACGGTCACAGCCTTCTTTTAAAGTTTCAATACTGTAAGCATAGGAAAGGCGAAGGTAGCCTTCACCGTATTCGGAAAATGCGGTTCCAGGAACAACGGCTAGCCCAGCCTCTTTTACAAGATCAAGTGCAAAATCAAATGATGAAGATGTTAAATGTCCAACATATGGGAATAAATAAAATGCACCTGTTGGCTTCTCAACCGTTAAACCCATTTGAATGAGTCTATTATATACGTAATCACAGCGTTTTTTGTATTGATAGCGCATCATCTTCGGGGCATCTTTAGCAGCTGTTAAAGCTTCGATTGCAGCATACTGAGCGATTGAAGTAGCGCATGTAACATTGTATTGATGAACTTTTAATATGTGTTTTGCTAAATATTCTGGAGCAAATAAAAGTCCGATACGCCAGCCGGTCATAGAATGTGATTTTGATAAGCCGTTAATGACAATCGTCTTATCACGCATTTCTGGGAAATGAGCGATAGATGTGTGTTTTTCTTCATATACAAGTTCACTATAAATTTCATCAGAAAGAACGAAAATATTTTTATCTTTTAAGACAGATACAATATCTTCTAATTCTTCTTTTGATAAGGTAACACCAGTTGGATTAGAAGGATACGGTAAAACGACGCATCTTGTTCGTTCTGTAATTGCATGTTGCAATGCTTCAGCTGTTAAACGAAATCCAGTTTCGCGAACATCTATAAAAATAGGAGTTGCACCACATAGCCGAATAATCGGCTCGTAACCAGGGTAAATAGGAGCAGGTAAAATTACTTCCGTTCCTGGTTCTAAAATAGTTCGGAATGCAACATCGATCGCTTCACTAGCACCGATTGTAACAATGGTTTCGTTTTCAGGTGAATAATGTAAATTGTAGTTGTCCTTTACAAAGTTACAAGCTGCCTTGCGTAATTCTAGTAAACCAGCGTTATGTGTATAGCTTGTATAATTTTCTGTAATGGCCCGTTTAGCTGCTTCTTTTACTAGAGAAGGTGTAGGGAAATCGGGTTGCCCAATTGTTAAAGAGATAAGATTATCATAGTTTTGAATCATATTAGAGAACTGACGGATTCCAGAAATTTGGATGTCCTTCACTCTAGGATTAATGAATTGTTCCATTGTATCTCCCTTTCTTCCGTTTGAAAATTAAGTTCATTTTATCATATTTTCAACTATTACGCTTTGTTTATAAAATTTCCCCCGCTATTTGTGAAAGATAAGAATCGTATCTTAAAATTCAGTGGAAGTAAGAAATTATGTGAGGGTTCAAATATCTATAAGAGTATAAGCTGTGTGAGTTAATTAAAGTTTCACTTAAGCATAAACACAAAAAAAGCCGCTGCAAGCGACTTTTTAATAACCGTATTCCCAATCTATTTCATCTTCGTTCCAAAGTACGGAAGATACTTTGCCAAGATGGACAACGGATTCATTTACAGCACATGTACAGTCTTCGTCCCCTGCTTTATGTTGCAATTCTTCGTATACTGATTTTTCAACGTTTTCTAGCACAACCAAATTTTCTTCTTTTAAAACAAGCGTAGTACCCGCCATATTTATCTTCCTCCTACTAAAGTAATGATCACTTATTTGTAAACATAGATAGTATGGATTATATGCTGTATTTTGCGATAGTTGTCCGTCTAGTGAAGTGTTTTTTATTTTCTTTGTAATCCGTATTCATTGTATACTGCACGAAGGAAATTTGGTACAGGGTTTACAATCATTTCGGAAATTTGTAACATTTATTATTAGTTGTTAACAAATAATTAACAAAGATGTTAAGAAAAATCAAAATTTTGAAACAAATAGACTTATAAAATGATATAATCATATCAAAATACATATAGGGGATGAGAGGCTATGGAGCTGATTCGTGATTTAATGATCCAAATTGCCATCATTATTTTACCACTATTTTTATATGAAGCGATTCGTTTAAATCGTTATCAAGGAATGCTTCCGAAGCCTAATCGCTACTTTATTATGTTTTTATCTAGCGTTACACTCGTTCTCTCCATGACATACTCTATTTGTTTTGGTACCGTTTGCGGATACAATTTTCATCCAGTCCCAATTGTTAGTGGTTTTTTATATGGTGGGATTGTTGGGCTCATCCCTGCCATTATTTATGTTGCATATGAATGGATTTTTAAGGGGCTTAGTTGGTTGCCTATGGTAGAAGTTATATTTCTTTCGATAATTCCATTATTTTTGTCAAAGAAATGGTCTCTTTTTTCAAGAGATAAGAAGCTAATATTAGCTTTTATGATTGCATCATTTTATGTTCTTGTTTCATTAGTAGTCGGGATGTTGAATGTCCTTTTAGAAACAGGTTTTACACCGTACATATCTAATCTATATAGTGGGTATATATTTGCATCACTTATTATGGTTATGACAATGGTATTTCAAGTGTATTTGACTGAGTATTTAAACGAAAATGCATTATTGCGTACAGAAATGCAAAAATCAGAAAAACTTAATATTGTAAGTGAGTTAGCTGCAAGTGTTGCACATGAAGTTCGAAACCCTCTCACTGTTGTACGAGGGTTTATTCAATTGCTAGAGAGTACGGAAGACGTAAAAAACAAAGATTATATGCGTCTCGTATTAGCTGAACTGGATCGTGCTGAACAGATTATTTCAGATTATTTAAATTTAGCAAGGCCTCAAATTGAAAAAAAAGAACATATTTGTTTATCAGCACAATTAATTGAAATGACAACTCTTATGTCATCATTTGCAGCGATGCAGGGCGTTTATTTGCAAGTTGAGATTTCTGAGAGCCTTTATACTATCGGCGATAAGACGAAATTGAAGCAAGCTATTATGAATGTTGTTAAAAACGGTATTGAAGCAATTCAAGGAAACAAAGGGTATTTAAAAGTAACAGCTATTCAAAAAGATGAATTGATAATAATAAGAGTTAAAGATAGTGGTGTTGGAATGACAAAAGAACAGTTAGTAAGGCTTGGACAACCGTATTATTCTTTAAAAGAAAAAGGAACAGGATTAGGCCTTATGGTAACATTTAGTATTTTACAAGCGCATAATGGCACATTGGAATATAAAAGTGAAAGCGGAAAAGGAACTGAAGCTATTATTATATTGCCAGCTGTACGATATAAGGAATAAAAGTTACCGATAGAAGGTAACTTTTTATTTTATCGTGCATTAGAAAAAGATACAAAATTTCATTCATTTATTTTTTCTTGTTTTGTTCGAACGAATAAACTTTTAAATGATTGAAAGAAGCTTTGCTCTTTTGAGGCGGCGACTAATCTTTTTGTTTCTTGAATTTCGCGAATAACTTGCATAAGTTGTGTATCACGGTTGCTATCTTTATTGTAAATTTGATTGACAAGTTTATTCATTTTTTCTTCTTGTTTGGATTCTCGCTTATACATATGATTCATTAATAAGTCCATCTTTTCTTTTTGGAGTGCATCTGTTTGAGCGGCGTGAACAACTAGATCTTGTAACATTTTTTCTTGTGAGCCTTCTTTTACATAAACTTGTTGCATTAGTTCATCTAATTTCTCGTCTTTTAAACGATTTTGTGTAATGAGAGTAGAGTTTTGATGAATAATTGCTTCATTTAATTGAGCAAGCATTTCAAGTTTTAGCATGAACTCCTCAAAGTTACGCCCATCTTCTTTTGGTTGCACTTCTTGCTTATCTTGAATAACAGGTACAGGTGGGGCCTCTTTTTCTTTTAAAATAATAGGTATTGTTTCTGAAATGTCCTCTTGTAATGTAGCAGCTCTTTCATGTATAGATTTCAATAGTTTTAAATCATCCAATTTATAAATACGAGCATCAGCTGTTTTTGAAATGATATAACCGTGTTCCTCTAAGAGTTGGCTATATTTTCGGACTATATGTTTTGGGATACCTGTTTTATTTGTAACATCTTTCGTTTTATAAATAGCTTCCATGATAGTTCCTCCCCAAAAAGTATCGTATATATCATTTCAACCTTTTATGTGGACTTCCTTTGAAAAAGAATGTCGGAAGGTTATTAGTTTTCTACAGCATTAGTGAAAAGATGAAGAAAAATGAATGTTTTTGGCGGAATGGAGAGGAAGAGCTAAAATAATGTCTGAAAACATACATAGAAGAAGTTTGTTATAATAACTGAGGAAAAGAAATTGGTAGGAACACGGAGGTACACATGAAGCAATTTAAAGGTATTATCATTTCAATTATTGCAATTCTTTCTCTTTTGGTAGCGGTATATGAAGTACTTGTGCCAGAGGAGACAAGTACTAAAAAAACAACTACGTATGATCAAATTCTAGAGTTCCCGAAAGAACGATATCCAGAGACCGGGAAACATATAACGGATGCTATAAAAGAAGGACATTCGGAAATGTGTACAATTGATCGTAATGGTGCAGCGGATAGAAGGAAATTATCGTTAGCGCCATATCCGACGAAGAAAGGTTATGATCGTGATGAATGGCCGATGGCGATGTGTAAGGAAGGCGGAAAAGGAGCTCATATTGAATATATAAGTCCAGCAGATAACCGCGGTGCAGGTTCTTGGGTAGGGAATAAGCTAGACAAATATCCAGATGGTACGCGTGTGAAATTTGAAGTGAAATAGTAATTGGCATACATTTCATAGTGGAGGAGGGGGATAGTTATGGAATTAACAATTTCATATTCGCAATTAATGATAATGAACTATGATGGTCAGCAGCCTTATGTAGATTGGACTCCTGAAGATTTTGAAAGAGGCTATGCTGAGGTGGATGGAGCTATTATTTTTGAAGCAATCTCTGACTATACTTGTGAAGTGGAAGTTACTTGTGGAAATCATATTGAGAAAGAAGAAGTGGTTAGAACGATATCAGTTCCTTTCACAGTGAAGAATGAAGAAGTATATATAACAAGTATTCTTTCTAATAAATATCATATTCCTATTCCGAACGGGGAATATATGATAGTCTTGCAGGCAACTCCTCTTGAAGAGCCATCAGACGATGAATTGTATAAAGTACAATACGACTTCTATTTTGAGAGTGTAGAATAAAAAAACGTGTTATCCTTTTTGAAGGATAACACGTTTTTTTATTATGCGTTTGTTTTTAGGAGAGAACGAGCGTCTTTTGCTGCCTGAACCATGTGCTCTAAAGCAGGTATAACTTCCTCAGTTCTTCGTGTTTTTAAACCACAGTCTGGATTAATCCAGAAATATTTAGGGTCACATACTTGTAAAGATTGTTCTACGATTGTGAACATTTCATCTTTACTTGGGACACGTGGGCTATGAATATCATATACCCCTAGACCAATTCCTTTTTCATATGTTGTATGCTTTAATGTATTAATAAATTCTCCATGACTTCTTGATGTTTCGATAGAAATAACATCTGCGTCTAACGCTCGAATTGCATCTACAATATCTTCGAAGTTACTATAACACATATGAGTATGAATTTGTGTTTCATTTTCTACAGAAGATGTTGCTAAAAGGAATGATTGAACTGCCCATGTAATGTATGCATCCCAATCTTTTTCTTTTAACGGCATACCTTCACGAAGTGCAGGTTCATCGACTTGGATTACTCTAATTCCGGAAGATTCAAGTAACTCAATTTCATGACGAAGTGCTAATGCAATTTGATATGAAACTTCTTTTCTTGAAATATCATTTCGAACGAATGACCAATTTAAAATAGTGACAGGTCCAGTTAGCATACCTTTTACTACTTTCTCTGTTAAGCTTTGTGCATATACAGTTTCTTTAATAGTCATTCCACTTATAAAGGCAACATCACCATAAATAACAGGTGGTTTTACGCAACGAGAACCGTATGATTGTACCCATCCGTTTTTAGTAAAGGAGAAACCAGCAAGTCTTTCTCCAAAATATTCCACCATGTCAGTTCTTTCGAATTCACCATGTACTAGTACATCAAGACCAATATCTTCTTGGTAACGAATCCACTTTGCAGTTTCTTTTTCAATGAATTGATTATATTGTTCATTTGTAATATCGCCGTTACGCCACTGTTTACGTGTTTGACGAACTTCAGATGTTTGCGGGAAGCTACCAATAGTTGTTGTTGGTAACAACGGTAATTGTAAAGCTACTTGCTGTAGTTCATATCGTTTTTCAAATGGAAGAGGACGTGAGAAATCATCTTCTTTAAGTGATGTACGTGCCACTTTTACATCTTCACGATTACGTGCAGCTGATGAGCGGATTGCATGATGTGCATTACGATATGTTGTTAAATCGCTACTGATGCTTTCTACACCTTTAGTAAGAGCAGAATGGATAAGGACTAGTTCTTCTAATTTTTGATTAGCAAATGCAAGTGCATCAAATAATTCACTTGTTAAGTGCGTTTCTTCCGTTTTATCAATTGGAGTATGCAATAAGCTACAAGAAGGTTGAACAATTAAACCTTTTGCTGTGATTTGATTTTGTAATGTTGTAAATAAAGAAAGTACATCATCAAGATCAGCTCTCCAAATGTTACGGCCATCTATACAACCGATAGCTAAAATTTTATCAGCTGGGAATCCGTATTTTGAAATAGCATTTACATTACCTTCTTTGCCATGAACAAAGTCTAATCCAATACCAGAAACAGGGAATGCAATAATTTCTTCATAGTTCTCTTCTACACTGTCAAAATATGTTTGTAGAAGAAGATTAGCATTTGGAACCTCTTTATGAATAGCTTCGTAAAGTTCTTTCGCTTGATTAATTTCATCTTTTGTTAAAGAGGCGAAGATTGGTTCGTCAACTTGAATAATTTGTGCTCCAGCTGCGTGTAATTCAGAGAATAATTGTACATAAGGTGCAACTAGCTCTTTTAAAATAGTGGCAAATTGCTCTTCGTTATAACCTTTTGCTAGTTTTAGGAATGTATAAGGGCCTAAAATAACTGGTTTTCCATCAACGCCTAACTCTTTTTTCGCTTCTTCATATAAACGAAGAGGACGATTGTCTTTTAAAGAGATTTGTAATCCTTCTTCATATTCAGGAACAATGTAATGATAGTTTGTGTTAAACCATTTTGTCATTTCAGAAGCAACGTGATCTTTAGAGCCGCGTGCCATTGCAAAATATACATCAAGGTAAGAGGTAAACTCTGAAAAACGTGACGGGATGAATCCTAACATGTAGGCCGTATCCAGAACGTGGTCATAATATGTAAAATCGCCAACTGGAATTAATTCAATTCCCTTTTCTTGCTGTACTTTGACGTGTTGAAGGCGAATTTCTTTCATTGTCGTTAAAAATTGTTCTTCATCAATTTTATTGGACCAAAAAGCTTCCAATGTTTTTTTCCACTCTCGTTGTAGTCCGATACGTGGATAACCTAAGTTACTTGTTTGAATTGCCATTTTAAATTCCTCCCTAATTGAAAGTAAGCATTTCCGTTTACTCGGAAATACCTATAACAAAAAGCATAAAGGCATAGAAAAATAAGCCTTCCTTTTTGTTCTTAACACCTCATCATCATCCGTGAGTCTATCAGTGTTGTTAAAATAGGCAGGTATCCTGACTTATGCTTCATATAATTTCTTTCACCTTCCCGTTTTCACAGTGGCACAAAAAAGAAATCTCAGCATTTACAGTGGCGGGACCGTGTTGGAGTTTCACCAAACTTCCCTTTTAAACACGAAGTGAAATATTCGTGTACCTATTTTCCTTTTGAAAGGAATTTAACAAGCGATATGATATTGAAACAAATTCTAACACAATTTTCGGAATTTTGTCCACTGTTTTAAAATAAGAAAATTCTAAAGTTTTTTATTTCTTTTTATTCGGAAAATTAAGTTTTTTTAATGTTTATTTATTATTAAAATGAGGGTGTTTTGAGTTGCGAGGAATAATTATAGTGTTAAGTTTTTCTAGAAGAGGAGGCACCTCTTTTAGAAAAACTTAATCATTATCTACACCTATTTCTGAAAGACGACCTGCAGTTGCATCTTGTAAGAGCGTGTTTAGCCAACGTAATTCAACATTAATATGCTCAATGACGCTTTGTAGAATATATAGTTGAGCACGAGGAACTAGTTGTTTATTATGATCGTATATCGTTTGCATTGTATGTAAATAGAGCATTGTATCATCTCTCTTTTTTTTCAAAATAGGAACTAGAGCTTGTTCGTCGCTAAAGTGAGCGAAAGAGAGCGCTGAATAAATAGGTTTATATATTTGGTTTTTCGCTTCAAATTGTTTTAATAATAAGGTGTGGAAAAGGGCTTTTCCTTCCTCTGTTATATGGAAGATTGTTTTATCTGGTCTATTCGTATCTCTAACAATATTGGTAATGCTAATCGCACCTTGTTTTTCTAATTGCTCGAAGGCGTAGTATAGCGATCCCTTGGCATATTTAATATAACAATCCATTTGTCTTTCTTTCATTATGTGCTGCACTTCATAGGGATGTTTATCTCCTTCGAGTAACAAGCCGAGAATGACTAACTTCATGCTCATGCTGTCTCAACTCCTGTATATAGAAACTTTATATATATTATAAACGGTATATCCTCTTTCATAAAGGGATATACCGTTTCGTTTTTCTATATTAGCTTACTTGTTTTTGTTTTTGCTTTGTTTTTGGTCCTGTTAAAAGACGTTCATTTCCCATAAGTAAAATACAAATTATACTTAGCGTAGCTGGGATAAGTGCCCAGAAAAATGTATTAGCAATAGATGTTGCAAGAGCCTCTTTAATTCCGCTCAGTACTTCAGGAGGTAGCTTTTCAGTAGCATTTGGTGATAATAAAAAGCTTGTGTCTCCACCTTTAGGAGCCATTTTTTCTAGTTCAGGAGGAAAGACTGCTTTTAATTTATCAGTGAAAACATGATTTTGAATCGTACCGAAAATCGTGACGCCAAGGGTCATTCCAAGTGAACGGAAGAATGAGTTCGTGGATGTAGCAGAACCGCGATCTCTCATTTCTAATTTGTGGATAGATGCCATACTTAAAACTGAGAAGGAGAATCCAACTCCAAGTCCAGCAAGCACCATAAACATTGTTACGAGTGTACGAGGTGTTTCCATAGTTAAAGTACTTAGTAAATAAATACCAAGAACGAAGAAAACTCCAGATACTGTCATGATGTTACGATAACTTGTTCGTGAAGCTAATTGTCCACCAGTTTGACTTCCGATTACAGATCCTACCATCATAGGTGTCAAAATTAACCCAGCATTTGAGGCTGAACCACCGAGAACACCTTGAACGAAGATTGGAATATAAACTGTACAGATGATAAAAGCTGCGCCATAGAAAAAGGCAACACCTTGGCTAGCTGCAAATAAAGGTTTTTTAAATAAATGGAAAGAAATAATAGGCTCGGTTGCGTTTCTTTCTACGAAGAAGAAAATAATAAGCAGAATAACAACAGTTGAAAATAAACCAATAATCACATTAGAGTCCCATGCATATTCTTTACCACCAAGTTCTAAAGCAAACATTAAGCAAACGATACTAATGACAAGCGTAATAGCACCAGCCCAGTCAATTTTTTGTTTTCGATATTCTAGAGACTCGCTATAGTATTTAGTAATGAAGAAGAAGGAAATAAGTCCTAACGGAATATTAATATAGAAGACCCAGTGCCAACTTATATAATCTGTAATGTAAGCACCTAATAAAGGTCCGAAAACACTAGATGTTCCGAAAACAGCACCAAATAGTCCGGTCATTTTTCCGCGTTTTTCAGGCGGGAATATATCATACATAATTGTAAATGCGATAGGCATAAGAGCGCCGCCACCAATTCCTTGAATGGCTCTATAAATACTTAGTTGTTCAATACTTGATGCTGTCCCGCAAAGTGCAGAACCAAATAAGAAGAGAATTAATCCGCCAATAAAAAAGCGTTTCCGTCCGTACATATCAGACAGCTTACCGAAAATAGGCATTCCGGCCATTGTTGCTACCATGTAGGCGGATGTGACCCAAACGAATTTGTCGAACCCTCCTAAGTCTCCGACAATCGTTGCCATCGCAGTTGCGACAATTGTGTTATCCATTGCTGCCATTAGAATACCAAGTAGTAAACCAGCAACAACAAATTTTGTTTTACTTGAATCGTTTTTTGATAGTTGTGCTTCCAAAAGTAGCCCTCCTTTAATAAAAATTAAACTAACTTAAGTTTTTTAGTGCAATGCATAAAAAAACTTTATGTACAGTTTGTATAGTTCCTCTTCATTTTATAAAAAATTGCACTGACATGATATAAAGGATGGAAATCATAAATTATATTATAGTCAAATTTGACTAAAAGGCAAATGTTTTCTACCGCCAAATTATTTTATCCCGCTTTAACTGCCCGTTAAAGCCCGATTGGTAAAAGCTAATAATCAGTGGGGGATGGACAAAACCCCCACTGATTAAAGTTTCACTTTATTATATTGACCAAAAGAGAGTAAGAATTTATTTTGTTATGTAGTCAAGGAAGGAAATTGTAAAAAAATATTTAATAAAGTATAACCTGTGTCAACCTATTAAAAATGGTTTTTTCTTTATATTGTCGAATAGGATAAAAGGAAAAGAAAAATTTAATATGATTTGTAACAAGCTAAATGTTTTTTCTAAGTGTAGTTCATTGCATCGAGAGGCAGAATACAGTTGTATAGATGATATATCTGGAATGAGGTGAATATATTATGAAAATATGGAAACGAATTTCGGATCAAGGAAGGTATTCTATACCGTTACAGCCGGTTTTGTGGATTGATGGTTCTAAAAAGGACACGGAAGCATCCGATGTAGCAGTCACATTGCAAATCCGTAGTATGTATAAAGAAAAATTTTCGTATGAGATGATCTATGATGTTAATGACATACTAATTATTCGACTTGAAGTTGAAAATAAAGGCGTTGAAATGATTTCGCGAGTAGTTGTAAGTCATATGATTCGTGATTATTTCGCGTATATCCCAAACTCTTTAAAAGCAGATAAGGGAATAAGTGAGTTTTTATTTCAGCTTGTAAGGTGGCGAATCGATAATTTATCACCGAATGAAAAGGTAGAATTAATTTGTCAAATAAAAGCAAATAAAGATAAAGCTCCTCCCAATTCATTATTTCAGGCTACATATACATTTCAATATAAAGGTGTATCATATGGACCGCTACAAACAAATGAAGTGGTTGTCAGAAAATGATAAGAAGGAACCTGTGCGAAAGGTTCCTTCTTTAATGAAGATTGTGCTTCTTGAGTAATTTCTTTTGTTCCACTCCCTTTTTTCCAATATAGTTATTTTTGTATCCAAAATATAGAATGAATAGAAATGAAATAACATTTACTATAGCGTCAATTTGATCGTTTGTAATGAAGTTTATTCCGAAAGAGTTAAATAGTAATTTTAATGATAACAAAAAGCCAGCTAGTAAGCGCATAATATCTAATAGATTTTCTTTTTGAGGCATATAGGTCACTCCTTCCTAAAAACGATATATAGTATATATATGAAATAAAATAGAAAAGGTATACAAGCTTAAGTAGAAATGTACATTAAATATGTACATTTTTTATTTTATAGAAAAACATTATTGTTATAGAAACATATTTTGGTATAAAAGGGGGAGAGTATGAAACATAAAGGGAAAATTAGTGGGTTATTACTTGGGAACACAGTTGCGGTTACAGAATGGATTGCACTTCAGGATGTAATTGCTAAGCTAGATTCGAGATCATTTTTAACCTTCTTTATTATTTATATATTGCAAATGATACTAAGCTATTATTTTGGACATTGGTACGATAAAAGAACGAATACGCGTGTAAATATTGAAGTAGGAGGAATGACGAATAACGATTTTGTCGTTGATTTTTTTGGAAAAGTAGCTGCTTTATCAGAAAGAGATTCTCGTAATATTACAGTGTATATTCTTTCCGTAAAAGAATGGGATGTATTAAAAGACACAGTGCAAGAAAAAAAGTTAGATGAGCTAGTCCAAAGAGTAGAACGTACAATTGTAAAGACAGTTCGAAAAGGCGATGTAGTTACGAGGTGGGATGAAAATAAATATGTTATCGTAGCTGTTGATAATGGCTATGAAAAGTCAACAATAACAAGTAGATTAATCAAAAATATTCAAAATGAAATAGCGAATGATTTATTAAGTGTCACACTATTATTTGGGGCTGCAAGTTATCCTATAGAAGGGAAAACTTTTGAAGATTTGTTTAGAAAGGCACAAAATCAATTGTATAATTATAGAAACTTGCAAAGTCATGAATGAAACTTTGATTTAAAGAAGTATGATATAAAGATTTTTTGTAACATTTTTTTGTCTTTTGTTACAAGAAAACTTTTTTTTGTAACAAAAGTCTTTAAAAATATATGAAATCAGCATATAATTGTGTGTGGATGTGTCAATGCATTTTGCACAATGTTTTCAGTTTAAAAGTGTAGAGGAAAACATGCTCTACACTTTTCCTTTTTAAGAAATTAAAAGAATCTTTGTAAGAGTTGCGAGGTCCCCTTTGCACTATGTAAAATGGACAAAGAGGTTATTTGATAGAAAGTGAGAAAGGGAATGATAGACGTGAGAGGTCAACGATCATCTTTTATCAGGTGAAACATTATAGTGTTTCTTGCAGTAGGTAAGATTAAGGAAAATACCTTTATGTTTTAAGACATTACATAATTTTAAGTACGAAAATTGTACAAGCAGTATAAATAATTATTGATGATCTTCGTAAAAAGATGCGAGCGTGAAATAGCTAACGAAGTTACATGTTTTTCATGGGATTTTTGGCACGATGGTCGTTTATTAATAGGGGGAAAAGATGTTGAAATATAATAAATTAGCAATTGTAACTGCATTATCAATGACTTTACTAGCTGGTTGTTTTGGCCCAAAACCAGAAGAGGAGCTATATGTTGCATTTGAAAATGCTGCCAAGCAAGAAAAAACAATGTTTGAAGATGCGAAAAAATTAGAGTCATTAGAGAAAGAGGGTCAAGTATTATATAATCAAATTGTCCAAGAAGGAAAAGATAATAATCAGGCTGTTAAGGATAAGCTTGATCAAGCGGTGAAAAATACAGCTGAACGAGAAAAAGTTCTTATTAAAGAAAAAGAGGCGTTAAATAAAGCGCAAGAAGAAGTGAAGTCAGCTGATAAGCATGTGAAGAAAATTGAAGATAATAAATTAAAAGAACAGGCTGATAAAGTAAAGAGTACTTATGAGAAACGACATGATTCATTCCAAAAGATGTACGATAGCTATAATAAATCTTTAAAGCAAGAAAAAGAATTATATACAATGCTACAAGATAAAGGTACAAAATTAAAAGATATTAGCGAGAAAGTAAAGGTAGTAAACCAAGCATATAAAGATATTGAGACAGAAAAAGATAAGTTTAATGAATATACGAAATCATATAATACAGAAAAAGTTGCATTCTATAAACAAGCTAATATTAAAATTAAGGAAGATAAAAAATAAAACAGTTTGGCCTAATATTAGGCCAAACTGTTTTATTTTTTTGTATAGGTACGGCTATACCATGGAACTGGTTCGCTTAATTTTTTTTCCTGTTTTAATGCTTCAGGACCAATATAATCTTGAAGTGTTTTTTTTGCTATTGTTAAAGATAAGGTTGTTTTCGGATTTCGATAGGAGGATTCAAGGTGACCAAGATGCGGTAGGGTGCGAAAATCATCTTTCGTAGGAGGGATATGGAAAAAATAATCACCTAAACGTATAAGAACATCGGATTGTTGTTGACTAAAACGTGGATTTCTAGAAAAATGTAATCCTTCTTTGATAGCCTTTTTTTCAGTAATTAAGCGTTCTAAAGCAGTCTTTTTTAACCAATATAAGTACTTAGGGTTAGTTGCAGCTTTAGCATGACGATTCACAACGAAAATAGATTGAGCTAGTCTATTAATAGAATGTTGATTATGCAATGGAGATTGTGGTTGTGAAGGTTTCATATTGACTCTCCTTTCAATTTTTCCTTATTATAGCATAAATAAAATGGGTTTTTATTATATGCAAAAAGTAATTGTATATATTTTCAATATTAAAGCAATATTGTTACAAAAAACAACTATTTTGTATAATAGTGATAGAATATGTTTCAGAAATTTGATAATGAAAGAGTGAGAAGTTTGAAAGAAATATTAAAATTACAATATGCCATTATAGATATTGGATCTAATACAATGCGTTTAGTTATTTATGAAAAGCAAAATGGAGGTTTTTATAAAGAAATTGAAAATACGAAAGTGGTTGCTCGGTTAAGAAATTATTTAATCGATGGTGTTTTGAATGAAGAAGGTAAAGAAGTATTGTTACAAACATTATTTCAATTTCAAGAAAGTACAAAATTCCATCAGTTGCATCATGTACTTTGTGTTGCAACGGCAACAATTAGACAGGCTGAGAATCAAGAGGAGATTAAAAAACTTGTTGAAGGACAAACAGACTTTACTCTTAGAGTATTATCAGAATATGAGGAAGCACGTTACGGCTATTTAGCAGTTATGAATTCTACTTCGTTTTCGGAAGGAATAACAGTAGATATTGGTGGCGGAAGTACGGAAGTTACATATATTAAAAATAGAGAGATTTTAGAGTACCATAGTTTTCCTTTTGGTGCGCTTTCTTTAAAACATCTATTTATTAAAGGTGATATTCCTACTAAAGATGAATTAGAGGAAATTCGAGAGTATTTAGAGTGTCAATTTCGAACGTTACCATGGTTAATTGATAAGAAATTGCCTCTTATTGCAATTGGTGGTAGTGCGAGAAACTTAGCGAAAATCCACCAAAATTTAACAAACTATCCTATAGCGGGAGTACATTTATACAAAATGAAAGAAGAAGATATTGAAAATGTAAAAGGTGCATTGGAAAAACAATCGTTTATCGAACTTCAGAAAATGGAAGGATTGGCAAAAGATCGAGCTGATACAATTATTCCAGCGGTTGAAGTATTTCATAAACTTGTAAATATTACAGAAGCAACGGCATTTGTATTAAGCAAAAAAGGATTAAGAGAAGGTGTTTTCTATGAAGAGTTGACGAAAGATTTAGGGATTTCATATTATCCGAATGTAGTTGAAGAAAGCTTACATTTGTTATCACACGAATATGAAATGGATATGGAATTTGTCATTCAACTTATTAAACATGGAAGATTGATTTGTAAACAACTCGAAGAAATGGGACTGATTTCTGTTTCAATAAAAGACTGGGAAGCATTCCATCAAGCAGCGAAAGTATTTAATATTGGAAAATATATAGACGAAGAAGCGAGTCGTTTACACACGTTTTATTTATTGGCAAATAAAACAATTGACGGCATGATGCATAAAGATCGAGTGAGGTTAGCGCTTATTGCATCTTATAAATCAAAAATGCTATTTAAACAACATTTATCTCCATTTGAAGGTTGGTTTGATAAAAGCGAACAAAAAAAAATCCGCCTATTAGGCGCTGTTTTACAATTTTCAGCTGCTTTAAATGTAAGACAAAGATCGCTTGTTGATACGATATCCATAACAGAAAATAAAGAAGGATTAACGTTTAGAATTTTATGTGAGCAATCGGCATTAGCAGAAAAAGTACAAGCTGAAAAACAAAAAAAGCAGCTAGAAAGAGTATTGAAAACAAATATTCACTTATCATTCGAATCAAAACGTTAAGTTGTACGGATGTCTTTACAGAAAATTAACACTTTGGAATATTGTAATTTGATAAAATGAAAGTAACTAAATTATAGTGAAAAAGTTTCAAAGGGAAGTGTGAAGAGAATGGAATTGCTAAAGGGGAATTTAGTAAATTTAAATGATACAGCGTATTATAATAATCGTGAATTAAGCTGGCTAGCATTTAATGAACGTGTATTACAAGAAGCGCAAGATGAAAATAATCCACTATTAGAAAGACTAAAGTTTATTAGTATTTTTAGTTCGAATTTAGATGAATTTTTTATGGTGCGCGTAGCAGGTTTGAAAGATCAAGTAAGTGCGGGATTTAATCAGCCAGAAAATAAAGCAGGTTTAACACCAAAGAAACAGTTAAATAAGATTGCGATAAAATCGCATGAGTTAATGACTGTGCAGTATGAAACGTTTAAAAATTATGTATTGCCAGCGCTTGAACTAGAGGGGATTGAGCGTTTAACATTCCATGATTTGACGAAAGAGCAAAGGGAATTTATCGAGGAGTATTTTGATGAACAAATATTTCCGGTTTTAACCCCTGTATCTATTGATGCGTATCGTCCATTTCCAATGTTATTAAATAAAAGTTTGAATTTAGCTACTATTTTATATGATGAGCAACAGGCTGCGGAAGAAAATCGTACGAAGTTAGGAATTGTACAAGTGCCTTCATTACTGGAGCGTTTCATATTTTTACCGAGTGAAGGGCAAAAACATAAATTTATTTTATTAGAAGATGTAATTAGTGGTTTTACTCATAAACTATTCACAGGATATAACGTATCACCTGTTACTCGTTTCCGTATTACACGTAATGCGGATTTAACGATCCATGAAGAAGGTGCACGCGATTTATTAAAAGTAATTGAAAAAGAATTGAAAAAGCGTAAGTGGGGAGCTGCCGTTCGTTTAGAAGTTGGTAAAGAACACATTGATGAAAGAGTGTTAGCGTTATTGTATGATGTGTTAGAAGTAAAAGATGAAGATGTGTACATGATGGATGGACCGTTAGATTTAACATGTTTATTCTCCTTATATAAAAAATTAGCGCCTTTATATGAACATCTAGTATATCCGGCTCTTATTCCTCAACCTCCTCAAGATTTAGGTGATGAGGAAGATGTATTTGAAAAAGCGATAGAACATGATATTTTATTACACCATCCCTTTGAGTCGTTTCAGCCAGTCGTTGATTTTGTCCGTGATGCGGCAGATGACTCGAATGTACTTGCGATCAAACAAACATTATATCGTGTAAGTGGAGATTCTCCAATAATTCAGGCGCTGAAGGTAGCAGCTGAAAAAGGAAAACAAGTGACGGTATTGGTTGAGTTAAAGGCAAGGTTTGATGAAGAGAATAATGTTCATTGGGCTAAAGAATTGGAACAGGCCGGATGTCACGTTATTTACGGAGTAAGTCACTTGAAAACGCATAGTAAAATTACGTTAGTTGTAAGAAGAAGAAACGGAAAAATTGAAAGGTTTGTACATCTTGGAACCGGAAATTATAATGATGCAACAGCGAAGTTGTATACCGATTTTGGATATATTACATCGCGAAAAGACTTTGGTGTAGATGCAACAAATTTCTTTAATTATTTGAGTGGTTATACAAAAAAACCGCATTTTCATCATTTATCTGTTGCCCCGTTTGATATAAGAGAGCAGTTTATGGAGTTAATAGATGAGGAAATCCGTTATCATAGACAATATGGAAATGGATATATTATCGCTAAAATGAATTCGTTAACAGATAAACCATTAATAAAAAAAATGTATGAAGCATCACAAGCTGGGGTAAGGGTAGAGCTCATCGTTAGAGGGACATGTTGTTTAAGACCTGGGATTCCGAATGTAAGTGAAAATATTCGTGTAGTTAGTGTTGTTGGAAGATATTTAGAACATAGTCGTATTTATTATTTCCATCATAATGGAGATGAAAAAATATATTTATCTTCAGCTGATTTGATGACGCGAAATATGGAAAAACGAGTAGAAATATCCTTCCCAATTTTAGATATTGAAATGAAAGCGAGAATAAAGGCAATTTTACAGCTGGTTTTAGCTGATAATGTGAAAACACGTGAACAAAATAAAGATGGTGACTATTATTATATAATTAATAGTAGTATAGAAGAAATTGATAGCCAAGTGAATTTATTTAAGATGGCGTATCAAAATACAGACGCTGAATAGTGTGAAAAAAGTAAAAACCTCTTATTGAATTTAAGAGGTTTTTACTTTTTTTCTCTACTCATATATTCTCAAAATGGAAGGATGAGTAGAGAGAATAGTTTTTATTATAGGCGTGTGATGAGTCGGTTCGTTGAGAGAAAAACATTAGAAGAATGGTTGGTTTAAATTAATAATAGTATGGTTGTTGACAAGGCCCTCCGTAACAAGGAAAAGGTGCTGGTGGTGGGAAAGGCGGTGGATAAGGCGGATAAAACGGTCTAGGCCCGAAAGCTAATGCTCCACCGAGCAATCCTCCAGCAATTCCAGCTAGAAATGGAACACCGAAAAATGGAAAGAAGCGTGAGTCGCCTGCTGGGCCAAAAGGTGCTGAACGAACTGGGATTGGTTGATAATATGGATACATGAACAAACCTCCTTTACTGGACTCATTTTTATCATATGGTGGACCAAGCGTGGATGAGCGCGTACAAGGAAGGATATGTAAGGAAATAGGCGAATTGTTACGAATGTTGTAGGATGAAGAGTGTAATTTCAGGTTTTGACATAAAGCGGAATGGGACACGTGTTCTTCCAATACCTCGATTGACATAGAGAGTCAAACCTTGAATGTTATAGAAACCTTCAATATATTCTTTTGCAAGCGACGGGGTAATAATAGCACCTAAAAAAGGAATTTGTACTTGTCCCCCATGGCTATGACCAGAAAGTTGAAGATTGATTGGATATGTAGCGATTTGTGGCGCGATATCTGGTTCGTGAACGAGAACAATTGTATAAATATTTTGTTTTGCATGTTGTAAAGTTTCCGCTATTTTTGGTTTACCCAGTAGCATATCATCGAGTCCGAAAATAGAAATTTCACTATTATCCAGTAAACGAATTCGCTTTTCGCTATTTTGCAAAAGTTCAAATCCAGATTCGCGCATGATGTGATCATAGTATTCAGTTCCATATCCGCCATGGTCGTGGTTACCATAAATAGAAAATTTACCGAAGGGTGCCTGTATATTCTTTAAAATGGATGCAACAAAAGAAGCCTCGGTATATGTTTGGTAATCATCAATGAGGTCACCAGTAAAAAGGACAATATCTGGCTTTTCAGCATTAATCTTGGAAACGATTTGAGATAAATGTTGGAGAGAGAAATAGTATCCTAGATGTAAATCGCTAAATTGAAGGATCTTCATACCATGAAAACCTTTTGGTATGAGCGGTGATTTAAGTGTGTGTTGCGTAAAAGAAAGCAAATAGGGCTCTATATATTTAGCATAATAATAGCCGATGCTTGCGGTTATAAATGAATATAGACAAGTGCGTATTCCAGATTTTAAAAAATTTCTTCTTGTAATTTTCTTCATATACAGGTTACTCGAACCTCCCTTCAGTTTTTTTAAAATATATTTTAAATACTAAAAAAGTAGTATAGATTACGAAAAAAATGAACGAAAAGAAACCTCTTTACGTTAAAATATCAGAAAAATTGAAAAATATAGAGATTTCTATCAAATAAAGTGATAAAATGAATATGTATTCATTTTTTGGAGGGGATGTATGTGAAAGAGAAGGTAGTTATTATAACAGGTGGATCAAGTGGAATGGGAAAAGGGATGGCGATACGTTTTGCGAAAGAAGGGGCACGTGTTGTTATTACAGGGCGTACAAAAGAAAAGCTAGAAGAAGCAAAGTTAGAAATTGAACAGTTTCCAGGGCAAGTATTATCTGTACAAATGGATGTACGAAATACTGATGATATTCAAAAAATGATTGAACATATTGATGAGAAGTTTGGACGAATTGATATTTTAATAAATAATGCAGCTGGAAACTTTATTTGTCCAGCAGAGGACTTATCTGTGAATGGCTGGAATTCGGTAATTAATATTGTATTAAATGGTACATTTTATTGCAGTCAGGCTATTGGGAAATATTGGATTGAAAAAGGTATAAAAGGAAATATTATTAACATGGTGGCAACATATGCATGGGATGCAGGCCCAGGGGTTATCCATTCGGCAGCAGCTAAAGCTGGTGTACTAGCGATGACAAAAACTCTTGCTGTTGAGTGGGGACGTAAATATGGAATACGAGTTAACGCTATCGCACCAGGACCAATTGAGCGTACAGGTGGTGCCGATAAATTATGGATTTCAGAAGAAATGGCTAAGCGTACATTGCAAAGTGTTCCACTTGGTAGAATGGGTACACCAGAAGAAATTGCGGGTCTAGCTTATTATTTATGTTCAGATGAAGCTGCATACATAAATGGAACTTGTATGACAATGGATGGTGGCCAGCATTTGCATCAATATCCATTTTAAAAGGAAAGAAAAATGAATGATTCATTAATTTTTCTTTGGTGAAATGTGACGAAGTTGTGACACGTGAGAGAAATGTGTTTACAAAGGGGAATATATAGGTTATATTTAAGACCTCTTTTTTCTTCATAGTAGAATTGCTAATTCCCCTTAGCATTTTACCCCTCTAATCCCTTCAGGAAAACTGAAGGGATTTTTTATTATTTTTCCGTAAATATCGTGTTATAATTTTTGAAAAGTAAAGGGAGGGAAGCACGTTGATAGATGCATTAGATGTAATGAGTAACTTGGATAAAGTCCTTCCTTATTATCAAGCTATTTTTAGTGCTGATGAGCATACAGTAATTGGATATGAAGTTGTAGGACGTATTCAAACAGAAGAGGGCATACAAAGTTTAGCATCTTTCTTCCATGATGATTCTATTCCGAGTGAGTTCCAACTTGAAGCGGATAACATCATCGTAGAAAAAGCGTTAAATAGGTATTTAGAAACGGATCAAAAATTATTATTATTTATACATCGGAATGCTAATGTATTAATGAATGATGAAGATGAAAGTTTACTTCAACTTTTGCTGATGTATGAAGAACAAGGTTTGAACTTACAACGCATTGTTCTGGAAATAACAGAACATGAATGTAAAGAAGATATAGAACAATTTAATCATTTACTCATGTATTATCGTACATATGGTATTCAAATTTCGATTAATAAAGTCGGAACGGGTACAAGTAATTTAGAGCGTATTAGCGTGTTAGCACCGGATATTTTAAAAGTAGATTTAACAAATTTAAGGCAAACTGCACTTTTACAATCTTATCAAGATATTTTATATTCCTTATCTTTACTTGCTAGAAGAATTGGTGCAACATTGTTATATGAAGAAATAGATGCTTTTTATCAACTACAATATGCTTGGAAAAACGGTGGTAGATATTATCAAGGGAATTATTTGAAAGAGTGCTTACCTGATTTTATTGAAACGAACGTTTTGAAAGAACGACTTGGTAATGAGTGTCATCAATTTATTCAACATGAGAAGAAGAAATTACAAAAAATTTATAATTTAACAGAACTGTTACGTGATCGAATTGGTGATGTTCTAGCTAAACAGAAAAAGAATGAAGATATAAATGATTGGTTATTACAATTTAGCCAAAGTGTATCACAGTGTAGTTTCCGCATATTTATTTGTAACGAAGATGGTTTCCAACAATCAGGAAACGTTATGAAAAAAGATGGGGAATGGATTGTGATGCCTGAGTATTATATGAAGAACTGGAGTTGGCGTCCGTATTTTCTAGAAAATATTATGAAAATGCGTTTTGAGAATAAGGCAAGACTTTCAGATTTATATGCTGATATTGAAACCGGTGAGATGGTACGGACATTTTCCTTCCCAATTGATGATGAAAACTTTTTATTTATAGATTTATCGTATGAATATTTATATGAAGAAGATGTTTTATTTTAATGCACGAAGAGATTCGTGCATTTTTTGTTTGTTTTTATCATAAATTGGTAATAGTGAAAATGGTGATGAAAATGCTGTCTATCGTTGTAAAGATTTTACGAACGAAATCATCCCTTTCTTTGCATAATCATTGTTACAATGAATACTACAAAGACAAGCTCTTTTAAAAGGAAGGTGAAAAAATGAAGAAATATGGAATATGGTTTGTTCTATTTATATGTGTTGCCTTTCTAGTTGGCTATAGTGTCACAACTGTTTTAGGAAAAGAAGAAGTGAAAGTGGATCGGAAAGAAGTGTTTACAACGATACAAAAAGGTTATGAGACGCAATTTTCAATCCGCGGGAAGCAAATACCTACGAATAAGATGATAGAGACGTTATCACCATATTTTACAAATAATTTCCTTCAAGTTTTTACAGATGAAAACAGTAGAAATGAAAAACAAAGTGGTGAATATTTACTTCCAGCAAAAGAAGCTCCATTTTCTTTTAATTCAGAAACAAAAATGTCTTATGATGAAGAACATAAAAATTTATATGTCTATGAGCGGACAAAGAGTGGACAATATCAAATTGTGACATTGCAAAAGGATAATGGAAAATGGAAATTAGCAGGGTATCATGAAAGTCAGGAACTGTTGACTGAAATAAAAAGGTTACAACAATTATGAGAATAGGAATAGGTGTCGCCTATTCCTATTCTATACCGAGTAGCTGTTGTAATTTTTCAATTTGAAAACCTGCCACAACTTCTTCGTCAATTACAACTGTTGGAGTTGAATAGGATTCATAGTCATATAAAAGACGATTGCGTGCAGCAGCGTCTTTTTTTATGTCAAATTCTTCGTATACAACGTTATTATGTTTTAAAAATTCTTTTACAATGGTACAAGGCGGACAATCAGGTTGTGTATAAACCTCAATTTTTTTCATTGTAATTCCTCCCTTTTTCTGTTGTTTATTATATTCTGCCAGTATAAAAAGCGCAATAAAGAAGTAAAAAGATGCTCTTTCATCTTTTTACTTCTTATTTCGACAAATTTTAGTTGAGTTTCTTGCCAAGAACCTTTATCCTAGATTGTGGAACGTTTTTTCTGTTATGACGGATAGAATGAGTATAGCTGTAAAACCTATTGGTAGGAAGATCAGAGAAAGGAGAGATTTCATGTCTCTACTCCAAGGAATTTTAACTCGACTTGTTAGTCTACAAGAACAAGCTGAAAGCGGTGAAGTAGCACAACGCTATTTTGAAGTGAACGGTGAGCGCAAATGTAGCGTGAAATTTTTCGATAAAAGTGAAATGTATGAGTTAGAAGTGTATCAACAAGGTGAAAAACCTCAAGTGTATCAATTCGATAACATCGATATGGTTGCAATTGAGATTTACGATATCATTTCTTGATACATATAAAAAAGGTACTGCCAAATGGCGGTACCTTTTTTAGTTATATTAATTAATGGGCTATATAGGTAGTAGAAGTTTCAATTTAAGTCGCGATTAAATAAAAGAGTTTTTATAAATGTATATGTATAGGAATTTTTCATTTTTCCTACAATGATAGTAAATATTAACAGGAGGTGCAAAGGATGGAACGCTTACCGATTGTTATTTGTCCTAATTGTCACAGTCATGCTGAAATTAATCACGTATTAACCGCCCAATCTAATCAAAATGTAATATATACATGTAGGTTTTGTAATTATGTAATTCGAAATATTGAAACGAATAAAGGGTAGTAAGTTATAATTTTTGTTTTTGTCCCATACAATGAGAATACGAAAAGTCTGTCTAATTGAAAGGACGTGACTATGTGGACGGTGAGCATACATTTTATAATGTTTCAGAGAGACATTTGAATTTTGATATGGTATTTAACCGTATTTGTAGTTTCATTGAAAAGGATCCGCGAAATTTATATCGATTATCTATTGGGACAGACTCACAAGCGCATCAAAAGGATACGAGGTTTATTACAGCGATACATATTCATCGTGTTGGAAAAGGAGCATGGGGATGTTTGCATCATAAATCAGTGAAAAATAAGCCAGCAACGTTGCGAGAGAAAATATATTTAGAAACACAGTTTAGTCAAGAAATCGCCTATCTATTTACTCCCAATCATATACAAGCGATATGGGATTTATTGCACCCATACGCTCAAGATGGAGCAGGATTCATAATGGAGATTCATTTAGATATCGGGAATGATGGTTTAACAAAAGAATTTATTTTAGATATGACGATGAAAATTCAAGCAATGGGATTAACAGCAAAAATTAAACCAGATGCTTATGCGGCATTTAGTTACGCAAACAGATATACAAAATAATGTGAAATGATGTCTATATATTCGCAGTCGTTAAGTATTTCTAACAAAAACTGAATATTACATCTGTTAAATAGACTGAAAAATTTATATAATGAGAGTGATGATGCGAGTGCAAGGAGAGGAGCATATGGAAAAGGAATTTGTTTTAACAAGAGAAGAAGAAAATTTATTGTTGGATATTCTGTTTCAGCAAAATTACGCGAGCGAAATTTTAGCGGTGGAGCTTACAGACATTGAGAATGGTTTAAAACAGATAGATGTGACGCAATATAAAAAAATCACAAGATTGTTTTACCGATTAAAAAATAAAGGGTATTAAGCACTACCGGAATGGTAGTCTTTTTTTTATGTTATATGCTAAAATAGTTATGTATTTTTATTAGAAGAATGTCAGGACAAAATAATAATATGAAAACGCTATCATAAAATGTGAATAGGACCGGAGAATATTAGCAGGAAAAAGGGAAAATGGGGGATGTAACATGATTAGTATTCCGAAAGACGAGTTTCAACAAATTCTTGTGAAGGATTTAATGATTTCATCAGATAAAGTAGCACATGTACAAATAGGGAATGGTCTAGAACATGCTTTACTCGTTCTTGTGAAATCTGGATATTCGGCGATTCCTGTTTTAGACCCTATGTATAAATTACATGGATTAATTAGTACTGCTATGATTTTAGATGGTATTTTAGGATTAGAGCGCATTGAGTTTGAAAGACTTGAGAATATGAAAGTGGAACAAGTGATGAAGGAAGAGATTCCAGTTCTTATGTTAGAAGATTCTTTTGCAAAAGCTTTAGAAATGACAATTGATCATCCTTTTATTTGCGCTGTCAATGAAGAAGGTTACTTCGAGGGTATTTTAACACGGCGGGCTATTTTAAAATTGTTGAATAAAAAAGTGAGACAGCATAATCGATAACGTAGGGAAAGTGACTTCACAGAAAAGGCGAAGTCACTTTTTTTCGTGCATATCAGTTGTGTATGTATTATATTTAAAAAGACATAAAGCATAAGAAAAGTTTGAACTAACAAACCGTTCTAATGTATAAAAGTATGCAATTAAATTAAGGATGAAATACTTATTAAAATTAGGTGTATGGAAGCTAAGGAAAGAGGGAGAAAGTTGCAAATTGATGATTTTCAAATGATGGTTGTGTTAGCTCAGGAATCAAATATGAGAAAAGCGGCGGAACGTTTATTTGTTTCCCAACCTGCGCTTAGTCAACGATTACAATCTATGGAGAAACAATGGGGAATGAAATTTTTTATTCGTTCACAAAAAGGATTAACAATTACACCTGAAGGGGAAAAAGTTGCAAATTATGCAAAAGAAATGTTACAACGGGAAGAGGGTATTAAAAGTGAACTGGCTCTTTTTAGAACCGAAACATACGGTACGTTAAAAATAGCTGTTGCATCAGTCATTGGGCAATATTGGCTTCCACCTGTTTTGAAAAAATTTGTGCATAAGTATCCTTCTGTGAAGATATCTCTGTTTACTGGCTGGAGTAGTGAAGTGCAAAAGCAATTTTATGAAGGAGACGTTCATGTTGCTATACTGAGAGGATCACAAGAATACAAAGGGCAGAAACAACAATTATTTGAAGATGAATTATATTTAGTTGATAAAGAAATAAAAGATATTTCGATGTTAAAAGAGACAAATAGACCATTTATTCAATTTAAAAGTGATTCGACCTACTATGGACAAATACAAAATTGGTGGTATGGATTATTTTCAAATCCACCTAAGCGAACGATTGTAGTTGACCAAATTGAAACGTGCAAACAGCTTGTTTTAAATGGAATAGGTTATGCTCTTTTACCTTCGACTGTTTTAAAAGAAGTGCAGGAAAATATGTATAAAACACCTGTTCAATTAACGAGAGAAACATGGTTATTGACGAGTGACTCGGCAAGGCAGTTGAAGCAAGTACAAGCATTTTTAGAAATTATAGAAGAAATTCAAATGGGAAAATAAGATTATTGTCTTGCTACTCGCTCTATCGTTTGGTAGAGTAACATTATAAATGGATTTAGGAGGCAACAAGAATGAAAATGATGGACGCTAACGAAATTATTTCGTTTATTCAAAACAGTGAAAAGAAAACTCCTGTAAAGGTATACATAAAAGGGGATTTAAAAGAGGTAACATTCCCTGAAACAGTACAAGCATTTGTAAATAAAAAATCTGGTGTATTATTCGGAGAATGGTCTGAAATTAAGACAATTCTTGATGAAAATAGCAAGCACATTGTTGACTATGTAGTTGAGAATGACCGTCGTAATTCTGCAATTCCAATGCTTGATTTAAAAGGTATTAAAGCTCGTATTGAGCCAGGCGCGATTATTCGTGACCATGTAGAAATTGGTGACAACGCTGTTATCATGATGAATGCAACAATTAACATCGGTGCTGTAATTGGTGAAGGTACTATGATCGACATGAACGCAGTGCTTGGTGGACGTGCAACAGTTGGTAAGAACTGTCACGTAGGTGCAGGTGCTGTACTTGCCGGTGTTATTGAGCCACCTTCTGCAAAACCAGTTATCGTTGAAGATGATGTTGTAATTGGTGCAAATGTAGTTGTTCTAGAAGGCGTTACAGTAGGTAAAGGTGCAGTTGTAGCAGCAGGAGCTGTTGTAACAGAAGATGTGCCTCCATATACAGTTGTTGCGGGAACTCCGGCACGTGTAATTAAAGAAATTGATGAGAAGACAAAAGCAAAAACTGAAATTAAACAAGAGCTTCGTCAATTAAACCCAGAGAAATAAAAAATAAAAAGCGTAAGAGCATGAATGTGCTCTTACGCTTTTTATAGATAGAGGTGCAAAAATGACAGTAAGCAAATTTGTCCAAGTTCGTAGAGATTTACATAAAATTCCGGAGATTGGATTTAAAGAGTGGAAAACACAACAGTATATTTTAGATTATATAGGAACGCTTCCTAATGAATATTTGGAAGTGAAAACATGGAAAACAGGTGTAATTGTTAAAGTAAATGGAAAAAATCCAGAAAAAATAATAGGTTATCGTGCAGATATAGACGGTCTACCAATTACAGAGGAAACTGGATATGAATTCTCTTCTGTCCATGAAGGAATGATGCATGCATGTGGACATGATTTGCATGCAACAATCGGTTTAGGACTTCTAACAGCGGCTGTAAGCGAAAGAATAGATGATGATCTTGTGTTTATATTCCAACCAGCTGAAGAAGGTCCAGGTGGTGCACTTCCTATGTTAGAAAGCGATGAGTTAAAAGAATGGAAGCCTAATATGATTCTTGGACTTCATATTGCGCCTGAATACTCTGTGGGAACAATCGCGACAAAAGAAGGTTTATTATTTGCGAATACATCAGAGCTATACGTTGATTTAAAAGGAAAAGGTGGACATGCTGCATATCCGCATACAGCAAATGATATGATTGTTGCAGCGAGTCATCTCGTTACACAACTTCAATCAGTTATTAGTCGTAATGTGAACCCTCTTGACAGTGCGGTAATTACAATTGGGAAAATTACAGGTGGTACAGTTCAAAACATTATCGCAGAAAAGTCTCGTTTAGAAGGAACAATTCGAACGCTATCAGTGGAATCAATGAAACGTGTTAAAAGCCGAATTGAGGCAATTGTTGCGGGAATAGAAGCTTCTTTTCAATGTGAAGCTGTTATTGACTACGGAGCGATGTATCATCAAGTGTATAACCATGAGGAGCTAACGAGAGAGTTTATGCAATTTACACGTGAACAAACGACTATGGACGTAATTACGTGTACGGAGGCAATGACAGGTGAAGACTTTGGTTATATGCTTCGAGAGATACCTGGATTTATGTTTTGGCTTGGAGTAAATTCAGAATATGGTTTACATCATGCGAAATTAAAACCAGACGAAGAGGTTATTGAGAAAGCAATTGTATTTTTAAATCAATATGTGAAGTGGAAGGGAAATAGAAAGTGAACTTACTCGCTAATTGTGCAATAGTTTAGAGTGGGGACTTCTTAGTTCAGAGACGAAAACATCTTTCGTATTCGTTAGTGTTAGACATCTTCATACAAATGAGTAAAGTTAAATTTGACGTCTTAATAATGAGCAGGGGGTTTTTAGCCACTGCTCATTATTAATTATTGCTAATAGGGAAGATAATTATTTAACTACCCTATATATGTTTACTTTTAGTATGAAAAGTGTGTAAAATCAATGTGATACATAGAAAAAAGGGTGGGGAATTACGTGCAAATTAGCAGTGCGATTTTATGTTTCGTCTTATATGCATATGTTATTATTGCGGCGGTTTATTTTGGGATAAGTTTTTACGCCTATCGTTTAGCAAATAATAGTGAATATGAAGAAACATACAAATGGGTGAAAAGATATTTGTCACCTGTACTAGAAATTATGAATGGATTTGTTCTTTTTTTATTTATTGGATTAATTGCTTTCTCAACGAGTTTAGTAGGGAATAAGACTACGTTATTTGTACTAGGTATCATTATTTTTATGCTATTAGGAATTCGGATTGGTAATACGGTGTTTTGGAACGAAAGGAAAATAGATGGTTGGACAGGGATGTTTATTCCATGTATGTTAGCTGCAATTGTGACGAATATAGAACATGAATATTATCAATTACATTTTTGGCTTATCATTGTTTTAACAATCCTCTCTGTTTTGTATATAAGTACTGTCGTGCTAACATACATCGCAAATGAAAAAGGAGATGCAAAAGGTGCGCACTTCTTTAGAGGGCGTGCATTATTATGGAGTGTGCCGACGATGGCAGTTATAGGAATTATTGCGATATTAGTAAATGGATATCAATTTACTAATTGGCAATTGTTTTTAGAAACTTGGTGGATCTTCATTGTTTCGCTTGTAGCTTTTTTAGGCGCAACACATTATTTATTCCATCAACATCATTACATATTGGCACTGTTATTCGCATTTACACAACTTTTATTTGCTTTTTTCGGACAAGAAACGCTATTGTTCGTCTTTGAAACATTTAGTTCATTTGGAAATATATTTGTATTTGGTATGTTAATTTTCGGTATCGCGTTTTATTTACAACAGTATTTTTATATGCAAAAACAAAAATAAGAAGTATATACAGGTTTTTGTAGCGAATTTAAAGTATGTTACAATAAAAGTACATAGTATTTGATGTTATTGGAGGAATTCCTGTGGGCGAAAAAGAGAAAGAATTTGCTGTTATTGGGCTTGGCCGTTTTGGTGGAAGTATTTGCCGTGAATTAGCTCAATTAGGTATGGAAGTAATGGCAATTGACTCAGATGAGGATAAAATTAATGAGTTTGCAAATATAGCTTCGCATGCTGTAATTGCAGATTCAACAGATGAGATGGTATTAAAAAGTCTTGGTATTCGTAATTTTGATCATGTAGTCGTTGCTATTGGAGATAATTTGAATTCAAGTATTTTAACAACGTTAATTTTGAAAGAATTAGGTGTGAAAAATATTACTGTAAAAGCTCAAAATGACTATCATGAAAAAGTGTTAAGTAAAATAGGGGCAGATCATATTGTGCATCCAGAACGAGATATGGGAAAAAGGATTGCTAATAATATCGCATCAAGTAATGTGTTAGATTACCTAGAGCTTTCAGATGAGCATAGTATTGTAGAGATTATCGCAAATAAAAAAATTGATGGGCACTCTTTAATTGAATTAGATATTCGTGCGAAGTTTGGTTTGAACATTGTAGCAATTAAACGTGGAAAAGAAGTTATCGTATCTCCTCGAGCTACAGAAAATGTTCAGGCGGGAGATATATTAATTGTAATTGGTCATGACGATGAAGTAGATCGTTTTAAGCATTTTTTAAGATAAGAGAAAAGGACAATGCCGAGGAGGCATTGTCCTTTTTCTTATATTTCCATAATGATTGGTAAAATCATTGGACGACGTTTCGTTTTTTCGTATAGGAATGGTGCTAATGTGTCTGTAATCTCATTTTTAATTTCAGACCATTGTGTTGTTTTTCGCTCCATTACTTTTTCTAAATGTGTTGTAATTAATGTTTGAGCATCGTTGATTAAATCGCTGCTTTCACGCATATAAACGAAACCACGCGAGATGATATCAGGTCCTGCTGCAACTTTAAATTCTTTCATATCAATGCTTACAACTACAATAACAAGTCCTTCTTCAGAAAGAATGCGACGATCACGTAATACGATATTACCGATATCTCCAATACCATTTCCATCGATATAGACAGAGCCAGATGGGATTTTCCCAGCTACGCTTGCTTCATCAGAACGTAAAGCAAGAACATCTCCATTATCCATAATGAAACAATTTTCTTCTGGAATACCACAATCATTCGCTAATTTCATATGCATACGTTGCATACGATATTCACCATGAATTGGCATGAAATATTTCGGCTTAATAAGACGTAGCATTAACTTTTGTTCTTCTTGTCCACCGTGTCCACTCGTATGAATATTTGAGAGTTTACCATGGATTACATCAGCACCAGCGCGGTACAACATGTTAATTGTACGACTTACACTAATTGTATTGCCTGGGATTGGTGAAGAAGAGAAAACAACTGTATCGCCAGGGATAATTTGAATTTGACGATGTGTACCATTGGCAATACGTGAAAGTGCTGCCATCGGTTCCCCTTGACTACCTGTACATAACATAACAACTTTATTAGCTGGTAGGCGGTTTAGCTGAGCTGTGTCTATGAATGTATCCTTTGGACACCGGATATAACCAAGGTTTTGTCCGATTTCAATAGCCGCTTCCATACTTCGACCGAATACAGCTACTTTACGATTGTTTTCAACAGCAGCCTCAACAACTTGTTGTAAGCGATGGATATTCGATGCAAAGGTTGCGAATATAATACGACCGTCTACTTTGCGGAATATATCTTGAATACTATCACCAACGCGGCGCTCAGACATCGTAAAGTTTGGCACTTCACTGTTTGTACTATCAGATAAGAGACAAAGTACACCGTCTTTTCCGATTTCGGCCATTTTTGTTAAATCTGCTGGCTCACCTACTGGTGTGAAATCAAATTTGAAATCACCTGTATGAACGACTTGTCCTTGAGGTGTTTTCACAACAACTCCGTATGAATCCGGAATACTGTGAGTTGTACGGAAGAAGGAAACAGATGTCTTTTTAAATTTAATAACATCATCTTCTTGAATTTCATAAAGTTTTGCTTTACGAAGTAATCCGTGCTCTTCTAATTTGTTTTTTATTAGGGCAATTGCTAATTTTCCACCGTAAATTGGAATGTTTACTTGACGTAATAGATAAGGAATTCCACCGATATGATCTTCGTGACCATGTGTAATGAATAACCCTTTAATTTTATCTTCGTTTCGCACAAAATAAGTGTAATCTGGTATTACATAATCGATCCCGAGGAGTTCGTCTTCTGGAAATTTAATTCCAGCATCAATTATAATAATTTCATCTTGAAATTGAACAGCATATGTATTTTTACCGATTTCACCAAGACCACCGAGTGCAAAAACGGCAGCTTGATCATTTTTTAGGAATTTCATATGACTATACGATCTCCGCTAATATTAAATCAGCGTTTTGTTTTTCATATTCAAGATGAGCACCAGTAACAGACTGAACGAACTCGATATTATATGCGAACTTATTTAATTTTTTACGAACATCCTTTTGAGACGTAGCCTCTAAATATAAAACTTTTGTATTTTCACGTACTGGGACCTCAGTTAATTTTTCTTGATAAAATACTTTAAAAATCATTGGGAAAACCTCTCCTTGTCTATGTTTTGCATTATCTGTTACTTATTATAAAGCAAACAGTCACGATTTTCATGTTTTTTCGAATGAGAATGAAGAAAAAGCCCGAAATGGGCACAATTTAAGCGATTGTCTTCTTACGGACTAAATCGTTTAAATAACGCTTGAGCTTTTTCTTCAGCTTCTTCAGCATGATTACTCCTTCCTTTCCTTATTTAAAACATGCATATTACTAATGATAACTCTGTCTCCCATACAAGAAAGAAGATTAGAAGTGAATAGTGAATCTTGTTCTTTTTAGTATAGTGTAAGTTATCTTGTAGTAACGATTAGTAGCCGTTAGTTATAGATATAGTATGAGGAAGAATAGAAAAGAAAATTCATCCGAACAAGTATCCACATTTTTTCACTAATAGTATATGCACATTTCATAAATAAGGTCAGAAAGTGAACGCTTTCTTCACAGATGTTTAATATGTTATACTTTTTTTTGAAATTTGAAAAGTGATAATCAAAATAGGAATATAGAGTGCCAGAAAGGATTTTGACAAATGAATGATAAAATTGTCTTTTTTGATATTGATGGAACATTATTAGATCATGATAAGAAAATTCCGCAATCTACAAGAGATGCAGTAAGAGATTTACAAGAAAAAGGTGTGCATGTAGCGATTGCAACAGGGCGTGCGCCATTTATGTTTGAAGATATTCGTGAGGAACTCAATATACATAATTATGTTAGTTTTAACGGGCAGTATGTTGTATTTGAGGATGAGGTATTATTTAATAATCCATTACATCCTGATGCTCTACATAAGTTTACTCAGTTTGCAAAACAAGAAGGATATCCACTTGTATATCTTGACCATCAAGAAATGAGAGCGTCAGTGGAATATCATGATTATGTAAAAGAAGGTTTTGGAAGCTTACAATTCGAGCATCCGGCATATGAACCTGATTTTTATGAGAAACGCGATATTTATCAAACGCTTCTTTTTTGTGAAGTAAACGAAGAAGAAAAGTTTATTCATCATTATCCAGATTTTCATTTTATACGCTGGCATGCATATTCAATGGATATTATCCCTAATGGTGGTTCTAAGGCAAAAGGGATTGAGAAGTTTATTGAGAAAATAGGATTTAATCGTGAACAAGTATATGCATTTGGGGACGGATTAAATGATTTAGAAATGATTGAAGCAGTAGGAACGGGCATTGTGATGGGGAATGGTCATGAGGATTTGAAAAAACTTGCTAATTATGTGACAAAAGATGTTAATGAAGACGGTATTTATCACGGATTAAAGTGGGCTGGCTTGTTATAAGTAAGTGTGGAACCCATTTCACATAATAAAAAGGCGGAAGATTAACTTCCGCCTTTTTACTATTATCGCTCGAGAGGTTTTGAATCATCGGGAGCCACAAATGGATTGTCTTTATTAATATGGTCATAGAACATAACACCGTTTAAATGGTCGATTTCATGTTGGAATACAATTGCTGGTAAACCTTTTAATCGCAGTTTTACGTCTTCACCGTTAATCGTTGTTGCCTTTACTGTAATTCTCGTGTAACGAGGGACATAACCAGGTACTTCACGGTCTACAGATAGACAGCCTTCACCATTTTGTAAATATGTACGTTCAACAGAATGACTAATGATTTTTGGGTTAAATAATGCGTAGCTATATAACGTATCGTTCGTATCAGTTACATGAACCGCAATCATTTTCTTTGAAATACCGATTTGCGGAGCCGCTAATCCGATTCCGGGGCGTAAATTATATTTTTCAGCCATTTCAGGGTCCTGGCTATTTATTACAAATTCAATCATTTCTTTAAGAGTATTTGTATCTTCCTCGCTAGCAGGTAAGGAGACCTCTTCTGCGACGTCGCGCAAAATAGGATTTCCTTCACGAATTACCTCATTCATTGTAAGCATATGTAATCTCTCCTTTCTCCTTTAGTCTACCAAAGGAGATAAAAAAAGTCATCGGCAAGTAAGGAAGAGCTACTTGGAAACAAATCTTCTACAGATAAGTTATGTAATAAAAAGAAAAGACGGCAAAGCCGTCTGTTTCTTTCCATAGTTGTTTCATTTTACATTAATTAGCGAATGCAAGCAGCACCAACGATAATTAAAAGGATAAACAACACAACGATTAAGGCGAAGCCGCTTCCAGATCCGCCACAAGAACCGCCATAACCGTAGGAAGGATATGAACAAGTTGTTGGATAGCAATATGAGTATCCGTACATGAGATGACCTCCTTTATCATTTCCCGCTAATACTGCGGTTACTATAATGTATGGAGGAATGATCAGAAATGTATAGGTATTTACCTATAAAAGGAAGAAGTGTTTGTATAATTTTCTTGAGAAGAGAGAAAAACTAAGGAGAATTAAATCGTTTACATATTATTCTAAGAGAAAAAATAAGTTAAAAAGGGAATAATATAACAGCAGGTTATTGCTTACTAATACAGATGTGAAAAATAAAAACACGTTTGTGTAGAGGAAACCGGCATATTATTTATAAAAAAACGTATTCAAAGTAATTGACATCGTAATTAGAATAGTTGTAAACTAAAAAACGTGATCAAGATTGTATTAATATGTTTTTGAAAAAACATTAGTACAGATTGTTAGGTACACAAAATTATTCTCAACCGACAAACAAATTTGTTGGTTTACATTGTTGCGCTTTCAGTCTAGCTAATAGATAGTGAAAGCGTTTCAGAATATGGTTCAAGAGAGGAAGAGGTGAACGGAATGGGTACTAAAACAAAAAAGACCCTATTTAATGTTGATGAGCAAATGAAAGCTATCGCAGCTCAATTTGAAACATTACAAATTTTAAATGAAAAAGGCGAAGTTGTGAATGAAGCAGCTATGCCTGAATTATCTGATGATCAATTAAAAGAATTAATGCGCCGTATGGTGTATACTCGCGTACTAGATCAACGTTCTATTTCTTTAAACCGTCAAGGACGTTTAGGTTTCTACGCACCAACTGCTGGACAAGAGGCTTCTCAATTAGCAAGTCATTTCGCACTTGAAGCAGAAGATTTCATCTTACCAGGATATCGTGACGTTCCACAATTAGTGTGGCACGGTCTACCATTATACCAAGCATTCTTATTCTCTCGTGGACATTTCATGGGTAACCAAATGCCTGAGAATGTAAATGCACTTGCTCCACAAATCATTATCGGTGCGCAAATCATCCAAACTGCTGGTGTTGCGTTAGGTATGAAATTACGTGGTAAAAAATCTGTTGCAATTACTTACACTGGTGACGGTGGTGCTTCACAAGGTGACTTCTACGAAGGTATGAACTTTGCGGGTGCATTCAAAGCTCCAGCAATCTTCGTTGTACAAAACAACCGTTATGCAATCTCTACTCCAGTAGAAAAGCAATCTGCAGCTAAAACTGTAGCACAAAAAGCAGTAGCAGCAGGTATTTACGGAATTCAAGTAGACGGTATGGATCCATTAGCTGTATACGCAGCAACTGCTTTCGCTCGTGAGCGCGCAGTAAATGGCGAAGGTCCTACTTTAATCGAGACTTTAACATTCCGTTATGGTCCACATACAATGGCTGGTGATGACCCAACTCGTTACCGTACAAAAGATATCGAAAACGAATGGGAACAAAAAGATCCAATCGTACGCTTCCGTGCATTCTTAGAAAACAAAGGCCTATGGTCTCAAGAAGTTGAAGAGAAAGTTATCGAAGAAGCAAAAGAAGATATCAAACAAGCAATTGCTAAGGCTGACCAAGCTCCAAAACAAAAAGTTACTGATTTAATGGAAATCATGTACGAAAAAATGCCTTACAACTTAGCTGAACAATATGAAATTTACAAAGAAAAGGAGTCGAAGTAAGCCATGGCTCAAATGACAATGATTCAAGCAATCACTGATGCTTTACGCGTTGAAATGAAAAATGATCCTAACGTACTTGTGTTTGGTGAAGACGTTGGTGTAAACGGCGGAGTATTCCGTGCTACTGAAGGTTTACAAGCTGAATTCGGTGAAGATCGTGTAATGGATACTCCACTTGCAGAGTCTGGTATTGGTGGACTTGCAGTTGGACTTGCACTTGAAGGCTTCCGTCCAGTTCCAGAAATCCAATTCTTCGGTTTCATTTATGAAGTAATGGATTCAGTTTCTGGTCAATTAGCTCGTATGCGTTACCGTTCTGGTGGACGTTGGACTGCTCCAGTAACAATTCGTTCTCCATTCGGTGGTGGTGTTCATACTCCTGAACTACATGCTGATAGCTTAGAGGGATTAGTGGCACAACAACCTGGTCTAAAAGTTGTTATTCCATCTACTCCATACGATGCAAAAGGTCTTTTAATCTCTGCGATTCGTGACAACGATCCAGTTATCTACTTAGAGCATATGAAATTGTACCGTTCATTCCGTCAAGATGTACCAGAAGGTGATTACACAATTGATTTAGGCAAAGCTGACATCAAACGTGAAGGTACAGATGTATCTGTTATCGCTTATGGTGCTATGGTTCATGCTGCATTAAAAGCTGCTGAAGAACTTGAAAAAGAAGGTATCTCTTTAGAGGTTGTTGACTTACGTACAGTTCAACCATTAGATATCGAAACAATCATCGCTTCTGTTGAAAAAACAGGCCGCGTAGTTGTAGTTCAAGAAGCTCAAAAACAAGCTGGTATTGCAGCTAACGTTGTAGCGGAAATTAACGACCGTGCAATCTTAAACTTAGAAGCTCCAGTTGTACGTGTTGCAGCTGCTGATACAGTATTCCCATTCTCTCAAGCTGAGAGCGTATGGTTACCAAACCATAAAGATATTGTTGAAGCTGTTAACAAAGTAATGAACTTCTAATTTTTAGTTTTTCATGTGCAAAAGAAATCAGCACATGCTGGTTTCTTTTGTACATATTCCATAATAATGAAATGAATCAGGGGGCTGAATTCCGTGGCATTTGAATTTAAACTACCAGATATCGGTGAAGGTATCCACGAAGGTGAAATCGTAAAATGGTTTATTAAACCAGGCGATGAAGTAAATGAAGATGATGTACTTCTTGAAGTACAAAATGATAAAGCAGTAGTAGAAATCCCTTCTCCTGTTAAAGGTAAAGTACTTGAAGTACTTGTAGAAGAAGGAACAGTTGCAATTGTAGGAGATACATTAATTAAATTTGATGCTCCTGGATACGAAAACCTTAAATTTAAAGGTGACGATCATGATGAAGCTCCAAAAGCTGAAGAAGCAGCAGTAGAAGCTCCAGCAGCGGAAACTACTCCAGCAGCAACTGCAGAAGTAGTAAATGAGCGTGTAATCGCTATGCCATCTGTTCGTAAATATGCTCGTGAAAAAGGTGTAGATATTCATAAAGTAGCTGGTTCTGGTAAGAACGGCCGTGTTGTGAAAACTGACATCGATGCATTTGCAAATGGTGGACAAACTGTAGCAGCAACTGAGGCTCCAGCAGCAGTAGAAGCTACTCCAGCAGCAGCAGCGAAAGAAGAAGCACCAAAAGCACAACCAATCCCAGCTGGTGAATATCCAGAAACTCGTGAGAAAATGAGTGGTATCCGTAAAGCGATTGCGAAAGCAATGGTTAACTCTAAGCATACAGCTCCTCACGTAACATTAATGGATGAAGTAGATGTAACAGAACTTGTTGCTCACCGTAAGAAGTTCAAAGCTGTTGCAGCTGACAAAGGTATTAAATTAACTTACCTTCCATACGTTGTAAAAGCTTTAACATCTGCATTACGTGAATTCCCAATGTTGAATACTGCTTTAGACGATGCTTCTCAAGAAATCGTTCATAAACATTACTTCAACATCGGTATCGCAGCTGATACAGACAAAGGTCTATTAGTACCAGTTGTTAAAGATACAGATCGTAAATCTATCTTTACTATTTCTAACGAGATCAATGAACTTGCTGGTAAAGCACGTGATGGTCGTTTAGCTCCAACTGAAATGAAAGGTGCTTCTTGCACAATTACAAACATTGGTTCTGCAGGTGGACAATGGTTCACTCCAGTTATCAATCACCCAGAAGTAGCAATCCTTGGTATCGGCCGTATCGCTGAGAAACCAGTTGTGAAAAACGGTGAAATCGTTGCAGCTCCAGTATTAGCATTATCTCTAAGCTTTGACCATCGTTTAATTGACGGCGCAACTGCTCAAAAAGCATTAAACCAAATTAAACGTCTATTGAATGACCCACAATTATTAGTAATGGAGGCGTAATAACAATGGTAGTAGGAGATTTCCCAATTGAATTAGATACAGTCGTTGTTGGTGCAGGTCCTGGTGGATACGTTGCGGCAATTCGTGCAGCACAATTAGGTCAAAAGGTAGCGATTATTGAAAAATCTAACCTTGGTGGCGTATGCTTAAACGTTGGATGTATTCCTTCAAAAGCGTTAATCAATGCAGGTCATCGTTATGAGAATGCAATGCATTCTGATGACATGGGTATCACTGCAGAGAACGTAAAAGTTGACTTTACAAAAGTTCAAGAATGGAAAAACGGCGTAGTTAAGAAATTAACTGGCGGTGTTGAAGGCCTTCTTAAAGGTAACAAAGTTGAAATCATTCGCGGTGAAGCTTACTTCGTAGATGCTAACACATTACGCGTAATGACTGAAGATGCAGCACAAACTTATACGTTTAAAAATGCTGTTCTTGCAACTGGTTCTACACCAATCGAAATTCCAGGATTCAAATACTCTAAACGTGTTATCAACTCTACAGGCGCTTTAAGCTTACCTGAAATTCCTAAAAAACTTGTTGTAATCGGCGGCGGTTACATCGGTATGGAATTAGGTACTGCATATGCTAACTTCGGTACAGAAGTTACTGTAGTAGAAGCTGGCGACGAAATCTTAGCTGGTTTCGAAAAAGCTATGAGCTCTGTTGTTAAACGTGCTCTACAGAAAAAAGGTAACGTAAATATCCATACAAAAGCTATGGCTAAAGGCGTTGAAGAAACAGAAACTGGCGTAAAAGTTAGCTTTGAAGTTAACGGTGAAATCCAAACTGTAGAAGCAGATTACGTATTAGTAACTGTAGGTCGTCGTCCAAACACTCAAGAAATCGGTCTTGAGCAAGTTGGAATTAAAATGACTGACCGTGGCATTATCGAAATTGATGAGCAATGCCGTACAAATATTTCAAACATCTATGCAATCGGTGATATCGTTCCTGGACCACCATTAGCTCACAAAGCTTCTTACGAAGGTAAAGTAGCTGTTGAAGTAATTAGTGGCCATGCATCAGCAATCGATTACATCGGAATTCCTGCAGTATGCTTCACTGATCCAGAATTAGCATCTGTTGGTTACACTAAGAAACAAGCTGAAGAAGCAGGAATGACAGTAGCTGTATCTAAGTTCCCATTCGCTGCAAACGGTCGTGCGTTATCATTAAACAGCACTGACGGTTTCTTACAACTTGTAACGCGTAAAGAAGATGGTCTTCTTGTAGGCGCGCAAGTTGCAGGTGCAGGTGCTTCTGATATTATCTCTGAGATTGGTTTAGCTATCGAAGCTGGAATGACAGCTGAAGATATCGCTCAAACAATCCATGCTCACCCAACATTAGGTGAAATCACAATGGAAGCAGCTGAAGTTGCTCTTGGAATGCCAATTCACATTGTAAAATAATTTAAGTAATGTAAATACCCCATCTCTTATTTAAAGAGATGGGGTATTTTTATTTTCATAAAATGACTTGCAAGGTCTTTATATGTACTTGTCGAATGAATATATAATACTTTAAATGAACCGTTAGCATATATGCCGTTATATAATATGTAATTGATTCAAACTTAATCCCATATATTAATAAAATAGAGCATGTCAAAGGAGAAGGTTCCATGAGAATATTACATGTTATATTTTATCATTTTCTATTATGGAGTGGTTTTTCCATTGTATTAACATTATCGAATGGTGATAAGTTTCATTATAAAGTAATTCTCTTTTTCGTATTTCTTTATTTGGCATATGTGATTGCATGTTTTGTATTACACGTAAGAAAGCAGGCATTATTCCTTACGTGTTCAAATTGCATACTTTTTTTAATCATATTCTCTATTTTTTAAATTAACGTTTATAGAAATACATTGTTCTTCCATTAAATAGTTGTAACTCTCCTTCTAATTTCTTCGCTAGAAAACGGCTAAATTCATTTGCTTTTCCTTTATCACCAAATGTTGCTGTAGTAGGCAAAGAAACCTGAATAAAAGATTGTTCCTTTTCTATTCCAATCCCAACATAAATAGAATCATATCGATCGTGACTCGATTGGAGTTTTAATGTTGTTGCTGATGTATCTAATATTTCATAAGGAAAAGCTGTATTTGTATAAGCATAATTAATTTGATTACCAGTCTTGGAAGTAACGGTTTTATAGTTATGAAAAAGGTGTTTAACATCTTCTATTGAAACAGATTGTTGATTGGATTTAGGTACAAGTGTGATAAAGGCGTGTTGCATACAAATTCCCCCTTAGCTTAGTAGAATAATATCATTCTACATCCTACTGAATTTTTTGACAATTAAAAGGAGTATTACTTTTTTTGTTTAATATATTAATGAGTAGGAAGTGTTATTTAGAAAGGTGGAAACTCATGTTTGAAAAATTGTATGATGAGCATGAAAGTGTGAAGGTACGATTTTTAGGATTTATGACGCATGATACACGTTATGATTTTGGAGTTATTTATACAAATATGTTTTTTGGAAAGCCACTTATTGTTTGTATGCAAACAGGGAGATCTACTTTGCTTGGGAGAGATGATGTAGAAAATGTTCCATATATACAGGAAACTTTTAAGTTAGGATCGGAAGAGGAGGCGGAGGAGTTAGCTCAATTTTTTAAATTTCTTGTTCCGTCTACTTCTTTGCATGCGGAGTATGAAGAATAATTAACAAGAAACAGTCGTACGTATGAGATATGGCTGTTTTTTTGTGTTAATATCGCATACTAATTTAATTTTAAAATATTTAATGTGTTATACTAAAAACCTATTGACGTAAAAAGTATAACATATTAAAATAAAGACAGAAAGTTAAGCGGTTACAAAAGTTTTTGGGATTATAAACTTAGGGGGAAATGAAAAATGGGAACAATCGTATGTCAAGATTGTGAAGGTACAATTGCACACTTCGAGGATGAGAAAGTAACGGTACTTTACGGGAAATGTGGATCTTGCGGATGTGATCACACAGAACATACAAAAGCCCAATAATTGATAGGAAATTGACAGCTAAAAGTTTTTAGGACCATAAACTTAGGGGGAAATGAAAAATGGGAACAATCGTATGTCAAGTTTGCGAAGGAACAATCGGACATTTTGAGGATGAGAAAACGACAGTACTTTATGGGAAATGTGGTTCCAATTGTGACTGTGCTAGTAGAGACAATGCGAAAGCTTAATCATATATAAGTAGATTATTCTTAAAAATCAGGGGGAAATGAAGATGGGAACAATCGTATGCCAAGTTTGTGAAGGAACAATCGCACATTTTGAAGATGAAAAATCAACAGTACTTTATGGGAAATGTGGATCTCATTGCGAATGTGACCATAAAGAACATACAAAAGCTTAATAATTAAGAAAAAACGCCTACACATGTAGGCGTTTTTTTAATAGATTGTAGTTGTATGTCCGACTGTTGCAACAATTGCATCATCTCTAATAGGAATAAATCCAATTGATGTTTGTGGCGTGTTAGGAGGGGCATGTTGACTCATCATACGGCTATCAATACGAGTAATAAAATCGGTTAAATAAGCTGAAATAAAAGCATAAGGGATCCTTCGTTCATTTAATGAATAAATAATTTCCTCTTTCGTTTTTACGCCTACGCCATGTCCGTAAAAAAAGAAGTTTCCTAGATAGATTGTATTTTCTCCTTGCCACTCAATCGTAGCTGGATTAACTTGTGGGTTTTTAAAGTAAACGAGGTCACCTGGAACGATATCGCCACTCGTTTTTGTTATGAGCTTTAAGTCGCGATCGTAGTCCCATGTATAAAGTAAGAGGTTTGCGAATAGACGGTTGAAAGTTTTTTCCTCATATAATGATAGTAATGCTTTGTAAAAAATGATAATCATTGCGGTGGCACATTCAGTTCCATATAGTTTTCCGTTTTTAAAAATATCTTGGATGGCAATGGAAGGGGCTATGTTTGGAAGTAGTTGAAATCCGCCAAGTGATGTTCTTTCCCAAAACTGAGGATTGCAAAAAGATTGTTGAAACGTACGAAACTGAAATCCACTTTGAAAAAGTTCTAGCGCGGAAGTAATAATATTAACTCGTAAATTAAGATCAAAGCTGAGTTCATCGGCTGTTCGGAAGGAATAAACTTCTTGATTTCCCGCCATTATGGATAAAATCTGTTGTTTTTCAGCTGCAAATGGCTCATATTCATTTGTGATATAAGGGTGTACAATAGAACGGCCTATCACAATCATAATGGTATCCCCACCTATACGTTACAGATTTCGCGATACGGGAAAGCCTATATTGGACTTTAGACATAGGATGAAAGTATCGCTTTTTCATAGAAAAACATTTATCCCGCTATTTGCGGGCAGTAAGAATTCCACCTCAAAATTCGGCTGGAGCCCTGCTGCCCGTAAACGCCCGATTGGTGAAGGCTAATAATCAGTGGGGATGAACAAAACTCCACTGATTAAAGTTTCACTTTATATTTTGGTAGACTTTAACTACAGACAAGTACAAGTCTTTAAAACGCCAATGTGTTCTTTGAAAAAAGATAGCATAGGGAGTTCGATAGCCGAATTCAAGCTATCGGTAAAATGATATGTGTCGTCAAGAACAAGACGCTAAAACACCTGAACACGAATCTGTACGGTATGGTATAAGTACCGTAGCTCACGAACCTATACGATTTGTTGTGAGAGTGGTGATGGCACACCGCAATCTTGCACGTCAGCGATACCAGAAATGGACTTCGCCTTAGGTAGCAAGAATCCCACTGATGTTAGTCAGCTTGCCCCATTAGGGTGGGAATGTCAAATTCTTTAGTATCGTATGAAAAAAAGAGAAAAAAGGTGAAAGAAAAGCCTATCAACTGATAGGCTTGTACTCTTTAATAACACGTAATGTTTGTAATGTCATATCTTCAGGACCTTGTACAGGTAACCCAGCTTCTAAATTTTTAAGAATATACTCTAAGTTATCTTGTGTAATAATTTCCCCCGGAGTAAAGATTGGAATCCCTGGCGGATAAACCATAACAAAATCAGCTATAATACGACCTGCTGCGTTTTCAAATGGAATGACTTCTGTTTCTGAATAAAAAGCATCTCTAGGAGAAAGTGCTAGCACAGGTATTTCTGGTATTTCTACTTGTACTTGAACACCTTTGTCTGCTCTATTTCTATATGTTGCTGCTAAATCTTGTAATGCTGTAATAAGTGTATCTGTTTCACTTTCTGTATCTCCAAATGTGATAAGACAAAGTATGTTATATAAATCAGAGAGTTCTACTTCAATGTTGTAATGTTCTCTAAGCCATACTTCAGCCTGATGGCCTGTAATACCTAAATCTTTTACAGATACAATTATCTTTGTAGGATCATAGTTAAAAGTAGCATCTGTTCCTAGCATTTCTTTTCCGGGACAATAAAGATGCTCAATAGCATTAATAGCATCACGAACATGCTCAGCTAATTGTATTGTTTGTTCTATGAGAGCTGTTCCTTCTGTAGCAAGACGTTTTCTAGCAACATCAAGGGATGCTAACAAAATGTAAGAAGTTGATGTAGTCGTAAGCATGCTAATAATGGATTGGACATGCTTTACGTTCACAAGACCTTCTTTTACATTAAGAATAGAGCTTTGGGTTAAAGACCCACCTAATTTGTGAACACTTGTTGCTGCCATATCTGCACCTGCTTGCATAGCTGATATTGGTAGTTCATCATGAAAATGGATATGAACACCGTGAGCCTCATCAACAAGTACAGGAATATCGTAAGAATGAGCTAATTCTACAATCTGCTCTAAATCTGCAGCAAACCCAAAATATGTTGGATTTATAACAAGTAAGCCTTTCGCATCTGAGTGCTCTTCAAGAGCCTTTTTGACAGATTGAATTGTGATCCCATGTGAAATACCGAGCTTCGGATCAATCTCAGGATGCATGAAAATTGGTTTTGCACCTGAGAAAATAATAGCTGACATTACTGATTTATGCACATTCCGTGGCACGAGGATTTTATCCCCAGGACCGCACACGCTCATCACCATTGTCATAATTGCACCACTTGTACCTTGAATAGAAAAGAACGTATGATCTGCACCGAAAGCAGCGGCTGCTAAATCCTGTGCTTCTTTAATCATACCTTTTGGATGATGTAAATCATCGAGCGGCGCAATATTAATTAAATCAATTGCTAATGCATTATGCCCAATAAATTCGCGAAATGTAGGATCCATGCCCTGTCCTTTTTTATGACCAGGAATATGGAATTGAACTGGATTTCGCTTACTGTGCTCAACTAAAGCGGTAAACAATGGTGTTTCGTATTGGGACAATCTATACACCCCTTCTTCTTCGTAATATTTATTAGAGTTTGTTTTATATGATTTCATCTCATTCTAAAAGGAAATTAAGATGACAAACTTTTAGAACTTGACTTGTTTTTCTGCCATTCGCAAAAGCCTTTTTGGGGATGGTAGTCTCACTTTATTCTCTATAAAACAAAAGCATTATATCACCAATAATTATAGATGTATAGAAAAATCGCATTTTCAAGGTGAGTATGTTTAATAGTTATATTTTAAATACTGCAAAGAGGAAGACAATTCCATTGAAATGGATAAATGGTGTATAATGCAGAGTGGCTATAGTGAAGAATAAAAGGTTGTCTTAAAGGTAGCATAATGGAAAAAGAAAGAATACTGAATGAGGTGCAAAAATGGAATATCAATATCCACTTGATTACGATTGGTCAAATGAAGAAATGGTAGCAGTTGTAAAGTTTTATGAAGCGATTGAAAAGGTATATGAAAAAGGAGTTTTGAGAGAAGATTTGATGGAATTATATCGTCGTTTTAAAGAGATTGTGCCATCGAAGGCAGCGGAGAAAAAAATTGATAAAGAATTTCAAGAAGTAAGTGGATATTCTATATATCGTACGATTCAAAGAGCAAAAGAAGTAGCGGAAAAAAAGATTGTAAAAATGTAAAAATATTTTGAAAATTAAAATGCAAAGTGCTATAATGTGATAACAACTAAAAACGGACAATATAAATTGTCCGTTTTCTACTATCGATTACAAAGTGCATATAAAGGAAGGAGTGGTTGCATCGTAGATTCAATCTTAGCAAGGAATTGTTCGTTGGTCATTGCTGAAAACTCCTCTGGTGATATATGAATACCGACTAATAACTCTGCTTTTTTCACAGTAGCTAAACGTTCAATCATCTTTTGTAAGTCTTCCGTTTCAAGCGTTTTATGTAGTTTTACACCTGGTTTAGTATGGTCAATGGACCAAACGAAGTCATTTGGAATATTTGTTTTTAAATCATTTAAATGTTCTAAGAAGGCGTGAGCCGTCTCCACTTTTTGTGGACACTCATAGATTAAACCAAAGTATATGAAGGCGTGAGTACCCCATAAACCAATTTGAAAGTGTGGTAACATTTTATATCCACGTTTATTTGTTGAAAAAGCAACCCAAGTATCGTTTGGTGGATTGACTTTGCGGCGTGCATGTTTTGCTACATGGTAGAAAAAGTTTTCATCAGTTTGTTGTGATAAATATTCTGCAAATTGTTCCCCTAAAGCTTCTAGCTTAGGATGAATATTCGTTTTAATTGCGCTCATTCGTTCTTCAAGACCATCAACAGTAAAGACTTCAAAATCAGTTGATGTGAATGTTTGTAGTGTCATGATTGTTCCTCCAACTCCTATTTTGTTTTAATTTTAGCATAGCTTGTACTATTCATAAAAAAAACATCACAAAAAAATTTAAATAAAAAAATATAATTTTGTTGCATAGATGATTTATCCAACATAGTATAGTATAAAACAAAAAATCAGAAAATTGAATCAATTCTAGTCCGAGGGCAGACGAATATTGGGAGGAGGCAAAAAAATGAGACAGGTGATTAATGCGTTAAAGAGAACAGATGCTGAAAAGAGAATTCCGGTGCTACGTTTGGAGCTAGATTATGAATTAGCAACTTTATATGATGCGATGATGGATAACGACAAACAGAAAAAAGAAGAGTGCGTACAAAAATTAGAAGTGTTAAGACTTGAAATGATCCGTTTAGAAGCGTAATAATAGTATATGTATAAATAATTAGTTGGTGCGAACCTTATAAAGGGTTCGTTTTTTCTGTGAACAGTATAGATCGGAGTGTTTAAACATGCAAGAAGTATGGAAAGACATCGATACACACGCGAAACAGTGGATTCGAGAAGCCGGAGAACAATTAATGGCGTCACTGAAAAAAACACTTATTATAGAAACAAAGTCAAATGCAGCTGATCTAGTAACAAATATGGACCGAGAAACGGAGCAGTTTTTAATTGGGAAAATTAAAGAAACATTCCCGGCTCATAACATTTTAGGAGAAGAAGGCTATGGAGATGAGATTACCTCTTCTAATGGGGTTGTTTGGTTAATTGATCCAATTGATGGCACGATGAACTTTGTTCATCAAAAAAGAAATTTCGCAATCTCAATCGGGATTTATGAGAACGGTATCGGAAAGATTGGTCTTATTTATGATCCAGTTCATGACGAACTATATCATGCGGTAAAGGGAGAAGGGGCTTTTTGCAATGATTTAGCTATTCCCATGTTGGAAAAAGGAACGGTAGAGCATGGAGTTATAGCTTTGAATGCGATATGGCTTACTGATAATCCATTGCTTAATATGGAAAAAATGATGATGCTCGTTAAGAAGGCGAGAGGTACGAGGTCATATGGTTGTGCAGCATTAGAAATGGTATATGTTGCCACGGGAAGATTAGACGCATATGTAACACCGCGCTTATCGCCATGGGACTTTGGCGGGGGACAGATTATTGTAGAGGAAGTTGGCGGTAAAGTGACAACGTTCTTGGGAACGCCTCTTTCTATTGTAGAGAAAAGCAGTGTGTTAGTTGCAAAACCAGGAGTATACGAAGAATTATTACCATTTGTATCGCAATAATGAAAAAAGTAAGAGGCATAAAGAAGCTTCTTACTTTTTAATGTTATTGCGATTTACGCATTTTTCTTTTTGTTACAAAACCGTATCCAACTGTAACAAATGTGCCGATAATGCAAATAATAATGCCGATGGGACTATTTTCAGCAATCATAATTCCGATACCAATTAAGAAGATAACACCGATAATTGCTGTTAATAAAAAGCGATATTGAATGTGTTCCATTTCTTCACCCTCCAATCTTATTTTACTTTCACAAAAGTAAGAATACAACTATATTTTCATTCTTGATTTTATTTTGATTGCCATTGTATCCCCTTCGCTCTTATAATAGAGAAGGATTAAAAAGACATTAGGAGTTGGACATGTTGAAAAAACGACAAGATTTACGAAATATAGCAATTATTGCCCACGTTGACCATGGTAAAACAACACTTGTTGACCAGTTATTACGTCAAGCGGGGACGTTCCGTGCGAATGAACATATTGAAGAACGCGCAATGGACTCAAATGATCTAGAAAGAGAACGTGGTATTACAATTTTAGCGAAGAATACTGCGATTCACTATGAAGATAAAAGAATTAACATTTTAGATACACCTGGTCACGCTGACTTCGGTGGAGAAGTAGAACGTATCATGAAAATGGTTGATGGTGTTCTACTTGTAGTTGATGCATATGAAGGTTGTATGCCACAAACACGATTTGTTTTAAAGAAAGCTCTTGAGCAAAACTTAACTCCAATCGTTGTTGTAAACAAAATTGACCGTGACTTCGCTCGCCCTGATGAAGTAGTTGATGAAGTAGTTGACTTATTCATCGAACTTGGTGCAAACGAAGATCAATTAGAGTTCCCAGTTGTATTTGCATCAGCAATGAACGGAACAGCAAGCTTAGATTCAAATCCAGCAAATCAAGAAGAGAATATGAAATCATTGTTTGACACAATCATTGAACATATTCCAGCACCAATTGATAACAGCGAAGAGCCACTTCAATTCCAAGTAGCACTTCTTGATTACAATGACTATGTTGGTCGTATTGGGGTTGGACGCGTATTCCGCGGTACAATGAAAGTAGGACAACAAGTTGCATTAATGAAAGTTGACGGAAGTGTAAAACAATTCCGTGTAACTAAATTATTTGGTTACATTGGATTAAAACGTCAAGAAATTGAAGAAGCAAAAGCTGGAGATTTAGTAGCTGTTTCAGGTATGGAAGACATTAACGTAGGTGAAACGGTATGTCCGGTTGAGCATGAAGAGGCTTTACCATTATTACGTATTGATGAGCCAACATTACAAATGACATTCCTTGTAAATAACAGCCCATTTGCAGGTCGTGAAGGTAAATTCATTACTTCTCGTAAAATTGAAGAGCGTCTTCGTTCACAATTAGAGACAGATGTAAGTTTACGTGTAGATAATACAGATTCTCCTGATGCATGGATCGTATCTGGACGCGGAGAGTTACATTTATCAATCTTAATTGAAAACATGCGTCGTGAAGGTTATGAACTACAAGTATCTAAGCCTGAAGTAATTATTAAAGATGTCGATGGCGTAAGAAGTGAGCCTGTAGAGCGCGTACAAATCGATGTTCCTGAAGAATACACTGGTTCTATTATGGAATCAATGGGCGCACGTAAAGGTGAAATGTTAGATATGGTGAATAACGGAAACGGTCAAGTTCGCCTTACTTTCATGGTTCCAGCACGTGGGTTAATTGGTTACACAACAGAATTCCTAACATTAACTCGTGGTTATGGTATTTTAAACCACACATTTGATTGCTACCAACCAGTACATGCTGGACAAGTGGGTGGACGTCGTCAAGGTGTTCTAGTTTCACTTGAAGCAGGAAAAGCATCACAATACGGTATTATGCAAGTTGAAGACCGTGGTGTAATCTTCGTTGAACCAGGTACAGAAGTATATGCTGGTATGATCGTTGGAGAACATACACGTGAGAATGATTTAACAGTTAACGTTGTAAAAATGAAACAACAAACTAACATTCGTTCTGCGACGAAAGATCAAACTTCAACAATGAAAAAACCACGCCTAATGACTTTAGAAGAGTCATTAGAGTACTTAAACGATGACGAGTTCTGTGAAGTAACTCCAGAATCAATTCGTCTACGTAAAAAGATTCTTGATAAGAGTGAGCGCGAAAGAGCTGCTAAGAAAAAGAAATCTGTTGAAGCATAAAATAATAGAACAGCTACCTTTTATAAAGGTAGCTGTTTTTTTGTTTTATGTTTATTTTTTTAGAATATTTACTCTTTTTTGTAGACAGTATTTTTTTTGCGAGTTACTCTTGTATTAAGTACATAAAGAGAATTTGTTTCATGAGAAGGGGTGAAAGATAGTGTTAGAAAGAATGTCATTTTTCGCGAAACTTTGTAAAGTTGATGAAAATCCAGAGTTAGGGATGTGGTTACTTTATGGAACAATAATTTTATTAAGTGCACTTGTATATAATTTAGGATTTGCAAGGAAGCTATCGGTACTAAAAAATATAGTGATATATATTTCTTTAGCAATTGGATGCACGGTATTAACTTTTTTTGCAGTTTTTTTACCCGTTGGAGAGGGGCTTGTTGTAGCGGCAATTGTACTTGGAATTTATAGACTGCGTTTACGTCAAGCTAAACAACAAAAAACAGGGTGAAAAAAGGAGGGGCTTTCATGCGCTCAGTACAAGATGCATTATATAATTGGTTAACAATTAAAACGGTTGCGGAAGCACGTCCAGATGATAGAGCTGCACAAGAAACGTATGTATTATTTCAAAATATGATATATGAAGAGCATAAATTACGAAATGTAGAAGTTGAAAAGAACGAGGAAATGTATTTGATTACATATGAAATTGATGGAGAAATAAGGTGTGCAAGATTTCCGGTAGAAGCCATTGATTGTTTTTTGGATCAGATGAATCGTGAACCAGAAAAATACAAATAAGTCCTTATCTATATGATTAAGGACTTATTTCCGGTTTACCAATCGTCTTCTACTTTTTTATCACGATATAATCGGAAATTACCACTCGCATGGCGTTCCATAGTACGCTCTGCAATTCGTTCCGTACATTCCATGCACATATATGTATGAATAGGGCGATTACGCAGTTTTTTTGCCATAGGATTTTCGTCATCTAACATATCTTTTTTATCACAAATCATACATCTGACTCTCATTTCGTCACCTCAATACGAATTCTATCAGTATAAGTATATCATGGAAGCATAATGTTTTTGAATAATAGCGGGAAAAAATAATATTTTCGCAATTCGAAAAATAGGTTATGATAAGGATATATAAATAATATTTGGAGGTGGAAATATGGCGAATGTAGTTGAGCCTACATTGACAGGTGATTTAGTACAATCTTTGCGTAAAGAGTGTATCGTTATGATAGCAACAACAGATTTCGAAAAACAAATTCCTAACGTAAGTGCTATTTCTTGGGTATATGCAGTGAGTGAAACTAGTATTCGATTTGCGGTAGATCAACGCTCACGTATTGTGGGGAATATACGGCATAGTGCAGGGGTTGTATTGACTATAATGGCGAATGAATCCGTATTTTCCATAAGTGGTGAAAGTGAAATTTTAACAGATAGAATGGAAGGGATTCCTCTAAAATTAACGGTAGTAGAAGTGAATGTACAAGAAGTTCGTGATGTTATGTTTTATGGTGCGAAACTTGCTACTGAACCAACATATGAAAAAACATATGATCTTCGAGCAGCTAAAAAGCTTGATAACCAAGTATTAGTAGGAATGAAAGAATTATAAAGAAGATGAATAGGAACATCGTTCATAAACTTTTACAAGTGAGTATTGTGATTTAATGTGAAAAATTATAATAAAAAGTAATATATTGAATAGAAATGAATAAAAAATAAAGAAAAGGTTTAATTTCTATGAATTTCGATTCTACCTCGTTTTTACGGTACATATAATTATAACAATGGTTCGTCCATATTTTATGGATGAAACCCTTGTTCTACAAATTTAAAAGTGGAGTCAGGGGGTAACAGGTTGGATAAAATTTATGTGTTAGATACGAATGTACTTTTGCAGGATCCTTTATCTATTTTTTCATTTGCAACAAATGAAGTAGTGATTCCAGCAGTTGTATTAGAAGAGGTTGATTCGAAAAAACGTTATATGGATGAAGTAGGACGAAATGCTCGCTATGTATCTAAGTTAATCGACAAATTTCGCGAAATAGGAAAGCTGCATGAAAGTATTCCGTTAGAAAACGGCGGTACATTTCGTATTGAATTAAATCATCGCTCATTTGTTCAACTGCAAGATATTTTTGTAGAAAAAACAAATGATAATCGAATTTTAGCGGTAGCGAAAAACCTCTCTTTAGAAGAACAAGAAAAAGAGGACGGGAAATCAGTTATTTTAGTAAGTAAAGATGTACTCGTAAGGGTAAAAGCTGATGCAATCGGATTGCAGGCCGAAGATTATTTAAGTGACCGAGTAATCGAAGTGGAAAATATATATTCAGGATTTTTAGAAGGGTATATATCAAAAGAACAGTTAGATTATTTTTATGAAAAAGGTGAACTACCTTTATCTGAAATCGCAAATCATCCTTTTTATCCAAATCAGTTTGTTGTAATGAAAGATGCACTAGGGGGTTCTAGTTCTGCACTTGGGATTGTGGATCATTTAGGTAAGAAGGTAAAAAAACTTATTTTTCACAATGAACAAGTGTGGGGGATACGCCCACGAAACGTGCAGCAAATTATGGGATTAGAATTGCTACTTCGGGAAGATATTCCACTTGTAACGTTAACAGGGAAAGCCGGTACAGGAAAAACGTTACTTGCATTAGCTTCGGGACTAATGCAAACGGAAGATTTAGGGTTATATAAAAAACTACTTGTCGCGAGACCAATTGTACCGGTAGGGAAAGATATAGGCTATTTACCAGGAGAGAAAGAGGAAAAATTAAGACCGTGGATGCAGCCGATTTTTGATAATCTAGAGTATTTATTCAATACGAAAAAGCCTGGGGAGCTAGATGCTATTTTAGCTGGAATGGGTTCGATTGAAGTAGAAGCGCTTACCTATATACGCGGGAGAAGTATTCCAGACCAGTTCATTATAATTGACGAGGCACAAAATTTAACGAAGCATGAAGTAAAGACGATACTAACAAGGGTAGGCGAAAAAAGTAAGATTGTATTAATGGGGGATCCTCAGCAAATTGATCACCCGTATTTAGATGAATATAATAACGGTTTAACATATGTTGTAGAGAAGTTTAAAGAACAACGTATTAGTGGTCATGTAAAGTTTGTTAAAGGAGAGCGTTCTAATTTAGCACAACTAGCAGCGGATTTATTATAAAAAGGAGTGAGCTTAAGCTCACTCCTTTTTTGCCTTTTAATTATACAATTTAAATGATTGTAAATTTACGGATGTTACGAATCGGATTTTGTCTATTAGATCCATCATGGAAATATAGATGAACAGGCCCGTCTTCTCGTAATGGTTTACCTTCTTTTGAAAAACCGAGAATAGCTTTATGGGCTGTTTCTAACGGAAGTGTAATTGTATTGTCTGTGGTTTCAATTTCGACATGAGTAGCATCTTCTAAAATTTCAGCATTTTTTAGAAATGGATGAAGTGGTATGCCAAAGGTCCCGTTAATAAGCTGTTCTTTTTTATATTTCTTTACACTTTGTTGTATTGGCGGGAAGGCAGCACCATCACGGATTTCGCGATCCCAATGCTCTGAAGTATGTTTTAAGTATGTTTCTAATTCGGATGATTCTTCTCTAGTTTCATCAAAGTAGGTTGTCAAATCTATTTTTCGATCATCGAAAATCCATACAGTTGGATCGATAGTGATTGGAAAACGAACTTTTCCATTAATAAATAAAATTTCGCTCATTGTTGTTCCCCCATTTGTGTTATACTCCCACTTTTCAGTATAATAGTATTAGACACTGTTGTCACAAAAAATGTTTCTATTGCAATTTATTAAAACTATCGCTAATATTAATAGATATGAGAGAGTAGGACGGAAACGGAGGGAATCAATTTGGCGTCTGAGACAGTATCAAATCATCAGGAAAAGGCACTAGCCCTTCTACAAGCGGATGCAGAGAAGATTTTAAGACTTATTAAGGTACAAATGGACAATCTTACAATGCCGCAATGTCCATTATATGAAGAAGTTTTAGACACACAAATGTTTGGACTATCCCGCGAGGTCGATTTTGCGGTTCGCCTTGGTCTTATTGCAGAAGAACAAGGGAAAGCAATGTTAGGAGAGCTCGAACGTGAGTTGTCTGCACTTCATGAAGCATTTACAAACAAACAACAATAACGGGTTCAAATAAGGGGGCTCAAACTGAAATAGTTTGGGCTTTTTATTTGTATAATAAAGAAGGAAGAACCTATATACATATGGAATACAACAATAATTAAATTGAAACAGAAAGAGGAAATGAAATGAAAAAAGTATGGAAATCGATGGATTATTCCTTATTACTTCCTCTTGTTATCTTATGTGTGTTGGGAGTTATAATGGTATATAGTTCTAGTTCCATTGTTGCGATTTCGTCGAGACATAACTGGCCAGCAGATTACTTTTTTAAAAAACAATTATTTGCTCTAGCTGTTGGAACGATAATGTTAGCGATTATCGTTGCCATTCCTTATAAGTTGTGGAGAAAGCGAATAGTTTTGATCGCAATGGGAATAGGGAGTATTGGTCTATTAGCAGCAGCCTTTCTTTTCGGTCAGGTCATAAATGGTGCAAAAGGATGGATATTAGGTATACAACCAGCTGAGTTTGTGAAAATAACGGTTATTATTACGCTAGCAAACTTTTTTGCTAAGAAACAAGAAACGCAAACAGCTTTTGTACAAGGGATAATTCCTCCTCTAGCTGTTGTCGGTGGAGCGATGGGATTAATTTTACTTCAAAATGACTTAGGGACCGATATACTAATAGGTGGAACTGTACTGATTATGTTCTTTTGTTCAGGAGTTAATGTTAATTTAAGTATAAAGCGATTCCTCTTAACGTCTATAATATGGATTCCAGCGTTATATTTTATTGGGAACTATAAGTTAAGTCAGTACCAAAAAGCTCGGTTTTCAGTTTTTCTTGATCCATTTAACGATCCTCAAAATGATGGGTTCCAATTAATAAATTCTTTTATTGGAATTGCTTCAGGAGGGCTAAATGGTCGAGGGTTAGGGAACAGTGTGCAAAAATATGGATACTTACCAGAACCGCAAACAGATTTTATTATGGCAATTATATCTGAAGAACTTGGATTTATAGGCGTAGCTGTCATTTTAATCTGTTTACTACTTATTATTATTCGGGCATTTAGGGTTGCACAAAAGTGCAGAGATCCGTTTGGAAGTTTAATAGCAATTGGAATTGCAAGTTTGTTTGGAGTTCAAACTTTTATAAATGTTGGTGGTATGTCTGGGTTAATACCGCTTACAGGGGTACCATTACCGTTTATAAGTTATGGTGGTAGTTCTTTATTGGCTAATTTACTTGCAATGGGTATACTGTTAAATATTGCTAGTTATGTAAAACGACAAGAGAAACAACAAAACAAATTGACTAACGAAATAGAACAAGGTGGACCGCATCTTGTTGTTGTAAAATAAAAAACACATTGAGCTCTAGAGTTCAATGTGTTTTTTATTTTGTTAGATTTTAAATGTGATACAATATTGATTGTTATAAAACGAAAAGTATATTACATTTAAGTGAATGTGATATACAATATTGTTGTTAGAAAAGGAAGAGGTATGCTATACTATTTTTGTGAAACAAATCGATCAGAAAACTTATCATTTGTTGAAAAATAAGGTATGATGGATAAAATAAAGTGAAGCTTTCTAAGTATAATATAATGTAGAAAGTGAAGAACTTCACGCTCTTTAGAGTGTGTATGTATTTTATCTCTAGAGTGGTAGGAAAATAGAGGGGGAAAATCATGACAAAGCTGCAACGTATTCAAAAAGTATTGGTAGCTAACCGTGGAGAGATAGCAATTCGTGTGTTCCGAGCATGTTCAGAACTTGGATTAAACACAGTTGCGATCTATTCTAAAGAGGATAGCGGTTCTTATCATCGCTATAAAGCCGATGAGTCCTATTTAGTTGGGGAAGGGAAAAAGCCAATTGATGCTTATCTAGATATTGAAGGCATTATTGAGATTGCGAAAAGTAATCATGTAGATGCAATCCACCCTGGATATGGTTTCTTGTCAGAAAATATTCAATTTGCAAAACGTTGTGAAGAAGAAGGGATTATCTTTATCGGTCCAAAAAGTAAGCATTTAGACATGTTTGGAGATAAAGTTAAAGCAAGAACACAAGCGCAGCTAGCACAAATTCCAATTATTCCTGGTAGTGATGGTCCAGTAAATTCAATAGAAGAAGTTGAAGAATTTGCTGAAAAGTATGATTACCCGATTATTATTAAAGCATCCCTTGGTGGCGGCGGTCGCGGTATGCGTATTGTACGTGCTAGTGAAGAATTAAGAGAATCGTATAATCGCGCGAAATCAGAAGCAAAAGCAGCCTTTGGTAATGATGAAGTGTACGTTGAAAAATTCGTTGAAAAACCTAAACATATAGAAGTACAAATTTTAGCAGATGAAGAAGGTAATGTTGTTCATTTGTATGAGCGTGATTGCTCTGTACAACGACGCCATCAAAAAGTAGTTGAAATTGCACCGAGCGTGTCGCTTTCAGATGATTTGCGTCAGCGTATTTGTGATGCTGCAGTAAAGTTAACGAAAAATGTAAATTATTTAAATGCTGGAACGGTAGAATTCCTTGTAAAAGGTGATGAGTTTTACTTCATTGAAGTAAACCCACGTGTTCAAGTTGAACATACGATTACAGAGATGATTACAGGAGTGGATATCGTTCAATCGCAAATTTTAATAGCTGATGGACATGCATTACATAGCAAAATGGTAGGTGTTCCTAAGCAAGAGGAAGTGGTTGTGCATGGATTTGCAATCCAATCTCGTGTAACAACAGAAGACCCACTTAATAACTTTATGCCTGATACAGGAAAGATTATGGCGTACCGATCAGGTGGTGGTTTTGGTGTTCGTCTTGATACAGGTAATAGTTTCCAAGGTGCAGTTATTACACCGTACTATGATTCTTTACTTGTAAAAGTTACTACTTGGGCACTTACTTTTGAACAAGCCGCTGCAAAAATGGAACGTAACTTAAAAGAATTCCGTATTCGTGGTATTAAAACAAATATTCCATTCCTAGAGAATGTAGTAAAACATAAAAACTTCTTATCAGGAGAATATGACACTTCATTTATTGACGCGTCACCTGAACTATTCTTGTTCCCGAAACGTAAAGACCGCGGAACAAAAATGTTAAATTATATTGGTACAGTAACAGTAAATGGCTTCCCGGGAGTAGGGAAAAAAGAGAAACCAATTTTCCCAGATGCTCGTATACCAAATGTGATACACTCAGAGCCAATGCAAAATGGAACGAAACAAATTTTGGATGAGCGTGGAGCGGATGGATTAGTAAAGTGGGTACAAGATCAAAAGCGTGTACTTTTAACTGATACAACATTCCGTGATGCACATCAGTCATTACTTGCAACTCGTGTTCGTACAAAAGATTTACATCACATTGCAGAGCCGACAGCGAGAATGTTACCAAACTTATTCTCAGCAGAAATGTGGGGCGGTGCAACGTTTGATGTTGCATATCGTTTCTTGAAAGAAGATCCATGGGAACGATTACTAGATCTTCGTGAAAAAATGCCAAACGTTTTATTCCAAATGTTACTTCGTTCTTCAAACGCAGTTGGATACAAAAACTATCCAGATAATTTAATTCAAAAATTTGTAGAATGTTCCGCGCAAGCCGGAATTGATGTGTTCCGTATTTTTGATAGCTTAAACTGGGTAGAAGGCATGAGAGTTGCAATTGATGCTGTACGAGATACTGGTAAGATTGCAGAAGCAACAATGTGTTACACAGGAGACATTCATGATCCGTTACGCAGTAAATATGATTTAAATTATTATAAAAATTTAGCAAAAGAGTTGGAAGCATCAGGAGCTCACATTTTAGGAATTAAAGATATGGCGGGCTTACTAAAGCCAAACGCAGCATATGATTTAGTTTCAGCACTAAAAGAGACGGTGTCGATTCCAATTCACCTGCATACACACGATACGAGCGGAAATGGTATTTTAACGTATACGAAGGCGATTGAAGCAGGTGTTGATATTGTTGATGTAGCGGTGAGTTCTATGGCTGGTCAAACGTCACAGCCGAGTGCGAATACATTATACTATGCGTTAGGTGGAAACGAAAGACAACCAGATGTTAATATAGACTCATTAGAAAAACTATCTCATTATTGGGAAGATGTACGAAAATACTATGCTCCATTTGAAAGTGGTATGAATGCTCCTCACACAGAGGTATATATGCATGAAATGCCGGGTGGACAGTATAGTAATCTTCAACAACAAGCAAAAGCGGTTGGTTTAGGAGATCGCTTTGATGAAGTTAAAGTGATGTATCGCCGTGTTAATGATATGTTTGGCGATATTGTAAAAGTAACACCATCATCTAAAGTTGTCGGTGATATGGCATTATTTATGGTTCAAAATCACCTAACAGAACAAGATATTTTAGAACGTGGACATGCTATGGACTTCCCAGGATCTGTTGTTGAAATGTTCTCTGGAGATTTAGGACAACCATATGGTGGTTTCCCGAAAGAATTACAAAAAATTATTTTAAAAGGGAAAGAGCCATTAACAGTAAGACCGGGTGAATTATTAGAACCAGTAGATTTTGATGCTTTAAAAGAAGAGTTATTCCACAAACTTGGACGCGAAGTAACAATTTTTGATGTAGTCGCATATGCATTGTATCCAAAAGTATTTATGGACTACGAAAAAGTTGCTGGGATTTATGGAAATGTATCTGTGCTTGATACACCGACATTCTTCTATGGTATGAGACTTGGTGAAGAAATTGATGTGGAAATCGAGCAAGGTAAAACATTGATGGTTAAACTAGTTTCCATTGGGGAGCCACAGCCAGATGGAAATCGTGTGCTTTACCTGGAGTTTAATGGACAACCGCGTGAAATCATAGTGAAAGATGAAAGCGTGAAATCAACTGTTGCACAGCGTGTGAAGGGGAATCGTGAAAATCCAAATCATATTAGCGCAACGATGCCGGGAACTGTTATTAAAGTAGTTGTAAAAGAAGGCGATGAAGTGAAAAAAGGTGATTCCATGGCAATTACAGAAGCTATGAAAATGGAAACGACGGTTCAAGCGCCATTTAGTGGTAAAGTGAAAAAAGTATATGTAAATGATGGGGATGCAATTCAAACGGGAGATTTACTCATTGAATTAGATCATTAAAATAAAGAAAAAGAGCTGTGCGAAAGCAGCTCTTTTTTGTGTGTAAATAATACCTTGCCGAATTGGCAAGGTATTAAAGTTTTACTTTATTTTGTTTGCTTAGAAGTTGATTCAGTTTCTTTTGCATTGACTGTACTTCTTGTACCTATCATAACTAAATAGCATAGTACAGCAAACAGGCAAGAAATGAAGAGCGAATGTAATAATGCCATTGCTAAACTAGCATTTGTAAATACGACTAAAATCCCTACTATAGCTTGAAGTGTAACAAGGATAAATGAAATAATCCATCCCCAGTATACTACACGCTGCTGCTTGTAATGGCGAATAGCGATAATCATCGCATATAGTATCCAAGCGAAAATTAACATCGCTGCAACTCTATGTCCCATTTGAACCCACTCATGTAGTTGAGTTGGCATAGGTCTATTTTTGCTACATAAAGGGAAGTCTGGACAGGCTAAGGTAGCTCGTTCGTGACGTACTAAAGCTCCTGTGTAGACAACGATATAACTGTAAATTGTTACACCATAAATATGAAATTTCATTTTTTTGTCCATAATAAGTGAACGTGCATCAAATTTCTGATCAATTTCAAAAATAAGACACGTTAACAAGATGACAGAAGCAAATGAAATTAAGGAAATACCGAAATGAATAGCTAATACAGCAGGCATTTGACCCCAAACAACCGCCGCCGCTCCCATTAATGCTTGTGCAACTAAAAATACGAAGGATAAAATTGCTAACGTCTTTGTTTCGCGCACATGTTTATAATATTTCCAGGACAAGATACAAAGAAGAGTAACAAGGATTCCTGCTGATCCAGATGTTAAGCGGTGACTTAGCTCAATAATAGTCTCCATTGATAAATTAGATGGAACAAATTCACCGTTACAAAGAGGCCATGATTTGCCGCATCCTTGGCCTGAACCCGTTTTTGTAACTAAAGCGCCTCCTAGTAAAACTACTAATAAATCGAGACTTGTAATGACTGCTAACCATTTAATAAAGCGTTGCAATCTCTTTCACCATCTTTCTGCTATGAAGTTATTGCGAAATATTTTCATTCCATTATGTATAGAATAAAACGTGCTACAGTCCTATGATATATAAAAAATAATAAAATAGCAAAGAAATGGAGGGCGAGGACAACGTACGTATTATAAAGAAAAAAATGGGATTTAAAATACATATTTTAGGAGGAATTTAGGCTATTTTGAAAAGAAATGGGGAGAATACATGCTAAATATGACAAAATAGTTTATTATAGAAGATAACATCATGTTATGATAAGGATAAATTAGAATAAAGTTTTTTAATGTTCGACACAAAAAGTTCATGTTTTCTTCACAAAATGTTCGGGAAATGTGATTTAATATATTGGAGTATGGGCGTAGATTAGTAGTAGAATGGGTTAACAATATTTCTACTGTAATAATATTGCTATATAGAAGCGAAATATTTCACATGAAATATATGCTTAGAAAGATGATAGGTTTAAGAGGGGGTTAAAGTGATGAACCATGCAACAAGTGAGCTGCATGATGAGTCAGCTGTTTCAATTGTACCGGAAACAACTCGGTTACAAGATTTATCAGCGCTCGTTAAAATGGGGATTGTAAACTCAAATACACTTACTGTATTTACAGGATTTTGGTTGGCTTTACATTTTAATGGATTGAGTGTTATGGACAATCTAGATAAGTTATTTTTCACAATCGTTGGTTCGGCATTAATTATGGCAGGGGTATGTTGTTTAAATAACTACATTGACCGAGATATCGATCCATTAATGGAAAGAACAAAAAACCGTCCAACGGTAACAGGTAAATATAAACCTGGCTTTGCACTTGCATTTGGACTTGTAATTTTACTTCTTGGCTTTGCATTTTTATTACTTACTACACCGATGGCAGTGTTAATCTCATTTATTGGTGCCTTCACATATGTTGTTTTATATACGTTATGGACGAAGAGAAAATATACGTTAAATACTGTTGTAGGTAGTATATCAGGAGCAGTTCCACCTTTAATTGGATGGGCGGCAATTGATCCGTCTTTAAATCATCCAATTGCTTGGATGTTATTTTTAATTATGTTTATTTGGCAAATCCCACATTTCCTCGCATTAGCGATGAAGCGTGTTGATGAATATCGAAATGCAGGAATCCCAATGCTTCCTGTTGTACAGGGATTTGATATTACGAAACGTCAGATTATGATTTGGACAGTATGTTTATTACCACTACCATTTTATATGAGTGGACTTGGAATAACATTCATGGTAATTGCAACATTGCTTAACATCGGATGGATCGCATTAGGGCTTTATGGCTTCCGTCAGCAAGATGACATCAAGTGGTCCGTAAAAATGTTTGTTTATTCCCTGAATTACTTAACAATCTTATTTGTGTCAATGATTGTAGTTACATTCTTCTAAGACAACGACATGATTGGATTTCTTTACGTTGAGATTTACTTTACTTAACTATAAAGTACAATCTAATTCACAAAGAAAGTGGGGGTTGTTTGTATGAAGAAACAGTGGCGACTGCTTTCGTTCGTTTCACTGCTGGCTTTACTGTTAGGGGGATGCGGTAAAGCTTTTCAGTCTACTTTAATTCCGCAAGGGGAAGTAGCAAAAATGCAATATGATTTGCTCTTACTAGCGAGTGCAATCATGGTAGGAGTAGTACTTGTAGTTACTATTATTTTCTTATATGTAATTGTGCGTTTCCGACAAAAAAAGGGTGAGGAAGATTATATTCCAGAGCAAGTTGAAGGAAATCACAAACTAGAAATTATATGGACAGTCATTCCGATTATTCTTTTGTTAATCTTGGCTGTTCCGACTGTTACATATACATTCAAGCTTGCTGATGTAAGTGCGATGGAGAAAAAGAATATTGATAAAGATACTATCGTTGTTGATGTAACAGCGAATCTTTATTGGTGGGAATTTTCTTATAAATCAGAAAAAATAGTAACTTCTCAAGATTTAGTTATCCCCACAGGTAAGAAAGTGTATTTGAATTTGAAGGGTGCCGATATTAAACATTCGTTTTGGGTTCCATCTTTAGCTGGGAAAATGGATACAAATACAGATAATGTAAACAAAATGTGGTTAAAGGCAGATAAATCGGGCACTTATAATGGTTTTTGTACAGAATTTTGTGGCCCATCACATTCTTTAATGCAGTTCAAAGTGAAAGCTCTGGATGAAAGCGAGTACAAAAAGTGGCTTGCTGACATGAAGAAGATTGATGGAAAAAAAGAAGTAGCTTCTACAAAGGCGCAAGAGGGTCAAGAAATATTTAATAAAAGCTGTATTGGTTGTCATGCAGTTGGATCAAATGATAGTAGACCACCTTCTGCTCGTATCGCACCGAACTTAGCAAACTTCGCAGATCGCGATATGGTTGCTGGTATTGCCGAAAATAATGAAGAGAACTTAAAAAAATGGCTCAAAGATCCTGAAAATATGAAACCAGGTAATAAAATGACTGGTAAATATGGCAACTTAACGGATGATCAAATTAATGCATTAAATGCATATTTACAAACGTTAAAGATTGAAAAATAAAGAGGGATCATTTGCGAAGGGGAGGTTGAAAACGTGAGTTCTGTAGCAAAAAAACAGGGGATGGGTGCTGTCATATGGGATTATTTAACGACAGTAGACCATAAAAAGATTGCCATTCTCTATTTAATTGCAGGTGGATTGTTTTTTGTAATAGGTGGAATAGAAGCACTATTTATTCGCCTGCAGTTAGCGATTCCTAACAATGCTTTTCTTGTTGGGGATGCTTATAATCAAGTATTAACGATGCACGGTACAACAATGATTTTCCTCGCAGCTATGCCACTCGTGTTTGCATTTATGAACGCCGCTGTACCACTTCAAATTGGAGCACGTGATGTGGCGTTCCCGTTTTTGAATTCGCTCGGATTTTGGTTATTTTTCTTTGGTGGATTATTTTTAAATTTAAGTTGGTTTTTAGGAGGAGCGCCTGATGCAGGGTGGACATCGTATGCATCTTTAGCTTTAGCCTCTAAAGGACATGGTGTTGATTTTTATGTACTCGGCTTGCAAATATCAGGTATTGGTACATTAATTGGAGGTATTAACTTCCTTGTTACAATTATTAATATGCGCGCGCCAGGGATGACGTACATGCGCATGCCGATGTTTACATGGACAACATTTGTAACATCTTCACTTATTTTATTTGCATTTCCACCATTAACTGTAGGATTAGGACTTTTAATGTTAGATCGTTTATTTGGCACAAGTTTCTTTAATCCGGCACTAGGTGGGAACACGATTATATGGGAGCATTTATTCTGGATCTTCGGTCATCCGGAAGTATACATTCTTATACTCCCAGCTTTCGGAATATTCTCAGAAATCTTCGCCACATTTTCGAAAAAACGATTATTCGGTTATTCCTCTATGGTGTTCGCGACAGTATTAATAGGGTTTTTAGGATTTATGGTATGGGCGCATCATATGTTTACTGTTGGTCTTGGGCCTGTTGCAAATGCTATCTTCTCGGTTGCAACAATGGCGATTGCAGTTCCAACGGGTATTAAAATATTTAACTGGCTCTTTACAATGTGGGGTGGAAGTATTAGGTTTACAACACCAATGATGTGGGCGGTAGCTTTTATTCCATCCTTCGTTATGGGTGGAGTTACAGGTGTTATGCTTGCTTCTGCACCAGCTGATTATCAGTTTCATGATAATTATTTCGTAGTAGCACACTTTCATTATGTAATTGTTGGTGGTGTTGTATTTGGTTTACTTGCAGGTGCGCATTATTATTGGCCACTTATGTTTAATAAAGTATTAAATGAAACATTAGGTAAGATAACATTTTGGTTATTCTTTATCGGTTTCCATTTAACATTCTTTATTCAGCATTTCCTTGGATTGATTGGTATGCCACGTCGTTACTACACATATCTTGAGGGCCAAGGGTTGGAAATGGGGAATATGATTAGTTCTATCGGAGCTGTGTTTATGGCTCTTGGAACGATTGTTCTTTTATTCAATGTAATAAAAACAACGGTATCAAAAGAGAAGGCTGGCCGTGATCCATGGGATGGACGTACATTAGAATGGACAATGCCAGCACCTACACCGGAATACAATTTTAAACAATTGCCATTTGTTCGCGGGTTAGATCCGTTTTGGATTGAAAAACGTGAAGGTAATAAAGAGATGACAGCAGCGGAACCAGTTGGTGATATTCATATGCCAAATGCTTCATTTTCACCATTTATCATTTCTCTAGGCTTATTCATAGCAGCATTCGGTGCGATGTATATGCAGGGTGGCAAAGATAAATTTTGGTTATTAGTAGCGATTATCGGTTTAATCATTACGTTTGGTACAATGTTCCTTCGTTCAGTAATTGATGATCATGGATATCATATTCATAAGGAAGATTTAGATGATAAGGGGGGCAAGGCGTAATGCATGTAGATGAGAAATTAACGAATGAAACATTTCCAGCAGAGCCTGAAAAAGCAACCCTTGAGGGGAAAAATAAGTTTGTTGGTTTTTGGTTATTTCTTGGAGGCGAAACAGTGTTGTTCGCTTCCTTATTTGGCACATATTTAGCGTTAAAGAACTCTACAAATGGTGGACCAACATCTCAAGAGATGTTTCAAATGCCACTCGTTTTCATTATGACGATGCTTTTGTTAACAAGTAGTTTAACGAGTGTATACGCAATGTATCATATGAAAAATTTTAACTTTAAGAAAATGCAACTTTGGTTACTTGTAACAGTGTTGCTTGGCTTAGGATTTTTGGGGTTTGAAATATATGAGTTTTATCATTATACGCATGAATTTAAGCATACTATGAGAAGTAGTGCATTTGGTTCTGCATTTTATGCTCTTGTTGGTACACACGGGCTCCACGTGTTGTTTGGGTTATGTTGGATTTTAACATTAATCTTTAGAAACGCGAAGAGAGGCTTAAATTTATACAACGCACCAAAGTTTTATGTTGCATCAATTTATTGGCACTTTATTGACGTAGTTTGGGTGTTTATTTTCACTGTAGTATATTTGATGGGAATGGTGGGATAAACAATGGCGGTTAAGCAAACGAATAATCCTAAGGTGGATCTTGTTTATCGGAAGAGAAAAAGTGCAGAGGAAATGAAGCACCAAGTTGTTACATTTTCACTAATGATTTTTTTAACATTAGTTGCATTTGCAGCGGTGGCATATCCGAAAACATTTAGCCCGATTTTTTCGGTTCCATTTATATTATTGTTAGCAGTCATTCAAGTTATATTTCAGTTATATTATTTCATGCATATGAGTCATAAAGGGCATGAAGCGGCGAGTTTCTTCTTGTACTCTGGATTGTTAATTGGTTTATTAACAATATTAGCCTTTATGACAATTGTGTGGATTTAAACAGTGATAGTAGGGGGCTCTGATATATCAAAGCCCTCTTTTTATATGAAATATAAGAATTTTGAAAAGGTAGGTGTGGAAATGGAAAACTTATGGGTATTTGGTTTTCAAGCTTTATGGAGTCCAATTTTTTTATTATTTATGATCTCGATTCTTATTAGTTATTTTTTAATTATTGGACCGTATAGAACGCGATTTGAAAATGCGACGAAGGTAAGTAAGAAGCAAATTTTTTATTTTACGACCGGGATTGTTCTTTTGTATGTTGTAAAGGGAGGACCTATTGATTTAATTGGTCATATCATATTTAGTGCACATATGTTTGAGATGGCAGTAATGTATATTGCGGTGCCTCCGTTATTACTGCTTGGTATACCTGTTTGGTTATATCGTTATATTACTTCTTTTAAGTTCGTTCAAATTGTGATAAAGTTTTTTGCTAAGCCGCTTATTGCGTTGTTTGTATTTAATGGCCTGTTTTCCTTTTATCATTTGCCAATTGTTTTTGATGCAGTAAAACAAAGTCAAATAGCGCATCCTATTTGCCTTGCTATATTGTTTTTTGCAGCAATGATGATGTGGTGGCCGATGTTAAATCCACTGCCAGAATATCAAACTTTAAGTGATATTAAGAAGCTTGGTTACATGTTTGCTAATGGTATTTTATTAACGCCAGCTTGTGCGTTAATAATTTTTGCGACTGCACCATTATTTGCAACATATACAGATCCGGCCGCTTGGATGAAGGCAATGGAACTCTGTGTACCGGCGGGTACTTTATCAGATTTAAATATAACTGGACCAGAATTTTTACATTGGATGCCGGTAGTACAAGACCAGCAAACAGGTGGTATTATTATGAAAATTGTCCAGGAAATAGTGTACGGTACGATTATCGGTTATGTGTTCTTTAAATGGGCACGTAGAGAGCGTGAAAAGGATAAAGAGCAGCTGCAAGAGTTACCTCCTTATTTGCAGACGAAATAAAAACTAGCGCATCGTGTTAATGCGCTAGTTTTTTTGTTATTCAATAATTTGAAATTCTTTTAACTCTTTTTCAATATTTTGTAGGAGTTGTTCGCTTTTTTGAAGTACATTCGTTGGAAAAATCTCATCATCGCCATATTCAACGCCATGAGGATAATAATGTTTTCCTAATAAGGGTGGCAATAGTTTTACTTGAGCGTGTCTGCCGCCGATGTCACCTTCAACAGCAAATCCTTGTACACGTAAATAATAAATATCCTTTAATATTTCAAATTTATAATCATATGTAACGCGTTCGTAATCCCATTGTCCGGCAAGTACAAAATGATTGTTTTCCATAATCTCAGTTAAAAGAGTTAGATCAACGACTGCATCAGTAAAGTTTGTATTTGTAAATTGCATAGAATACCTCCTTATTTTAATGTTAGTTCATTATTTTTATAATAGTACGAATAATAAGAAAGTGCAATTCGTATTGCGAGAAAAGGGATAATCCAGACTTTTTTCGTGAAAATATGATATAGTGAAAAGAGTACGGTACACACAAAAAAGGAAAAAAAAGGATTTGTGTATATCTCGATTTTATGCTTTGTTCAGGAGGTATATCGTTTGAAGAAATTATTGCGTATCGTAATGATTACATTTTTAATTTTAGCTGTTGATTTATACGGGAAGTTACTCGTGTCACAATATATATTAACCCCATCTCACTCTAAGCAAGAAAATAAAATTGTGAAAAAGAAGAAGCAAGTAAATGAAGAATCCACAGACACTGTTTTAAATATGATCGGTGGGGACTCTGAGAATTTATTAGCGAAGTGGGGCGAACCATCTCGAATAGAGCCGTCTGCTTATGGATATGAATGGTGGGTGTATAATCAAGATTTAGCTCAGTATGTTCAATTTGGAGTTGCTGAACGTAAAGTTGTAACGGCGTATGTTGCTGGTGAGCAAGTTAAGGTGGCTCCCTATTATATAAATGAAAAGTATGAAGAGGTATATAAAAAGAATCCACTTTCACATGAGATTTCATTAAAAAGAGGAAAGAATAGTTATCAATTTGAGTTATCTGATACGGAAGTAATGGAACAACCGCTAGTACCTGTAGAAGATGGATGGGCACAATTATACTTTGATCACTTTACACATGAGCTTGTTGGTCTTCGTTATATGGATGATGAAACGTTATTACGACAAAGACCATATCAACTTGTTTATTCAGGTGAATTAATAGCGGAACAGCCGCTGACGCCAGAAAAAATGAAGCAAGTAGAAAATGGAAATATGCAACAAATTCTCGATTTAACAAATATTATTCGGAATCGTCATCAATTACCGTTGTTAACGTTGGATCAACAAACTGCAGATGTTGCGTTTGGCCATAGTAAAGATATGAAGGATAATAATTATTTTTCACACGATTCACCTACTTTTGGTACGTTAGGAGATCGCTTGCAACGTGGGCAAGTGGCTTTTCAACTTGCTGGTGAGAATATAGCGGCGCAACATAGCGATGGAATTGCGGCGGTACAAGGTTGGTTAAATAGTGAGGGTCACAGAAAGAATTTATTAAATGAGCAATTTACTGGATTAGGTGTTGGGGTATATGATAAATTTTATACTCAAAACTTTATCCGAAAATAAAATGAAACTTTAATCAGTGGGGGCATCCTTCAATGATTATTAGCCTTCACCAATCGGGCTTTAACTGTCCACAAATAGGAAGATAAAAAGGTGCATGAATCGTCTAAAAATAGGCGAACCATGTGCCTTTTTTTTCTTACAATATAGTAGATATACATGAAGAGGTGAGGATTATGCCAACAACAAAAGGGCCGTTACATCCATCGGTTCAACAGTTTAAAGAGTTTGTAAACCATCACCCTAAAATGGTTCATGAGGTTAGAAGTGGTCAAAAAACTTGGCAGCAATTTTATGAAGAATGGTACTTACTTGGTGAAGAAGATCAAATATGGACAGCATATAGACCTGATGGAGCACCTGCTTTTTCTTCGGTAAAAGAAAATAAAGAAGAAAAAGAAAATCGAACAGAAGAGGAAAAAACTGCTGATGTGATGGGGCAAATGCTTTCTTTCTTTAAAAAGCTAGACGTAGAACAAATGCAACATCATTTAGCAAATGTAACGAGTGCGATTGGTAGCGTGCAACAAGTTATTCAACAATTTCAAGGAAACCGTGCGCAGCAAGAACAAAGTACTTCTGAAAATAATCCTTTTTTCTTTCAAAAGGATTAGGGGGAAAGAGAATGAGAGCAGAGCTTATGGAGTTTATAAAAGCTGATGAGGATTTAGCTCGCTATATTCGGGAACAGCCATACTGGTACCGGAAATTGACGCGTAACCCAGAAGAAAAAGAAGCTTTTGAGCTAGCTGCCATGCAGCATTTCAAAAAAACGATACCAGATAAAGTGGAAAAATTTCAAAATCAATTGGCCGTTGCTTCAATTATGATTGATATGTTCCAGTATATGAAGCAGCAAAATACGACGTAATTGGAAGGGAAAACTATGTCCGTTATGCAAAACTTTTGTTACAATAGAATCGGATTATTTAAAAAAGGAGTTGCAGCATGACGGAAATTTGTTTAGTACGACATGGACAAACTGATTGGAACTTTCAAGAGATTATTCAAGGGCGCGAAGATATTCCACTCAATGAAGTTGGGAAGAAGCAAGCGAGTCAAAGTGCAGCTGCCTTGCAAGCGGAATCGTGGGATATAATTATAAGTAGCCCGTTAATTAGAGCGCAAGAAACAGCTAAGGAAATTGCTGGGGCTATTGGATTACCATCTATTTTATTAGATGAGCGATTTATGGAACGTAATTTTGGGGAAGCTTCTGGGAAACCAGTTGCGGCCGTTAGAGAGTTAATTACAGAAGGTAATGTAGAAGGAATGGAGCAGGATGAAGAAATTGTAGAGCGCTGTTTTACGGCTTTACAACAGGTTGCAGCAGCACATGGAGATAAACGTATTATCATTGTTGCGCATTCACATGCAATAAAAGCTATTTTACACGCAATTGCACCAAATGAAATTACATTTAAAACGCCGTTAAAAAACGCATGTATTAGCTACGTGAAAGAGAATAGCGGGAAATGGGATGTTCTTAAATATAATATTGCGGAGCATATTAGTGTATAAGAGTGCAAGGAGATTGTATGAAAAGTAATTAGAATCATATCTTTCTTTTAGGTGAGACACTTCAATTAGTAGTTCTGTTCCAAATGTGTTATGATGAATACTCGGAGGTGTCTCTCATGATTGTAGCGACGCTGGAAAGCGTATTGATTTTAGATAAGGCAGAGCAGCTTGCAAAAGCGATCATCTGTTCAGATATAGCAGAAGATTATCGTAAGTATTATAAGGATTTACAAGAAGATATAGAAGTTCAGACGCTAATTCAGCAATTTACAGCGATGAAAGAGCGATACGAAGAAGTGCAACGTTTTGGTAAATATCATCCTGATTATACTTTCGTTTCGACGAAAATGAGGGAATTAAAGCGTTCTGTAGATATGCATGATAAGGTTGCGACCTTTAAAAGAGCAGAAACAACTTTACAGAAGTTATTAGATGAAGTTAGTGTAGCAATTGGTTCTGAGGTGTCTTCTTCCGTTAAAGTTCCAACAGGAAATCCGTTTTTTGATGCGGGTGGCTGTGGCGGTGGTTGTGGTACCGGAGGCGGTTGTGGTTGTAAAAAAACGGGGTAATTTACCCCGTTTTTTAGAATATAGAAGAAAACGTATACAGAGTTTGTTCTTTAATGTCATAAATTTATGATTGGTTTTCATAAAATATAAGAATATAAGTTTTTAAAAGGAGAAGATGGAGAAGATTATGTTCGGGCAACGACAAAGTATGATTGTTTATTTACATTCATTGAAACATGCCAAGATTTTAAGGAAATATGGTAACATTCATTACATATCAAAACGTTTGAAATATGCCGTTGTATATTGTGATATGGAACAAATTGAGCATATGATGCAAAAATTGAATAAACTTCCTTTTGTAAAAAAAGTAGAACAGTCGTATCGCCCATTTTTAAAAACGGAATTCGAAAATTCGCGTCCTGATCGGGCAAAAGAATACGATTATAGCTAAGTAAAAAAATCCCCTGCTAAATTTAGCAGGGGATTTTTTTACTTGAAATAACGTGTTATTTCATTGGAGGAATGAAATTGTTCATTCGTAAAATACCAATTAGATGATTAAAAAATAGTTCTTTTTCAGGGAAAGTTGTTGATGGTTTTACAGTAAAGGGAGTAACTTTTTTCCCTATTTGTTCCGCCATTTCTTCAAATAAAACGACACGTTTACTTTTTTTATTTTCAAGTACAGGAATGCCTTCACGACATATGTATAATGGTTGGAAATCACCAGTAGTTGTCGGTTTTAGTATTACAACAAGTGAACACACTTTTTTTTCGTTTTTTACAGTTTCGAATTGTAACATATGTGTTACACGTTCTTGGTTTGTTTTGGCAATTTCAAGTAATTCATATAAGTCAGAGTAGCCTTCTCCGAGTTCTATAAAGCGTTGAATCATATTTTTTCCTCCTCTTTCTTTTACTGTACCACCTGACTTTTTAAATGAAAAGTAGACAAATAAAAAAACCCTGCAAAGCAGGGCCCTTCTAATACTAGTATGTACTACTAGTAAGAAGGCAAAGGGAGAGGAGAAACCGGAGGAAGAACTTATGGGGAAACGTAAGTCTTCTCCGCGGTTGGCAACAACATCGAAAATGATGTTGTTATATTTATTTATGTCCAATCTAAAATGAAGATATACATAATGAAATTAAAATTTATGTTAGGCTTTTTATTTTTCTTTTTTTTATTTTATGATAGGATAAAAAAGGTAAAGTGGAACTGATGTACATAGAGGGTTGTTGCTTGCAAATAGTGAAATGGATATGAAAGAAATAGCGAGCGATTATTTTAACTGAGGTTTTCAATTAGTTAAATAACAGATTAATGAAAAAATGTATGAAATAGTATGAATCGGTAGCGGTTACCGAATTGAAATGAATTTGCTGTAATCGCTCTATAGATTGAAATAAAGGTAGTGACAACAGATGAGAGTAGTTTCAGGAAAATGTAAAGGGCACCCACTTAAAGCGGTACCTGGTAATACAACGCGTCCAACGACAGATAAAGTGAAAGAATCTATTTTTAATATGATAGGTCCTTATTATGATGGTGGTATCGCTCTTGATTTATTTGGTGGTAGCGGTGGTCTTGGAATTGAGGCCATAAGTAGAGGGATTGATAAAGCGATTTTTGTTGACCGAGATAGTAAAGCGATAAAAGTCATTCATCAAAATTTAGAAAGCTGTAGACTACAAGAACAAGCTGAAGTGTACCGAAATGATGCAGAGCGTGCGGTAAAGGCGCTTATAAAGCGTGAAATATCATTCGATCTTATACTAATAGACCCTCCATATAAAGCTCAAAAAATTGTGTCTTTAGTTAGTGTAATGGATCAACATGGATTGTTAAATAAAGATGGCATCATTATGGCAGAGCATGGGGATGACGTGGTTTTACCTGATTCTATAGGAGAGCTTGTAAAAGTACGGGCAGAAAACTACGGGATTACAGCAATTTCGATTTATAAGTATGAAGGTGAGGGGACAGAATGACAAGTATAGCTATTTCTTCAGGGAGTTTTGATCCAATTACCCTTGGACATTTGGATATTATTAAAAGGGGAGCAAAAGTATTTGATGAAGTATATGTAGTTGTTTTAAACAATTCATCAAAAAAACCATTCTTTTCGGTAGAAGAACGCCTAGAGTTAATTCGAGAGGCGACAAAGGATATTCCGAATGTAAAAGTTGATTCACATAGTGGATTATTGGTGGAATATGCAAAAATGCGTAATGCAAATGCAATATTACGTGGTTTGCGAGCAGTTTCTGATTTTGAATATGAGATGCAAATTACTTCAATGAATCGAAAATTAGACGAAAATATCGAAACTTTCTTCATTATGACAAATAATCAATATTCATTTTTAAGTTCAAGTATTGTGAAAGAAGTTGCGAGATATGGTGGGAGTGTAGTAGACCTTGTTCCTCCGATTGTAGAGCGTGCTTTAAAAGAAAAGTTTAAAACCCCGTTAAAGTGAACGGGGTTTTTCTTTATGAATGCGTAAAAACAATAAGATGACATACAAATATAAACAAAATAAGGTGAAGATTGGTCCGTAGTGTATAAATGATGTCCAAATATCAGTTAGTGTATAAGAATGATTCAATAAAAATACGGGAAGATCTTCTTGCGTAGGCGAGAAAGAATGAACTTTTTCATAAAATGGTCCCCAAAATATAAAAGTGAAAATAGGAGCGAGAATACTTTGGATAATTCGAGCTAAAAAATATGGTTTAAAGCGGATATCTGTCTCCGCTAATATGCTTGCTACTTGTGCCTGAATAGAAAGACCGCTAAATGCTAAAATGAAGCTTGTTACCATCGCTTGTTGAAGAAGTGTTGATTCATTAATTTGACTAATCATTTGGCTTCCAAGCGTCATTTCAAAAATACCGGATAATATCGGAATACTAAATTGGGATGTAAGTTGGAAGAATGATAAAATATGTTGCATAATAAAAGAAAGCGCTTCTGTAATTTTGAAAACAGTAATCATTTTATTTAAAACAGAGAATAAAATAATAAACCCACCAATCATGAGCAATGTTTGAATAGAAGAAACGATAGCGTCACCGAGTAGTTTTCCGATTGGTCTTTTTTCTTGCATACGTGTTTGGTGGAGGATGGAAAAAGGGTTTTGAAAGGCACGCTTTTGATTCGTATGTTTGTCTTTTATGTAAGTATCGTTATTACCATAAAAGCGCATAAGTAATCCGACGATAAAGTTACTTATATAATGTGCTGCTGCTAATACGAGTCCTAATTTCGGATTATTGAAAAAACCAATAGAAACCGCTCCGAAAATAAAAAGTGGATTAGAAGAATTTGTGAAAGATACGAGTCGTTCCGCTTCAATTTGTGTTAGTTGATTGCTCTTGCGTAGTCTAGCGCTTAATTTGGCGCCAGCGGGGAATCCTGAAGCCATTCCCATTGCCCAAACAAATCCGCCTACCCCTGGAACACGAAACAGTGGACGCATTAGTGGTTCTAATATAACACCGATAAATTTTACAATACCAATACTGATTAGAAGTTCCGCAATGATGAAAAACGGTAGTAGTGAAGGGAATACAACTTCCCACCATATATTTAACCCGCGAATTGAAGCTTGCAAAGCATCTTGGGGGTGAAGTACAAGAGAAAAGGTTAAAAATAACATTGATATGGTAAGAAAAGCAGTTTTCCATTTTTCGTACATGTAAGAAAATCCCCCTTTGTCCCAAAAACGTTCATTTCAGTATACGTGGATATGTGGTGAATTTAGACCATAAGTATGAAAAAGGAATGAAAAAAATTAAAGGGTGAGAAAAATGAAGGAACCAAAAATCGGTTTAGCGCTTGGATCCGGAGGTGCAAAAGGTTTTGCTCACATAGGGGTAATAAAAGTGTTGAGGGAAGCTGGCATCCCTATTCACATGATAGCAGGTAGTAGTATAGGGGCATTAATTGGTACATTTTATGCAGCGAGTTGTAACGTTGAAAGACTGTATAAATTGGCAGCTGTTTTCAAAAGGAAATATTATTTGGATTTTACAGTTCCTAAAATGGGATTTATTGCTGGAAAACGTATTAAAGATATGATTAAAATGTTTACATATAATAAAAATTTAGAAGAGTTAGATATCCCGACAGCTGTTGTGGCTACTGACATTTTGAAGGGGGAGAAAGTTGTTTTTACAAGTGGTCCGATTGCGGAGGCGGTTCGAGCTAGTATATCTGTACCAGGGGTGTTTGTTCCAGAAAAAATAGATGGCCGCTTATTAGTGGATGGAGGGGTAATTGACCGTATTCCAGTATCGGTTGTAAAAGATTTAGGTGCTGATATTGTTATTGCTGTTGATGTATCTCCAATTAAGGTGAATGGAGAGGTTACATCGATTTATGATGTAATTATGCAAAGTATTGAAATTATGCAACATGAACTTGTGATGAATCGGCAAATAGCATCAGATTTAATGATGCGGCCAGCAGTGGAACAATTTAGTTCGCGTGCTTTTACACATATTGAAGACATTATTAGGGTCGGAGAAGTGGAAGCGGAAAAACATATTTCAAACATTTATTTACTAATTGAGCAGTGGAAGGAGAAACATAATGTTTAAGCGTTTTCGGTTTATATATGCAATTTTAATAGGGGTTATATTGGCGATGCTACTTGTTTATGTGCGCTTGCCGTATTATGTGACAAAACCAGGTATGGCCGCGAAATTAGCGCCGTACGTGCAAGTTGACGGTGGAACTAAAGAGTCTGGCGATTTCATGCTTGTCACTGTCTCAATGGGACCTGCTAATGTGGTGAACTTAATAGCCGCGCAATTTAATAAATATACACACGTTTCGAAGGCGGAAGAAATATTGCAAAAAGGCGAGAGTGATGAAGAATATCAATTTCGCCAAAATTATGCAATGAAAGATTCGCAAAATGCAGCAATCTATAATGCTTATAAACGTGCAAATCGCTCTGTTTCTTTTGAAAATAAAGGTGTACTGGTTGCTGGTGTAGCAAAGGGTATGCCGTCAGAGGGAAAGCTTAAGCTTGGAGATGTTATTATAGCTGTCGATGGAAAAATATTCGACAAGACGGAACAATTTATTGAGTATATGACAGGGAAAAAAGAAGGGGACACAGTAAATATTGAATACAAGCGGGGCGGAAAACAGTTTAAAGAAAATTTAAATGTAAAGACGATCCCTAATGGGAATGGACGCGTCGGTATAGGGGTCTCTATCGTTACAGAAAGAGAGTTAGTAGTAGATCCGAAAGTGAAAATCGATTCCCATGAAATAGGCGGTCCATCAGCGGGGTTAATGTTTACACTAGAAATTTATAATCAGCTCGTTGAAGAAGATTTAACAAACGGACATGAAATTGCTGGAACAGGTACAATCAATGATAAAGGAGAAATTGGTCCAATTGGTGGTATTCAGCAAAAAGTAGTAGCTGCTAGTGATGCGGGAGCTGAAGTGTTTTTTGCGCCAAATGAAAAAGGTGTAGAGAAATCGAATTATAAAGATGCTCTTGAAGCTGCGAAAGATATTAAAACGAAGATGAAAATTGTACCGGTGGACACACTGGATGATGCATTAACTTATTTGGAAAAAATGGGTAAAACAAAGTGAACCTCTCTGAAGAAGAGAGGTTTTTCTTATAGGAATTTTTTCGTTATTTCATCATAACGAATTGGATGATGCGTTGCGTCTTGTTTTAGCAGTTGTGTCCGCAAAGGTTCTTGCATTATGGAGAAATATACAGCATTTGATTTTCGTTCTATATCTAAAGTTGGATGTTCGAATGTTTTTGTATGAGTAAGGATTGGGAGTTCTATTTTTTTCTTATTTCTAGAAAGATAAGTTTGTCCTTTTTGTGACATTCCGAGAAGACGGATATACGGCGCATGTTGCTCTATATTTGCTTTGTGTATTTCTTCCTTCGTTGTATTTGTTAAAATATGTGTACAAGCTCTTTGCAATCTAGTCCATGTATAACGTTTTGTTTTTAATGCTTCCATGAATGAATAGAAAGATGAACTGTTTTGTATTTTTGATAAAATACGATGCTCTAAACCTTCTTCCATTTCATATATATGTTGTAAGTCCTCTGAAGACATCGTCATAAGTTTGTATTTAAAAAATGAAAAGTATTTTTCCCAGTTATGTAACGTCCCGTAGTTTTGCTTGTAGTTTTCTAAAAGAGAAGCAGTCATTTTCGGGATAAAAGGCTCAATAGTTGTAGAGGAACTGTTTTCATTAAATAGCTGTTTGCGAATACTTGTTGCACTTGCAATATGTTGATCGTGAAATGTTTCATCATGATAATGAGAGGCGAATCTTTTTATAGTTTGTGCTTGCATCGAACTGTTTTGTAAGAGAATTGCTTTAATGTACTGTAAGCCTAAAATGTTATTTGGTTGTGACATATCTACGTTTTTTTCGGGTGGTAAGATGTGTAGAAAGGCTTCAGATGTAGCTTTTGCATAACTATTACCTGCATTCATAAATTGCTTCACAAGACGATTAAAAGTCTCTTCTTCATTTTTTTGTATAGCGATGGTATTGTAGAAATTTTCAGCTTGTCCATCTTCACTACCGAAACAAATTTCAGAAACACCAAGGGCGTTTAAAATCGAAATTGCGCCATTTGCGAAAGTTTCGGCCTTTTGTGTTGCGAATGCATATGGAAGCTCTACAACGAGGTCTACGCCGTTTGTTAAGGCCATTTTGGTACGATACCATTTGGAGATGAGTGCGGGCTCACCACGCTGCAAAAAAGGACCACTCATAACGGCGATAATAATATCAGACTGTGTTAACTTTTTTGTTTGTTGCACATGATAAGCATGACCGTTATGAAAAGGGTTATATTCAACAACAATACCACTGGATTTTATGGTAATCTCTCCTTTCGATGTAGCATCTTTTTGGAAAACGTGATAGTCTATATATTATTTCCTATGATGACTTCATTATAGTGTAAAGAAAAAACATTGACAAATATAAAATGGCTAGCTATAATTTTGTTTGTTGCCTTGAGGTGATATGATATGAAATGGTCCATCCATCAATTGAATAAATTGAGAAATAAAGGATTGACATTAAATGAAATGGTAGATGTAAGTGAACTAAAAGAGGTCGAGAAAGATATTCGTGAAATTAATCCTGCTCATGTAACAGGAAGAGTTGATTTTGGCTCCGGTAAGTTTACGTTTCATCTACATATAACTGGAAGCATGGTTTTACCATGTTCTCGCTCTTTAGTAGATGTGACATTACCATTTGACATTAAAACAACTGAGGTGTTCCAAACTTCGGAAGAAGAATTTGAAACAGAAGCTGAAATTCATTGTTTAGAAGGAGAAGTACTTGACTTACTGCCCGTAATCAAGGAAAATATACTTTTGGAGATTCCAATGCAAATTTTCAGTGATGATGTTTCTGGTGGAGCACCGATGCAAGGTCAAGACTGGCAAGTGATTTCGGAAGAAAACAAAGAAAAGACTGTTGATCCACGATTAGCAGGACTTGCAAAGTTTTTTGACAAATAATCGGAAGACTGGTTTAGGCCTTCATATGAAAATAACTATTTCTTTTAAGGAGGTGGGAAGAATGGCTGTACCTTTTAGAAGAACTTCTAAAACAGTAAAAAGAAAGCGTCGTACGCATTTCAAATTATCAGTACCTGGTATGGTAGAGTGCCCAAGCTGTGGTGAAGCGAAATTAGCTCACCGTGTATGTAAAGCATGCGGTACTTACAAAGGTAAAGAAGTAATCAGCAAGTAATTGTGGGAAAATAAACGTAGAAGATATCTTCTACGTTTATTTTTTTTGTCTTATTCTTTATTTGTTGTATTCTATCTTTTCTAGTAACTGCATATGCTTAATAAAAAATGCATAGGGAGGACTAGAGAGATGGCGACAACAAGACAAGATGCTTGGACTGATGATGAAGATTTGCTTCTGGCAGAAGTAGTACTCCGGCATATTCAAGAAGGTGGAACGCAACTTTCTGCCTTTAAAGAAGTGGGGAGACATTTGTCTCGCACACCAGCAGCATGTGGATTTAGGTGGAATTCTTATGTTAGAAAGCAATACAAAGAACGTATTGAAGAAGCAAAGCAACTTCGTAAAGTAGAAAATTATGAAGTGAAAGAGACAAAGGTATTAGAGCCTACATCAATTACATTGAATGATGTTATTGAATTCTTGCGAAATTATAAAGATGAAAGCTCTTTAATGGTGTTGCAACAACAAATTGAATCGTTACAAACAGAGAAAGAACGTCTTCTGGAGCGATTATCAGTATATGAGGAAGAATATAGAACATTACTTGATTATATCGATCAAAAAAGAAGTGTAATGGTAGCGGAAAGAAATGGCGCTCGCTCGAATGGAGAATTAGAAAAATTAAAGAAATAAAAACAGCTGCGTAACAGCTGTTTTTTTTGTTTCTTATGCAGATTCTTCGTTTGTAATCGCATTCGAATTTGTTTCTGGATGCCAAATATAAAAATCACCATCAGTTACTGATACTGGCTGGAAACTTAATTTATCCCAAAAACCAGATGACTGGATACGTGCTATCGTTTTAATTGGGAATTGTAGTTGTTTCGCATAATTAACAAGCATTTGTCCGAATCCTTGTTTTTGAAAAGTCGGCAATACTTCAAGTTTATAAAGTTCTAGGTAAGTACCTGTAATTTCAAATGGTTCTCCACCGTTCCTTTTCATATATAGACTCATACGTGCGATTAGCGATCCACCATAATAAATCCCGTAAAATGGAGACTCACTATCATTTTCAATAATGTTTGCTTGTAATTCTTCCAACATGGATAGTTCTTGAGCTCCGCACCCTTTAAATTTTTTAAATTCATCTAATGTTTTATAATTGATGAGCAAGCGTTCAACTTTTGGGAATCCCATTACATCACGTCCTTTTCTTATCTTGTTGAATGCAGAAAAGTTAAAATATTTATAATAATATTATAACTCATTTTTAAATTTTTATGAAGAAGATAGAATATTTCTTTCATTATTTTTTTGAGGATTTGCTAAACTAAGAATAGAACTATGTATATAGGTAGTATATACGTAGTGAAAGAAGAGGTTGCATTTGTTAAAAGATAATTGAATCCTCAACTATGTAATTGTAATTTAATAAGATATAAAGGGGGAAAGGCAAGGGAACTTATATCACTTGTTAATATGAGTTCTTTGTGTGAAGATGAAAATTGGAATTGTTGGACCGGGAGCTATTGGTCTCCTATATACATTTTATTTACAAAAAAGTAATCAAGATGTTACGTTGTTTACAAGAAACGATAAGCAAGCAGAAGAATTAAACTTAACGGGTGTAACTTGTATTAGGAATGGAGAACGTGAAACGGTATTTCCATCTATTTTACCGATAGAAAGTATGCTGGATAAACAGTTAGATTATACATTTATTGCTGTAAAGCAATATCATGTAACTGATATATTACCTTTTGTGCAGGGAGAATCGTCATTAATCTTTTTGCAAAATGGAATGTCACATCTTCACGTTATGCAAAAAATAGGAAATGAACGTATAGCAGTCGGGATTGTGGAGCATGGTGCAAAAAAAGAGGATGGACATACAGTTCGTCATACTGGAATAGGTGTTACAAAGTTTGGTGTAGTGCGTGGTCAATCTAGTTGTTTTAAAAAGGTATTTAATTGTTTTCCTTTTGATTATTTTCCGATTCAGATAGAAGATGATTGGAAGGGGATTATGCGTAATAAATTAGTAGTCAATGTATGTATTAATCCGTTGACGGCATTATTACGGGTTGAGAACGGGGAGTTAATTTCAAACCCGCTTTTTTATCAAATGATGGAGCAAGTATTTCAGGAAGTTGCATTTCTTGTTAAAGAAGAAGATAAGGAAATGCTATGGAAAATGGTATGCCAAGTATGTGAAAAAACATCCCATAATACTTCATCTATGTTAGCGGACGTAAGAGCGAATAGACAAACGGAAGTTAACGCGATTGTTGGATATGTATTAGAAGAAGCTAAGGAACAACAACAATCTGTTCCGACACTTCGATTTTTGTTCAATGCAATAAAAGGAATGGAATTATAAGTGTTTTTCTTTGCTTTTACGTGAAACATTGAATACAATGTGGGTTGGTGAGAGAACAGGATACGAAAGGAAGAATTATATGGAGATAAAAGAAATCTCTGTTCCACTACAAGGTGTTGTAGCGGACTATATGAACGGTAAAAAAGAGATACAGTCATGTTTTGATTATCTGTTAACAGAGGATGCTTTTAAACAGCGTTTACATGATTTACGTGAGAGAGAGTTTTTCCGTCAAGATTTAGTAACGCATTTATTAGAATATAATACACAATTGCAAGCGGGAGAATTTACAATTCAAAATATAAAAGCGCTTGAAGATGAAAATACATATGTAGTTATAGCTGGACAACAAGCTGGGTTATTAACTGGTCCGCTTTATACAGTTCATAAGATCATTTCAATTTTACAGCTTGCAAAAGAAAAAGAAGAGAGCTTAGGGGTTCGGGTTGTTCCTGTCTTTTGGATTGCTGGTGAAGACCATGATATGGATGAAATTAATCATACATTTGTAACGAAAAATAAAAAAATAAAAAAGACCATTTTTCATGATCGTTATCCGAAAAAGGCGAGTGCTTCTGAGTCTGAGCTTTCTATTGAAGACTGTAGAAAATGGGTCGAAGAGATTTTTAAAACATATCCGGAAACGAATTTTACAAAGGATGTATTACAATTTGTTGATGATGCTTTAGGTAAATCGCATACATATGTAGATTTCTTTGCGCACCTTATTACGAAAATGTTCGTAAATTCTGGTTTAATTCTTGTAGATTCACATCATCCTGCATTAAGAAAATTAGAAGTGCCGTTTTTACAACAAATTATAAGTAAATATAAAGAAATTCAAGTAGGGCTTCGTAATCAACAGGAAGTACTTAAGGAATTAGGATTTAAACCGATTATTGAAACGAAGACAAATGCAGTGCATATATTTATGGAAATTGATAATGAGCGAGTATTGCTTGAAGAGAATCAAGGGAAGTTTATTGGAAAAGATGGAGTGCATTCATTTTCGTATGAAGAATTGATAGAAGAGATGGAAAGAAGTCCAGAACGTTTTAGTAATAATGTTGTAACGCGCCCTCTTATGCAAGAATATGTGTTTCCTACGTTAGCGTTTATTGGCGGTCCAGGGGAGTTAGCTTATTGGAGTGAATTGCAACAAGTGTTTCATACGGCAGGTTTCCAAATGCCACCTGTTGTTCCGCGGCTTACAATTACTTATATGGAGCGAGATATAGCGACAGATTTATATGATTTAGATTTGCAAGAAATTGATCCATTTCTAAATAATATAGATAATCTGCGTGACAATTGGCTTTCTAATCAAATAGAGGAACCGATAGACGAGCGATTTATAGAAGCGAAAAAAGAAATAATGGATATTCATACATCATTACAACAATTCGTGAAAAAAATAGATCCAGGGTTAAATGAGTTTGCGGGGAAAAATGAACTGAAAATTAATGAGCAAATTGAACTGTTAGAAAAAATGTTGAAAAGAAATGTTGAGAAGAAACATGAGGTTCAACTGAATAAATTCCGCCGTTTACAATTCGCGCTTCGTCCATTAGGAGCACCGCAAGAACGTGTGTGGAATGTGTGTTATTATTTAAATCAGTTCGGCCTTGATTTTGTTGACCGGGTAATGGAACAATCTTTTTCGTGGGATGGAAAACATCATGTAATAAAACTATAGAATCTTGCTCTTTTGAGCAGGATTTTATTTTTATTCTGTTGAATTAACTGTGAAGTGAAATATTTCTGAATTATCCATCTTATGTTAATGTAATGAATCGCTATGTATCAGGTATATATATATGACAAAATAGCACAAAATGTAAACGGATTAATATCTTTTTCGACAGGTTTTTGTTTAAATTCCCGCAAAAAATGATAAAATTTAGTATATAATAAAATAAAATAGCGATTTGTATAGCGTACTACCTTGTTGGAAGTTAAATGAGTCGTTCTTTAGTAGCATTTCATCCTCTAGTAGTAAATTGTGTTTGTAGAGTGAGAAATGTATTTAACATAATTAATTGGAAAAAGAGTAGGTGCAGCAATGTTCAAACACGTAACAGTACTTTTGAAAGAAACAGTAGATGGCTTAGATATAAAACCGAGTGGTACATATGTAGATTGTACACTGGGTGGAGGAGGACATAGTTCTTATTTATTATCTCAGCTAACAGATGGTGGAAAGTTAATAGCATTTGATCAAGATGAAATAGCGATTCAAAATGCGAAGGAAAAATTTTCTTCTTATGGTGAACAATTTGTAACAGTGAAGAGCAACTTCCGTTATTTATCTGAAAAACTACATGAATTAGGTATCACAGAAGTAGACGGGATTTTATTCGATTTAGGTGTTTCATCCCCACAATTAGATACACCAGAGCGTGGCTTTAGTTATCATCATGATGCACCGTTAGATATGCGGATGGATCAAGATGCCCCATTAACAGCATATGATGTTGTGAACAGCTGGTCATATGAACAACTCGTAAGAATTTTCTTCCAATACGGAGAAGAAAAATTTTCAAAGCAAATAACAAGGAAAATTGAAGCTTATCGCGAGAATAAGGCTATTGAAACGACAGGAGAATTAGTGGAATTAATTAAAGAAGGTATTCCAGCTCCGGCACGTAGAACAGGTGGACATCCTGCGAAGCGAGTATTTCAAGCGATTCGTATTGCTGTAAATGATGAATTAAAAGTATTTGAAGAAGCGTTGGAATCTGCAATTGATATGGTCAAGCCTGGTGGAAGAGTTAGTGTTATAACATTCCATTCTTTAGAAGATCGTATTTGTAAAACGACGTTTAAGCGAAATAGCACAACGCCGCAATTACCACAGGGACTACCGATTATTCCGGATGAATTTAAGCCGAAATTAAAGCTTATTACAAGGAAACCGATTTTACCTTCTGACATTGAATTAGAAGAAAATAATCGAGCGCGTTCTGCGAAGTTGAGAATCGCTGAAAAACGATAAAAAGGAGAGAGAGGTATGACTAATTTAGCTGTAAAGTATAAACAACAGGCGCAAGAAGAGGTACAAATTCAAGCGCCGCCACAGCAGATGGTTAAGCCAAAAGTTAAAACGAAAATTACAAGAATTGAAAAGCTATTGTACGTAACGTTTATTGGATTTTTATTATATGCTTGTGTAGCTTTTATTGGGAATAAAGCGGGTCTATATCAAGTTAATGTAGAAGCAGCGACGATAGAAGAACAAATTGTGAAAAAACAAAAGGAAAATCAAGAATTGCAGGCTGAAGTAGAAAAGTTAAGTCGTTATGAACGTATCGCTGAAGTTGCAAAAAAACACGGGCTAGAAATTAATGCGAATAATGTGAAAGGCCTAAAGTAAGGCAAATAGGTGTGAAGAAAAGATGAAGAGAAATATGACCAAATTTCATACCAATAAGGGAGCAGGTTATTTTATGATATTTTTCCTCCTGCTCTTTTTGCTGTTATTAGCCCGATTTTTTTACATACAAGCAACAGGAACAGTGGACAATCATGATTTGAAGAAACTTGCTGAACAGAAACATAGTAAAAAAGGAGTTCTCGAAGCGAATCGAGGAACAATTTATGACCAAAATGGTCATGTGCTAGCACAAGACGCAAATTCCTATAAAATGGTAGCGGAATTAAAAGGTGCTAGGCCTGTTGAGGATAAAGAGGATACTGCAAAGAAAATCGCTGGAGTACTCGGAACGGGCGAAGATGCGATCTTAGCCGCTTTAAATAAAGATAGAAGTCAAGTGGAATTTGGAACATTAGGTAGGGGTTTGACGAAAGAAAAGAAAGAACAAATAGAAGCGTTGAAATTGCCAGGAATCTCTTTTATCACCGAAAATGCGAGAGTGTATCCAAACGGTGATTTCGCATCTTACGTCATAGGGCATGCCAGCCCTGATGAGAATGGAATCGCAGTAGGTCAATTTGGCTTAGAAAAGAGTTTGGATAAGTATTTAGGTGCTTCTAATGGTGAGGTAGCTTATACAGGGGACCGTAAAGGAGTATCTCTTGACGGTGGGAAAGTGAATGTAAAGGCACCTAAAAATGGAGATAATGTGTATTTAACGCTTGATCAACGTATTCAAAGTTATTTAGAAGACGCAATGAAAGAAGCGAGTAAACATTATGAACCAGAAAATTTAATTGGAATTGTTGCGGATCCAAAGACGGGGAAAATATTAGCGATGTCTAGTAAACCTGGTTATGATCCGAACCAGGGAAAGATGGATTATTATTATAACGATGCAATTGCAAATGCATTTGAACCGGGATCAACAATGAAGATTTTCACATTAGCGGCGGCCATTAATGAAGGTGTATACAATGGACAAGACTTTTATCAGTCTGGTACATATCAAGTTGGTAATCGCAAAATAAAAGATCACAACGGCGGCGCTGGATGGGGTTCTATTACTTTTGATGAAGGGGTAGAGCGCTCTTCAAACGTAGCGTTTGCAATTTTAGGTGATCAAAAACTTGGTCCAGATCGTTTCCGGAAATATATTCATAATTTTGGATTAGATGAAAAAACAAACATTGATTTACCTAGTGAAGGGTCAAATACAATTTTATTTGATCAACAAATACAACAAGTAACAACAGCGTTTGGACAAGGTTCTACAGTTACACCAATTCAACTTGTACAAGCTGCAACAGCGATTGCAAATGATGGGAAAATGATGAAACCTTATACAATTGATAAAATTGTGGATCCAATAACAGGTAAAGTACAGCTAGAGCATAAACCAAAAGAAGTAGGGAAACCTGTTTCCAAAGATACAGCAGCGCAAGTAAGGCAATTACTAGAACGTGTTGTTACATCACCGAAAGGAACAGGAACTGCATATAAAATTGATGGGTACTCAGTTGGGGGGAAAACAGGTACAGCACAAATTCCTGACGGGAAAGGTGGCTATATGACGGGAAGAGAGAATTATATATTCTCATTCTTAGGTATGGCACCGATGGACGATCCGCAACTTGTTGTGTATGTGGCAGTTAAACAACCAAAATTAAAAGATGATGAAAACGGGGCTAAGCCTTTAGCTGATATCTTTAAATATGTAACGAAAAATAGCTTAGAGTACTTAAAGATTAAGCCGAATGAAGTAAAAGACCCGAAAAAATATGTGAAAGAACAACAAACTGTCGTTCCAGATGTAACCGGAAAAACGATGGAAGAAGCGAAAAAAACAATTGATAAAGCAAAACTTCGTCCAATCGTATTAGGTGAAGGTAAAGTGCAGCAGCAAGTGCCAAAAGCAACTGAACAAACATTAAAGGGTGATCGAGTCTTCTTAGTAGGAGATAAACCTACAATGCCAAATATACAGGGATGGGCACTGCGTGATGTTATGAATTTAGCAAAAACATTAAAGCTTAACTTAAAACCTTCTGGTACAGGATATGTAACTGAGCAAAGTGTAGCGGAAGGGACATTGTTGCAACCTGGTACAGAATTAGGTGTAACACTCGTACCACCACTTGAACCGCAGCAAGAAGCAGAAAAGCCATAATGGTAATAGGGAAGAAGTTCTAATTAAATAAGTACAAGCATATATTGGAACAAGCTAGGCGTAAGGGAGGCTTGTTCCAATATGCGTGTATCAAATGTAACAGTTAGAAAACGACTTATTTTTATACTTATATCGGGTATACTCATTTTCACCATTATCGATATTCGTCTTGGATATGTGCAATTTTTTCTTGGAAATATGTTAACGGATCGTGCGAAGGATTCATGGAGTCGTAATATTACTTTTGAACCAGAGCGAGGGAAAATTTTAGATCGAAATGGTGTGGAGCTTGCTACGAATAAAAGTGCACCGACCGTCTTTGTTGTGCCGAGGCAAATTGAAAAACCAGCAGAGACTGCAGAGAAGTTAGCTGCAGTATTAGGTGTGGAAAAAGATGATGTTTATAAGCGGATTACAAAAAAAGAATCGATTGTAAGGCTTGATAAAGGCGGAAGGAAAATATCGCATGACAAAGCGAAAGAAGTACGCGGATTAAGTTTAAAGGGTGTGTACATCGCAGAGGATTCTATCCGGTACTATCCATTCGGTAATTTTTTATCACACGTATTAGGATTTGCGGGCAGTGATAATCAAGGGCTTATGGGACTAGAGAAATATTATGATAAAGAGCTAAATGGTGATAAAGGTCATGTGCGATTTTTTGCAGACGCGAAAGGACAGAGAATGCCTAACGTTGGAGATGATTTCAAAAAACCAGAAGCCGGCTTGAATTTAGGATTAACAATTGATTCACGCATTACGAGGATTATGGAAAGAGAAATGAATATTGCGGAATCAACGTATAATCCTGACGGTATGATAGCAATTGCAATGAATCCGAAAAATGGTGAAATTTTAGGTATGTCAAGTCGACCAAGTTTTGATCCAGCAGATTTCCAAAGTGTTTCTCCGGAAGTATATAACAGAAACTTACCTGTATGGAGTACGTATGAGCCGGGGTCAACATTTAAGATTATTACATTAGCTGCAGCCTTGAATGAAAATTTAGTAGACTTAGAGAAAGATACATTTTATGATGATGGGGCAGCTGAAGTTGGTGGAGCTAGATTGCGGTGTTGGAAAGCTGGAGGCCATGGTAGCCAAACGTTTTTAGAGGTAGTTCAAAACTCTTGTAACCCAGGATTTATTGAACTCGGTGATCGTCTTGGTAAAGATCGATTGTTTAAATACATTCGCAATTTCGGGTTTGGACAGAAGACCGGAATTGATTTACAAGGTGAAGGTAGCGGGATTTTATTTAATTTAGATAAAGTTGGTCCAGTCGAGCAAGCGACGACTTCATTTGGGCAAGGTGTTTCTGTTACACCGATTCAACAAGTAGCAGCTGTAGCGGCCGCTGTAAATGGTGGAACTTTGTATCAGCCATATATAGCGAAGGAATTTATTGATCCGAAGAATAATCAAGTTGTCAGCAAAAAGACACCTGTTGCGAAAAGGGAAGTTATTTCCAAGGAAACTTCAGAGAAAGTTCGTTACGCATTAGAGAATGTTGTAGCGAAAGGTTCGGGTAAAGGGGCTTATATTGATGGATATCGTGTAGGTGGAAAAACTGGAACTGCTCAAAAGGTGAAAGATGGAAAATATTTAGATAATAACTATATTGTATCATTTATCGGTTTTGCTCCAGCTGACGATCCGCAAATTGTTGTTTATGTAGCAGTGGATAATCCAAAAGGAGTCACTCAATTTGGTGGAGTTGTAGCAGCACCTATTGTTGGGAATATTCTTCGTGACGCACTTCCTGTAATGGGAGTGGAACCGAGAAAAGAGCAAGTTGAGAAAGAATATAAATGGGGCGATACACCAACTGTGGAAGTTCCGAATTTAATTGGTATGAAAAAGAAAGATTTACAAACGCAACTTGTAGACTTGAAGCTTGATATAAGTGGTGATGGTGGGAAAGTAATTAAACAATCACCAGAAGCAGGAGCTAAAGTAAAAGAGGGTTCAAAAGTTAGAATTTACTTCGGGAATTAAAGGTAACTGATTGTGTTTTATGGTACAATTGGTGGAAGTGAGTTCTTTATAGAAAAATTGCTTTACTTGAGACGATAAGTGTCTCATTAATAAATAAATCTATTGATTAGACTATAGTAGCACTTACCTCCTATTTTTATATAACTAGGAGGTAACGTGTTACTTGCTAAAATAAGAGATAAATAAACAATGTAGAGAGGGTTTAGTGAAATGAAGTTGCATACACTTGTATCATGTTTGCATGATTTTCCAGTTGTTCCAACAGAAAATCCAGAAATAACATCTATTGAAGCGGATTCACGTAAAGTGAAAGAGGGAAGCTTATTTATATGTATGAAGGGATATACGGTTGATAGCCATGACTTTGCTAAGCAAGCAGCCGCACAAGGAGCGGCTGCTATTGTTGCGGAAAGACCAATTGATGTTGACGTTCCAGTTGTACTTGTGAAAAATACTTTTCGTTCGCTAGCGGTTTTAGCTGATTATTTTTATGGCCAACCAACACACAAGTTACATTTAATCGGTATTACAGGTACAAATGGAAAGACAACAACATCGCATATTATGGATGAAATTATGCGCGCACATGGTCATAAAACAGGGCTAATTGGAACGATTAATATGAAAATCGGTGATGAAACATTTGAGGTGAAAAATACAACACCAGATGCACTAACACTTCAACAGACATTTTCAAAAATGGTTGAACAAGGTGTGGATAGCACAGTAATGGAAGTTTCGTCTCATGCTTTAGATCTTGGCCGTGTACACGGGTGCGATTATGATGTTGCAGTATTTACGAATTTAACACAAGATCATTTAGACTATCATAAAACGATGGAAGAATATAAACATGCGAAAGGGTTGCTTTTCGCACAGCTTGGCAATAGTTATCATCATAATCGTGAAAAATACGCTATATTAAACAGTGATGATCCAGTAGCAGAAGAGTATATGAGAAGTACAGCAGCTACTGTTGTAACATACGGTATAGATGTTGCAAGCGACATTATGGCACGAGATATCGTAATGACGAGTGGCGGTACAACATTTACACTTGTAACACCGTATGAAACTGTAAATGTTACGATGAAATTAATTGGTAAGTTTAATGTATACAACGTGTTAGCTGCTACAGCAGCAGGTCTTGTTTCAGGAGTGAGCTTACAAACAATTATTGATGTAATTAAAGAGCTTGCTGGCGTTCCTGGACGTTTTGAAGTTGTAGATGGTGGACAAAATTACACAGTTATTGTTGACTATGCGCATACACCTGATAGCTTAGAGAACGTACTAAAAACAGCAAAACAGTTTGCAAAAGGCGATGTATATTGTATCGTTGGTTGCGGTGGTGATAGAGATAGAACGAAAAGACCAATAATGGCAAGTGTCGCAACCGAATATGCAACTCATGCAATTTATACATCAGATAATCCAAGAAGTGAAGATCCGAAGGCCATTTTAGATGATATGGTAAATGATGTGAATGGGAATAATTATGAAGTAATTGTCGATCGAAAAGAAGCGATACGTTCCGCTATCTCGAAAGTAAAAGCAGAAGATATTATTATTATTGCTGGTAAAGGGCATGAAACGTATCAAATTATTGGTAAAGAAGTTCATCATTTTGACGATCGTGAAGTTGCTAAAGAAGCAATCACGGAGCGTTTAAACAACGAAGTGTAACAGCATGAGAGGAGGACTACATGTGCTTGAACAAGGTTTATTAGTAACGGCTGGGGTAGCATTTTTAATTTCTGTTGCCCTTTCGCCATTATTTATTCCATTTTTAAGAAAGTTAAAGTTCGGACAGAGTATTCGTGACGAAGGACCGAAGTCACACCAAAAGAAATCAGGGACACCAACGATGGGTGGTATTGTCATATATGTATCTATGATGGTGACTACGCTTATTATGGCGATTAAATTTAACAATTTAGGTGCAGAAGTATCATTGTTATTATTAGTTACATTTGGGTACGGATTAATCGGATTTTTAGATGACTACATAAAAGTAGTAAAGAAAAGAAATCTTGGTTTAACATCAAAACAAAAATTGATTGGTCAGCTTGTAATTGCTATTGCGTTCTTTTTAATTGGAAAAGGGCAAGCATTTCACACGTATATCATGATTCCAGGAACTGATGTTAAATTTGAATTAGGCTGGGCGTATTTTGTTCTCGTATTATTTATGCTTATTGGTGGATCAAATGCGGTTAATTTAACAGATGGTTTAGATGGTTTATTATCAGGAACAGCTGCTATTGCATTCGGAGCATTTAGTATTATTGCTGTAGCTCAAGAACAATTTGGGGTAGCGATTTTCTGTATGGCAGTCGTAGGAGCTGTACTTGGCTTTTTAGTATTCAATGCGAATCCAGCGAAAGTATTTATGGGGGATACTGGTTCTCTAGCTTTAGGTGGTGCTATCGCAGCTGTAGCGATTTTGTTAAAACAAGAATTGTTACTCGTTATTATTGGCGGTGTATTCGTAGCGGAAACTTTATCTGTTATTATCCAAGTTATTTCGTTCAAAACAACAGGAAAGCGTGTCTTTAAAATGAGTCCATTACATCATCATTATGAATTATGTGGTTGGTCAGAGTGGCGCGTTGTTGTAACGTTTTGGTCTGTAGGATTTTTATTAGCTGTGCTAGGAATTTATATCGGGGTGTGGATGTAATTGAAAACTGTAACTGAATATCAAAATAAAAATGTTCTTGTATTAGGTATTGCTAAAAGTGGTTATGCAGCAGCTACTTTATTAAAAAAGTTAGGGGCAAACGTCATTGTAAATGATGGGAAACCATTAGCGGGTAATGTGCTTGCAGCTGAGTTACAAGCGGAAGGAATGGATGTTGTGTGTGGTGGGCATCCATTAGAATTGCTGGAGAGAAACATTTCACTTGTCGTAAAGAATCCAGGAATTCCATATTCTAATCCACTCTTAGTGGCGGCGAAAGAAAAACAAATTCCAATTGTAACTGAGGTTGAATTAGCATATTCCATTTCAGCAGCACCGTTTGTTGGGATTACGGGATCTAACGGTAAAACAACAACGACAATGTTAACGTTTGAAATGTTAAAAGAAGGACAAAAGCACCCAGTTATTGCGGGGAATATAGGTACTGTAGCTTGTGAAGTTGCACAATTGGCGAAGGAAAATGAAGTTGTCGTTACGGAACTTTCATCGTTTCAATTGATGGGAGTGGAATCGTTCCAACCAAAAATTGCAGCCTTTTTAAATTTATTTGAAGCGCATTTAGATTATCACGGGACGAAGAAAGAGTATGGTTTGGCGAAAGCGAATATTTTCAAAAACCAAACTGAAGCAGATTATAGTATAATTAACGCAGATGATGCAGATGTCATGGCGTTATCGGCATATAGTAAAGGACAGAAAGTATTATTTTCGACGACGAAAGAAATTGAAGATGGTGCGTATATAAAAGATAACGCTCTTTATTTTAAAGGCGAAAAAGTAGTTAAAGTAAGTGATATTGTTTTACCTGGTAAGCACAATTTAGAAAATATTTTAGCAGCAATGAGTATTGCTAAATTACTAGGTGTTTCTAATGAAGCAATTACTGCTGTGTTAAAAAGTTTTACAGGTGTAAAACATCGCTTAGAATATGTAACAACGATTAATAATCGTAAATTTTATAATGATTCAAAAGCGACGAATATGCTAGCGACAGAAAAAGCATTATCTGCATTTACACAACCGATTGTATTATTGGCTGGTGGACTTGATCGTGGTAATGAATTTGATGATTTAATTCCATATTTTAAACATGTCAAAGCGATTGTGACATTTGGACAAACTGCACCAAAATTAGTAAGAGCGGCAGAAAAAGCAGGATTAGATGTAATTGAAAGTGTCGAAACTTTAGATGATGCAGTAGTGAAGGCTTATGCTCATTCTACCGATGGTGATGTTATTCTTCTTTCACCAGCATGTGCAAGCTGGGATCAATTTAAAACATTTGAAGAAAGAGGAGACATTTTTATACAAGCTGTGCATAAACTTATATAAAGTAAATCAAAACATCAGTAGGCTAACACCTACTGATGTTTTGTTACATAGGGCAAAAGGTTCTGCCCAAAGAGGTGGTGTTCATGGGTAATGAAGAAAACGCCTGATTTTATTCTCATCATCGTTACACTTGCGTTGTTAACAATCGGAATGATTATGGTTTATAGTGCGAGTGCGGTTTGGGCCTCTTATAAAATGGGGGATTCATTCTTTTTTGCAAAAAGACAATTGTTATTTGCAAGTCTTGGGGTAGTAGCTATGTTTTTTCTGATGAAAATTGATTATTGGGTATGGCGTACGTATTCAAAAGTAATTTTACTAGTTTGTTTCGTTCTTCTTATTCTCGTTCTTATTCCTGGAGTAGGTCTCGTTCGTGGAGGGGCGCGAAGTTGGATTGGAATCGGGGCATTTTCTATCCAACCGTCAGAGTTTATGAAATTCGCGATGATTATTTTCTTAGCAAAATTTTTAGCGGAACGACAAAAATTAATTACATCTTTTAAACGAGGTTTACTACCGGCTCTTAGTTTTGTATTTCTTGCTTTTGGGATAATTATGTTACAGCCAGATCTTGGTACGGGAACGGTAATGATTGGGACATGTATTATTATGATATTTATTTCGGGAGCAAGGGTCTTTCACTTTGCAATGTTTGGTTTGCTTGGTGCAGCGGGATTTGTAGGGTTAATTGCATCAGCGCCATATCGAATGAAACGCATCACATCATATTTAGATCCGTGGTCGGATCCGCTCGGAAGTGGATTTCAAATTATCCAATCGTTACTCGCAATTGGACCTGGTGGTTTATTTGGGCTTGGACTTGGACAAAGTAGACAAAAATTTCTCTATTTACCTGAACCACAAACAGACTTTATATTTGCAATCTTATCCGAGGAATTAGGTTTTATTGGTGGTTCATTTGTGTTATTATTATTTAGTCTATTATTATGGCGTGGGATTCGTATAGCATTAGGAGCGCCAGATTTATATGGTACGTTTTTAGCAGTAGGTATTGTGGCGATGATTGCGATTCAAGTAATGATTAATGTTGGTGTTGTAACAGGACTGATGCCTGTTACCGGTATTACTTTGCCATTTTTAAGTTATGGTGGATCAAGTTTGACCTTAATGTTAATGGCAGTAGGTGTATTATTGAATATAAGTCGCCATTCTCGCTATTAAACCCTGTTTAAAAGACAGGGTTTTTCGTGTGTGTGTGAAAATACAATATGTATATAGAAATAAATACGATTGAATAAGAACAGGGAAGTGGAGGAATCAGTAGTGCGAGTATTAGTAAGTGGTGGGGGTACTGGAGGACATATTTATCCAGCTCTTGCTTTAATTAGAGAAATAAAAAAACTAAATCCTGAAGCAAGATTTTTATACATTGGTACAGAGAATGGATTAGAGAGTACCATCGTACCGAAAGCGGGTATTCCGTTCCAATCTATTGTTATAAGTGGATTTAAACGAAAAATATCTCTTGATAATGTAAAAACAGTGATGCGTTTCCTAAAAGGTGTTCAAGATAGTAAACGATATATTCGTCGTTTTAACCCTGATATTGTGATTGGTACGGGTGGATACGTATGTGGGCCAGTTGTATATGCTGCGGCTAAATTAGGTATTCCGACTATTGTCCATGAACAAAATAGTGTACCTGGTGTAACGAATAAATTTTTAAGTCGTTATGTCGATAAAGTTGCAGTTTGTTTTGAAGCAGCTGCAGAACATTTTCCACAGTCAAAAGTGGTTATGACAGGTAATCCACGTGCATCAGAAGTAATGGACCAAAATGGAATGAAAGGAAAACGTTCGGTAGGACTATCCCTTTCTAAAAAATCCGTGCTTATTTTTGGTGGGAGCCGCGGGGCTAGACCGATTAACGATGCTTTTGTAGAAGCGATTGAACAATTTGGGAATAAAAGTTACGAAGTATTATATGTAACAGGCGAAGTACATTATGATAAAGTTATGGAAGCCGTGAAACAAAAAGGGAATCCGAATAATGTTATTATTAAACCTTTTATTCATAATATGCCAGAGGTACTGACGGGTGTAGACCTTGTTGTTTCAAGGGCAGGGGCTACAACGCTTGCAGAATTAACAGCGTTAGGAAAGCCGAGTGTATTAATTCCAAGTCCGTACGTAACAAATAACCATCAAGAAAAAAATGCACGATCAGTTGTTGATAAAGGAGCAGCTAAAATGCTACTTGAAAAAGATTTAACATCTGAAACGCTTATTCGTGACATTGATGAGATTTTATTGGATACACAAACATTACAAAATATGAAACTGGCTACTAAGCAACTTGGTATTCCAGATGCAGCAAATAAGCTATATGAAGTAATGAACAAGCTTATTAAAAAATAACATTAGGTGAACGCCCTGCATATTACTGTAATAAGGAGACTTGATATGGGGGAGATTGTCTATGGAACAATTAGTAAAAGAGCTTTTAGAAGCAAATGTTGGTCGCGTGTTAGTTAATGAACCGTTAGCGCGTTACACAACTATGAAAATAGGCGGACCAGCTGATATTTTAATTGTACCAAAGCATGTTACTGGTATTGAGAAGACTCTAGAGTTAGTAAAGAAGTACAAGACAGGGTGGACTGCAATTGGTCGTGGTTCAAATCTTCTCGTATCTGATCAAGGTATAGAAGGTGTGGTTATTCGTTTAGGAGAAGGATTAGACCATTTAGAAGTCGAAAAACATAGAGTAAGAGTCGGTGCTGGATATCCCCTTATTAAATTGTCAACTTTACTTAGTCGACAGGGATTAGCGGGCCTGGAATTTGCAAGTGGTATTCCAGGAAGTGTTGGCGGTGCAGTGTATATGAATGCAGGCGCTCATAAGTCCGACATATCGAGTGTATTAACGAAAGCTCGTATTTTGTTTGACAATGGAACAATTAATTGGTTGACGAATACCGAAATGGGCTTTTCTTATCGCACATCTGTATTGCAAATGAAACGCCCTGGTATTGTTTTGGAAGCTGAATTCCAATTGGAGGTAGGCGAACGCGAGGGAATTGTAAGAAGCATGCAAAAGAATAAAGAGTATCGCCGTGAAACGCAGCCTTGGAATCACCCTTGTGCAGGAAGTATATTTCGAAATCCAGTCCCCTATTTTGCAGGAGATTTAATAGAAAAATCAGGGCTTCGTGGCTATAAGATAGGTGGAGCTCAAATTTCTGAAATGCATGGGAATTTTATTGTTAATACTGGTGTGGCATCAGCGCAAGACGTATTAGACTTAATCGCATTGGTAAAGCGTACAATTAAAGATAAATTTGGTGTTGATATGCATACAGAGGTAGAAATAATTGGAAGATAACGGTTGTTCGTTCCGCTCATTATCATTTATGTTATAATAAGAAGATAAGAACGGCATGAGGAACATGCCGTTCTTTATGTTACATAGGGGGATCGTACATGAAAAATAGTAAAGTGATTAAACTACAAGATCGTGTACCAAAATTAAAGAATCAAAATAAAAAAAATAAGAAACCTGTTAATCATCGGTTAATTTTATACATATCGATTTTATTTTTATTAGTACTCTTTTTAATTTATTTTCGGTCTCCGCTTAGTAATATAAAAAAGATAAGTGTCTTTGGAAATCATTATATGACAGATGAACAAGTTATGAAGGAATCAGGTGTGACATATGATACGAGTTATTTCCGAGTAACAGCACATAAAGCAGAAGAAAACTTAACGAAACGAAAAGAAATTAAAGAGGTAAATGTAAAAAAACGTTTCCCAAACAAAATTGATGTTCATATCGAAGAATATTTAACAATTGGCTATATAAACAAAGATGGGAAATTACAACCGTTATTAGAAAATGGGAAAACACTCGATGTACTTCCGAACGGAAAGCTTCCAGTTGCAGCACCAATTTTCGAACCATTTAAAGAGGAAAAAATGAAGGAATTAATTGCAGAACTAGAAAAATTAACGCCAACTATTTTAAGGTCTATTTCTGAAATTCGTTATACACCAACGAACGCAAATGAAGATCATCTTACTTTATATATGAATGAAGGATATGAAGTGAGCACCACTATTCAAAATTTCGCAAAGCGAATGGAAGCTTATCCACTTATTTTAAAAACAATTGAACCTGGTAAGAAGGTTTTAATTGACTTAGAAGTGGGTGCATATACGAAGGAACTAGGTGCTGAAGAAAAGAAAGAATAGAATGATAGTTTTTACTGCGTTATTACGTATGAAATGAAACAAACGTTCTTTTATATGGATGCTAATTTGCAAGAATGCTTAATTTGATGAAAAAAATGTAAATTTTCTTAGATTCATACTAGGATTGGTACAAGTTTCACTTTTCTACAAGTACATCTTAGTGTAGACTTATACTTGGCGGTAATCTTTACACTTGAAATATAATTATTTCAAGATAGAGCAGTTATTCACAGGTTACTGCGATATTCTTAAATGAATGTTAAATAAAAATAAGAAAAATATAGGGTTAAAAAAGGGAAACGTACAAAGACGTTGAATATTTTTCTTATAAATAGTAAAGTTGCGATTGTTGTTCCATATATTGAGTTGTATGGTATAAATAAAGAAGGAGGTGCCAAAGAATGAACAGCAATGAAATATATGTTAGTCTTGACATCGGTACATCCAATGTTAAAGTCATCATTGGTGAAATGGTTAATGATAGCTTAAACATTATTGGTGTTGGAAACGTAAAATCAAATGGTTTGAAAAAGGGATCGATAGTTGATATAGATGAAACTGTTCGATCAATTAAAAAAGCAATTGAACAAGCTGAGCGCATGGTGGGTATCCACATTGAGCAAGTTGTAGTAGGTGTCAATGCAAACCAGGTACAGTTGCTCCCGTGTCACGGAGTAGTCGCTGTTTCAAATGAAGATCGTGAAATCGGGAATGAAGATGTCTTACGCGTTCTAGATGCAGCGCAAGTTGTGTCAATTGCTCCTGAACGTGAATTTATTGATGTGGTACCTCGACAGTTCATTGTAGACGGTCTTGACGAGATTAACGATCCACGCGGGATGATCGGTGTAAGATTAGAAATGGAAGGTACACTTATTACAGGCTCGAGAACTTTACTACATAACCTACTTCGTTGTGTAGAAAAAGCAGGTCTTGAAATTGTTGATATTTGTCTGCAACCTTTAGCGGCAGCGACAGTTGCGTTATCTTCGGATGAAAGAAATAGAGGGGTAGCCCTTGTTGATATGGGTGGAGGATCTACAACCTTATCTATTTTTAAAGATGGAGAGTTGCAAGCAACGAGCGTATTGCCATTAGGTGGAGATCATATAACGAAGGATATAGCGATTGGGCTGAAAACTTCAACAGAAAATGCAGATCAAATTAAGCTGAAATATGGACATGCTTTTTATGATACAGCATCTGAAGAAGAGATGTTTACGGTTCCTATTATGGGAAGCGATCAAACAGAACAATATTCTCAGTTGGAATTATCGGATATAATAGAGGCTCGTGTAGAGGAAATTTTAATGTTTGTTCAAGATGAAGTGCATAAGTTAGGAGTAAAGCAAGCTGCTTCTGGATATGTACTAACTGGTGGGATAGCTTCTATGCCAGGTGTTCTTGATCTTGCATACGATATTTTACATGAAAATGTTCGTATAGCAACTCCTGATTATATTGGTGTTCGTGAGCCTCAATATACAAGTGGAGTTGGATTAATTAAACATTCTTATCAAAAAGCTAAATTACGTGGGAAAAATGTGCAGGAAAAGCAAGAACATTTTGAACCAGTACCAGCACCAATGCCGGTACAACAGCAACCTGCGAAACAAAAAACTCGTAATCAAAACAATACTAATCAAAATGATGACCGCATGATGTCAAAAGTAAAACGTGCATTCCGTTATTTATGGGATTAAAATTGGACACGAAAAATGAGGTTCTAGGGGGATTTCGACATGTTAGAGTTTGATACTACTCAAGATCAATTAGCGAATATAAAAGTTATCGGTGTCGGCGGTGGCGGAAACAATGCTGTAAACCGTATGATTGAACACGGTGTACAAGGTGTAGACTTTATCGCTGTGAATACTGATGCACAAGCATTAAATCTATCAAAAGCTGAAACGAAAATGCAAATTGGTGGAAAATTAACGCGTGGACTTGGTGCAGGCGCAAACCCTGAAGTAGGGAAAAAAGCTGCAGAAGAAAGTAAAGAACAGATTCAAGAAGCGCTTCGTGGCGCGGATATGGTCTTCGTAACTGCTGGTATGGGCGGCGGAACTGGAACTGGTGCAGCTCCAGTTGTTGCTCAAGTTGCAAAAGAACTAGGCGCGTTAACAGTTGGTGTTGTAACACGTCCATTTACATTTGAAGGGCGTAAGCGTGCAACTCAAGCTGCATCTGGTATTGCGTCATTTAAAGAAAATGTAGATACACTTATCGTAATTCCAAATGATCGCTTATTAGAGATTGTTGATAAAAATACGCCAATGTTAGAAGCGTTCCGTGAAGCAGATAACGTATTACGTCAAGGTGTTCAAGGTATTTCTGATTTAATTGCTACACCAGGTCTAATTAACTTAGACTTTGCAGACGTAAAAACAATTATGTCTAATAGAGGTTCTGCTTTAATGGGTATCGGTTCTGGTAATGGTGAAAATCGTGCTGCTGAAGCTGCGAAAAAAGCGATTTCTAGTCCATTACTAGAAACATCTATTGATGGAGCTCAAGGTGTTATTATGAACATTACGGGCGGCGCAAACTTAAGTTTATATGAAGTACAAGAAGCAGCAGACATTGTAGCTTCAGCTTCGGATCCAGAAGTAAATATGATCTTCGGTTCTGTTATTAATGAAGGATTAAAAGATGATATCGTTGTCACTGTAATTGCAACTGGTTTTGATGATAGTGCTTCGACACAACCACCAAAACCAATTATCCGTCCGACTGCGAATCACACGCAACAGCAACAACAACCAGTAGCTCAACCTTCAAAACAACGTGAAGTTAAGCGTGAAATGAAACGTGAAGAGCCGGTTGTGCATGATCGTCATACTGATTCAGATGACATCGATATTCCAGCATTCTTACGTAACCGTCGTAGACGATAAAAAAAAGGAGCTTTCATGCTCCTTTTTTTTGTTGTCTAAATGGAAAAGATCTGCTAAGCAGATCTTTTTTTATTATTTTGCATATGGAGAGCCCAGTCCTATTTTTAAACCATAAGCTGTGATAAATAAATTGAAACTTTAATTAGTCGGGGGTGTTCATCCAAAAATGATTGTTAGCCCGACGCCCACTTAACTTCTGTACTTTTTTATAGCTGAATTTTGAGGCAGGGTCTTACTGCCCGCAAATAGCAAGATAAACTTTGTATATATATAATTCAATTATTATGTATACAAGTAAAAAATTTATATTATTCTATGAAAAATACACTTTTATTTTTTACCGACAGATTATGTCTAGAAATCACAAAATAACAAAAAAATCCCTCCACCAATTGACACACTTTCCTATTGGATATGCATTATACTAGTCTCAACTTAAAAAAAGAGGTGAATTGTTTGGTTGTTTACGCCGACATCGTTTGGTTGTTAAACGCCTGCATTGATTTTCTTTTACTTTTATTAACAGCCACCGTGTTAAAAAAGAGAATCAAAAGATGGAGGCTTGTGTTAGGGGCATTTATAGGTTCAACTATTGTTATTTTCGCCTTTACGCCTTTTGCTTCTATGATGACACATCCAATTATGAAACTATTGTACTCGTTACTTATTGTGTATACAGCATTTGGGTTTTCGACATTTAGAAATTATACACAAACTGTTTTTACTTTCTATTTTGTAACCTTTATGGTTGGTGGAGGATTAATTGGAACGCATTACTTTTTGCAAACGAACGAAATGGTAAATGGATTAGTTCAATCTAAATCAGTTTCTTACGGTGATCCAATTAGTTGGGTATTTGTTATTTTTGGTTTTCCAGTAATTTATTATTTTTCTAAAAAGCGTATAGAAAGCGTAGAGGTCACAAAGATACACTATGATCAAATCGTGAAAGTGGAAATTCAATTAGCTGGAGAGGAACTAGAATTAGCAGGTCTAATTGATAGTGGGAACCAACTTTATGACCCGTTAACGAAAACACCCGTTATGATTATGCATATTTCATCATTAGAATATTGTTTGCCAGCTTGGTTAACAGAACAAATTTATTCCAAAACAGAAATTCCTCAAATACCAGAAAATGATTCTGGATGGGCGACGAAACTACGTTTAATTCCTTTCCGAGCAGTAGGAGTAGAGAATCAATTTTTATGGGCAATTAAGCCAGATTGTGTGCGAGTTTATCATGAAGGTAGTTCGGTTGTTGTAAACAAAGTACTGATTGGATTAAATACACAACAATTATCTACTAATGGAGAGTATCAATGCATTGTACATCCGAAAATGTTGATTTCGCAAAAGATGGTAATTGCTTAATTATGAGAGGCGGGATAATATGGTGAAATTTAAATTTTATTTGGTATACCTTTGGTATAAAGTATTGCTGAAATTAGGAATTAAGACCGATGAAATTTATTATATTGGTGGAAGTGAAGCGTTGCCACCGCCGTTAACGAAAGAAGAAGAGGCAGTTCTTTTGAATAAATTGCCAAATGGAGATCAAGCTGCGAGGTCGATGCTTATTGAACGTAACCTAAGGCTTGTTGTATATATAGCAAGAAAATTTGAAAATACAGGGATCAATATTGAGGATTTGATTAGTATAGGAACAATTGGTCTTATTAAGGCAGTGAATACATTTAATCCAGAAAAGAAAATTAAATTAGCAACATATGCATCTCGTTGTATAGAAAATGAAATTTTAATGCATTTGCGTCGAAATAATAAAAATCGTTCGGAAGTTTCTTTTGATGAACCGCTTAACATTGATTGGGACGGAAATGAACTGTTACTATCAGATGTTTTAGGTACAGATGATGACATTATTACAAAAGATTTAGAAGCTACTGTAGATCGGCATCTTTTAATGAAAGCATTGCATCAATTAAATGACCGTGAAAAACAAATTATGGAGCTTCGGTTTGGACTCGCTGGTGGCGAAGAGAAGACACAAAAAGATGTGGCTGATATGCTTGGAATTTCACAGTCTTATATTTCTCGTTTGGAAAAAAGAATTATAAAAAGATTACGAAAAGAATTTAATAAAATGGTGTGAAGAATAAGACCAGTCGGTATCTAGACTGGTCTTATTCTTTTTTGTGCATGAGGAAATATGATATTTGTAAAAAATGATGGAAAAACCGTATGCATAAAATCCCCTTCAAAGGAAATACTTTACACTGTACAGCAACTCCCGATAGGAGGGAACACTTTGACGAGAAACAAAGTAGAAATTTGCGGTGTTGATACAGCTAAACTTCCAGTACTAAAAAATGAAGAGATGCGTAAATTATTTCGTGAAATGCAAAGTGGAGAGATAAGCGCCAGAGAGAAATTAGTGAATGGAAACTTACGTCTTGTACTGAGCGTCATCCAAAGATTTAATAACAGAGGAGAATATGTTGATGATTTATTTCAAGTTGGTTGCATTGGACTTATGAAATCCATTGATAACTTTGATTTAGGCCAAAATGTAAAGTTTTCAACGTATGCTGTGCCGATGATTATTGGAGAAATACGCAGATATTTGCGTGATAACAATCCAATTCGTGTATCTCGCTCATTACGAGATATTGCGTATAAAGCGTTGCAAGTAAGAGAAAAATTGATTGCTGAAAATTCAAAAGAACCAACAGCAATGGATATTGCGAAAGTTCTTGAAGTGACACATGAAGAGATTGTTTTTGCACTAGATGCGATTCAAGATCCGGTTTCATTATTTGAACCGATTTATAACGATGGAGGAGATCCTATCTTTGTTATGGATCAATTAAAGGATGAAAAACAAAAGGACGAGCAGTGGGTTGAAGAACTGGCGTTGAAAGAAGGAATGAAGCGTTTAAATGATCGTGAAAAAATGATTATTCGAAAACGTTTCTTTCAAGGAAAGACACAGATGGAAGTTGCCGAAGAAATTGGGATTTCTCAAGCGCAAGTATCACGTTTGGAGAAGTCTGCTATTAAGCAAATGAATAAGACGATTCAAGGATAAGGTCCTCACCAGTTATGGTGAGGTCTTTTTTATATATAATATTTTGCGCTCATAGTAGATTGGGTAGGTTCATATAATGAAAATAAAATGGATGTTCTATTAGTAGCGGTTATATACTGTTTATCCGCTTCGAAATTAGGCTGAAGTAAAAAGTTAGATGAAAGCGGGACTGCCCGTAAAAGTCCGATTGGCATGGGTTAATAATCAGTAGGGATGGGGATAATCTCACTGATTAAGGTTTCACTTTATTTGAGAGCGTACTTACGATTCATGATATAAGGGAGAGGATGAATATGATACGGATTTCGGAGTTTCAAATGAAGGATGTTGTAAATGTTTCAGATGGAAAGAGGCTTGGGAATATTGGAGATATTGATATTGATATAGACACAGGAAAGATTAGGGCGGTTATTATTTCTAAGCAGGCACGAATGCTTGGACTCTTTGGGAAGGAAGTAGAATTTGTGATTCCTTGGGAGCAAATTATGAAAATTGGAGAAGATGTCATACTTGTAAAAGTAGATCATGTTAATTCTGTAACAGAATCAATACAAACACCGACAATTTCATAAAGAATATTACAAATTCCTCTTTTTTTTCTGTTGTCATTATGAAAAAATAAAAGTATGGTAAAATAGACAGGAAGTACCATACTTTTTTCTGTTATTTTAATTAAAAGGAGTCGCTTTATGAGAGAACCATTTAAATATGCGGACGGTATACTGTATTTACAAGCGTGGAAAGAACTTGGAAACATTACTGTTGGATTTACGACAAAAGATGGTGGAGTAAGTACAGGCTCCTTTCATGCGATGAATTTAGGATTACATGTGAATGATATCGTGGAGAATGTTCATGAAAACAGACGCATTTTAGCTAATAAGTTACAAAAACCATTAGAAAAATGGATTTGCTCTGAACAAGTTCATGACCATCATGTTGAGAAAGTAGGACTGCAAGAAAAAGGGAAAGGCGTTTATTCATATGAAGACGGTATTCCAAAAACGGATGGCATTTATACGACTAACAAAGATGTTCTCTTAACATCTTGTTACGCTGATTGTGTTCCGCTCTATTTTTATGCACCATCACATGATATGATAGGACTTGCGCATGCTGGGTGGAAAGGGACTGTAACAGAGATTGCGAAAGAAATGATTCAAAAGTGGAATGCAGAAGGTGTTTCAAGTGATGAAATTCATGTCGCAATTGGTCCTGCAATCGGATCATGTTGTTATGTTGTTGATGATCGTGTATTAACAGCAGCACAGCAAGTAGTAAACGGATCTGTTCCTCATAAAGTAATTTCTGATGGTCAGTATGCAATTAATTTAAAAGAAGTTAATCGTATTTTATGTGTACAAGCAGGCATAAAAGAAGAACATATTGTAATGTCATCTCTTTGTACAAGCTGTGAAGAACAATTATTTTTCTCTCATCGTCGTGATCAAGGTAAGACGGGGAGAATGTTGAGTTTCATAGGTTTTAAGGAGGAGTGAAGTAAGTGACAGTGCAAGGGAATTTAGCAGATGTAAACGAAGTAATTAAAGAATCTTGTGTACGAGCTGGACGTTCGATGAAAGATATTAAGCTCGTTGCAGTTACAAAAACTGTAGGGATTGAAAAAACAAGCGAAGTAATTGAAACAGGAATTATTGATTTAGGTGAAAATAGAAATGAAGGTTTCTTACAAAAATACGAGCATTTCGGTTCAAAAGTGAATTGGCATTTTATTGGATCATTGCAAACGAGAAAAGTAAAAGAAATCATTAATGAGATTGATTATTTACATTCATTAGATCGTCTTTCGCTTGCAAAAGAAATTCAAAAACGTGCTGATAAGAAAGTTAAATGCTTTATTCAAGTGAAAACATCATCTGAAGAATCAAAGCAAGGATTGGCGATAGAAGAAACAATTTCTTTTATTCAAAGTTTGCAAGAATTGGATAAGATTGAAGTGGTAGGATTAATGACAATGGCTCCGTTTACAGGAGAAGAGGAAGAGATTCGTCGCTGCTTTAAGGAATTGCGCATGCTACAAACAGAGGTGCAGGAGCTAGAATTATTACATGCACCATGTAAAGAATTATCAATGGGAATGTCAAATGATTACACGATTGCAATTGAGGAAGGCGCTACATATATTCGTTTGGGAACGGTTTTAGTAGGAAAAGCGTAGGAGGAAGGAGAAAGTTATTATGAGTTGGTCAAAAGTAAAATACTTCTTTTTTGACACACCGGAAGAAAAAGAAGCAGCTCAATATAGTTATGAAAAGGAGCAAACAGACATGAAAAAGCAACAAGATCCCCCAGAACAACAAGATGTTCCGTTTGCGAAAGTGCAACCGAAGCAAAATGTAGTGAGTATTGAAACAGCGAAGCAATCTTCAAAAGTTGTTTTACTAGAACCACGTACATATTCGGAAGCGCAAGGCATTTCGGATCACTTAAAAGGTAGACGAGCTGTTGTAATTAATTTGCAAAGAATGTCTACAGATCAAGCTGTACGTATCGTTGACTTTTTAAGTGGTACTGTATACGCTATAGGCGGGGATATTCAAAAAATAAGCCCGAAAACATTTATGTGTACACCTGAAAATGTTGATATCGTTGGTGCGATTTCAGAGTTATTCGGTGAAGAAGAAGAGACAAATATAAAGAGGTGGTAATACGCCATGACAACAGTTTTAACAGTGTTACTTACTGCTATCGAGATTTACTCGTGGGCACTAATTATTTACATTCTCCTATCATGGTTTCCTGGCGCAAAGGAATCAGCTTTTGGAGATTTTCTTGCGCGTATTTGCGAACCGTATTTAGAGCCGTTTAGGAGGTTTATTCCACCATTTGGTATGATTGATATTTCTCCACTTGTTGCTATTGTTGCCTTGAAACTTGCTAGAGGTGGTTTAGTGAGTTTATTCAACTATTTTTTATAGTGTGAGGTTAAATACATGAGCATCTATGAGCATTTTAGACCTGATGAAGAGGTCTTTGTGGATAAAGTATTAGAGTGGAAACAGGCTGCTGAGTACCATCAAGTCAAGTTAACAGATTTTCTTGATCCAAGACAGCAACAAATTGTTTCTATGGTAATAGGGCAAGGAGATGTAGCTGTACGGTTTGATGGTGCGATGCCTGAAGCCGAACGGAAAAGAGCACTAATTTATCCAGATTATCTAGAATTAAATGAAGAGGAATTTCAAGTAGAAGTATTAGAAATTGACTATCCTTCCAAGTTTTTTACGCTAGAACATAGGCAAATATTAGGTGCATTCATGTCGCTTGGTTTAACAAGGGAAAAATGTGGTGATATTTTGCTTCAAGAAGACCGTGCCCAAATTGCAGTTGCCAAAGAAGTTGTATCGTATATTGAAATGAACTTACAATCAATAGGGAAAATGAAAGTCACACTCTCTCCTATACAAGTAGAGAAAATTTTGCGTGTAGGTGAAAAATGGGGAGAAAAATCTGGGACTGTTTCGTCACTTCGTCTAGATGTTTTATTAGCTGAAATGCTACATATATCTAGGCAGAAGGTACAGCCTCTTATAAAAGGTGGCTTAGTAAAAGTCAATTGGAAAACAGTAGAGCAAACTTCGTATGAATGTTTTCCAGGGGATGTTTTCTCGGTTAGAGGGTATGGACGAAGTAAATTATTTTCTGTAGAAGGTAAAACGAAGCGCGACAAATGGAGAGTTTTGTATGGTATACTAAAATGATTGGTTTTTTAGAAGGAAATTCTCTTATTTTGTCGAAGAAAAGATATAATTGAAAGAGGAAATTTAGATAACTACTTGGAGGTGGCGTTGTGCCGTTAACACCATTAGATATTCATAACAAAGAATTTGGTCGCGGGTTTCGTGGCTACGATGAAGATCAAGTAAATGAGTTTCTTGATCAAATCATCAAAGATTATGAATTAGTCATTCGTGAGAAAAAAGCTTTAGAAGAAAAGGTTGCACAATTAGAAGGAAAGTTAGATCATTTTTCTAATATTGAAGATACGCTGAACAAATCTATCATTGTCGCACAAGAAGCTGCTGAAGAAGTGAAGCGTAATGCACAAAAAGAAGCAAAATTAATTGTACGTGAAGCAGAAAAAAATGCAGATCGTATCATTAATGAAGCGTTAGTGAAATCAAGAAAAGTTGCTTTTGATATTGAAGAGTTGAAGAAACAAGCGAAAGTATTCCGAACTCGTTTCCGTATGTTATTAGAAACACAACTTGAAATGTTAAACAACGATGATTGGGATAAACTAATTGAATTAGAAGACGAAGTGGACGAACTGTTGAAAAAAGAAGAAACAGTGTAAGCTTGACGTTTTTCTCATTATTACATATAATTTTAAACAGCATATTTATTAAGAAAAACGAAGATAGGGATAAGTACCTTTTTCATACCTTATATAGCGAACTGAGGATGGTGTAAGCTCAGGATAAGGAGATAATGGGAATATCACCCTGGAGTTCCGCGCTGAACAAATTTAGTAAGCGTAGGCGTATATTCGCGTTAAGAATATAAAGAGGACCTTATGCATTTGTATATGGTCTACTAGGGTGGTACCGCGGGAGACTTTCTCGTCCCTTTTTGGGGATGAGAGGTCTCTTTTTTATTCCCTTTTTTAAGGTCTGTCGTTTATATATTTAAGGAGGAATTGAGCATGGAGTACAAAAATACATTACTAATGCCAAAAACAGAATTCCCGATGCGTGGGAATTTACCGAAACGTGAGCCTGCAATGCAAGAAAAATGGGCTGAAATGAATATTTATGAAAAGGTACAAGAACATACGAAAGGCCGTCCTTTATTTGTACTACATGATGGACCTCCATATGCAAATGGTGACATCCATATGGGACACGCACTAAATAAAGTGTTAAAAGACTTTATTGTTCGTTTTAAATCAATGACTGGATACTGTGCACCATATGTACCAGGTTGGGATACACACGGTTTACCAATTGAGCAAGCTTTAACAAATAAAGGTGTAAAGCGTAAAGAAATGACAGTTGCTGAGTTCCGTAAGTTATGTGCAGAGTATGCATATGAGCAAGTGGAACGTCAACGTGAACAATTTAAGCGTTTAGGTGTACGTGCAGATTGGGATAATCCATATATTACTTTAGAGCCAGCTTATGAAGCACAACAAATTAAAGTGTTTGGTGACATGGCGAAAAAAGGTTATATCTATAAAGGACAAAAACCAGTTTACTGGTCTCCAACAAGTGAATCAGCTTTAGCAGAAGCTGAAATTGAATATCAAGATAAAAAATCAGCATCTATTTACGTAGCATTCCCTGTAAAAGATGGAAAGAACGTATTAGAAGGTGATGAGAAATACATTATTTGGACAACAACGCCTTGGACGTTACCTGCAAACTTAGGTATTTCTGTTCACCCAGAACTTGAATATGCTATTGTGAAAGTAAATGATGAGAAATATATCATCGCTTCTGAACTATTTGAGACAGTTGCAAAAACGTTAGAGTGGGAAAATGCTGAAGTTGTGAAAACGGTAAAAGGTAGCGAACTTGAGTATACAGTTGCAAAACATCCATTCTACGATCGTGACTCATTAGTTATGCTAGGAGAGCACGTAACAACAGATGCAGGTACAGGTTGTGTTCATACAGCACCAGGACACGGGGAAGATGACTTCGTTGTTGGTAAAAAGTATGGCTTAGAAGTACTTTGCCCAGTTGATGATAAAGGTGTATTAACAAATGAAGCACCTGGATTTGAAGGCTTATTCTATGATAAAGCTAACAAGCCAATTACGGAAAAATTAGAAGAAGTAGGCGCGTTACTGAAACTAACATTCATTACGCATTCATACCCACATGATTGGAGAACGAAAAAACCAATTATTTTCCGTGCGACAGCGCAGTGGTTTGCATCTATTGAAGCGTTCCGTAAAGAATTATTAGAAGCTGTTGCGGAAACAAAATGGGTACCAGCATGGGGAGAAACTCGTCTTCATAATATGGTTCGTGACCGTGGTGACTGGTGTATTTCTCGTCAGCGTGCATGGGGTGTGCCAATTCCTGTATTCTATGCAGAAAATGGTGATCCAATTATTACAGATGAAACAATTAATCATGTAGCAGATTTATTCCGTGAGCACGGTTCTAACGTATGGTTCGAGCGTGAAGCGAAAGATTTATTACCAGAAGGATTTACACATACAGGTAGCCCAAATGGTGAATTCCGTAAAGAAACAGACATCATGGATGTATGGTTCGATTCAGGTTCTTCTCACCAAGCGGTATTAGAAGAGCGCGAAGACTTACAACGTCCAGCTGATTTATATTTAGAAGGATCTGACCAGTATCGTGGTTGGTTTAACTCTTCATTATCAACAGCAGTTGCTGTAACTGGTAAAGCTCCATATAAAGGCGTACTAAGCCATGGTTTCGTACTAGATGGTGAAGGACGTAAAATGAGTAAGTCGATTGGAAACATCGTCGTACCGAAGAAAATTATGGATCAATTAGGCGGAGACATTTTACGCTTATGGGTATCTTCTGTTGACTATCAATCTGATGTACGTATTTCAGATGATATTTTAAAACAAGTAGCAGAAGTGTATCGTAAAATCCGTAACACATTCCGTTTCTTATTAGGAAACTTAGATGATTTTAATCCAAGTGAAAATACAGTAGCGGTAGCTGAACTTCGTGAAGTAGATCGTTACATGTTAGTGAAGTTAAATGACTTAATTACAAAAGTAAAAGATGCATATGAAACATATGACTTTGCTGCTGTATATCATGCAATTCACAACTTCTGTACAATTGATCTAAGTTCATTCTACTTAGACTTTGCAAAAGACATTTTATACATTGAAGGTGCAGATCACGCGGATCGTCGTGCAATTCAAACTGTATTATATGATGTTCTTGTTGCATTAACGAAACTTGTAACGCCAATCTTACCTCATACAGCTGATGAAGTATGGCCATATGTTCCTGGTGCAGAAGAAGAAAGCGTACAGTTAACTAATATGCCAGAAGCTACAGAAGTAGAGGGTTCAGAAGCGTTAAGAGCAAAATGGGATGCATTTATGACATTACGTGATGACGTTTTAAAAGCGTTAGAAGTAGCTCGTAATGAGAAAGTAATTGGTAAGTCATTAAATGCGAGCATTACGCTATATCCGACTGCAGAAATGAAGGCAATGTTAGAGTCTATTAGCGAAGACTTAAAGCAATTATTCATCGTCTCTGAGTATAAACTTGGTGGTACAATTGAAGAAGCGCCAACAGAAGCACCAAAGTATGAGCATACAGCTGTAGTTGTAGCACAGGCGACAGGTGAGACGTGTGAACGTTGTTGGGTTGTTTCAGAAACAATTGGTAAAGATGCAGAACATGAAACATTATGTGAGCGTTGTGCAACGGTTGTTAAAGAAAATTATGTAAAATAATGAAAAAAAGCTGACTGCTCATAATAGCAGTCAGTTTTTTGTTGATGATATATCGAAATAACTTTCACTCTCTTTCCTATGAAGGAAAAATGTGTGTGAGGTAAGCGTGGAAATTTCGGACACACTAATTGTACATTGCAGCTGGGAGGAATGTACACGTGAATGAAATTTATATGGAAATAAAAGAAGAATTGCAATTGATGAGAAAAGAGTTGCAAGATAGATTGGCGAAAGAAGTAATGCACACATACTATATGGAATTTGGGCAAGAACTTGGATACGAAATAAAGGAAGAGACAAAGAAAAAATTGCTATTACATGATATAAAAGAGGATTTAAAAGATGTAGAACGTGCATTGTTTAAAATGGAAATAGATATGTACGGTATTTGTGAAGAAACTGGAAGAGCGATTTCTACAAAACAAATGAAAACAATGCCGACTGCTCGTACTATTCATGAATTTTTCTATGAAAAGGTAAATGTATGAAATACGCACAACGATATTATGTTACCTTTTTTTAATTTATTTTATTCTTCTACAAAGGTTCATTGTGAAAAGGTAGCAGCTATGCTAAAATTTTGAGGTACACTGTCTTTGTGGGGGAAATGAAAATGATATATTATGTAATAGCGTTATTTGTCATTGCCATCGATCAAATATCGAAGTGGCTAATTGTAAAGAACATGGAATTGGGGACGAGCATTCCGATTATCGATAATGTATTATACATAACATCTCATCGAAATAGAGGAGCTGCCTGGGGTATTTTAGAAAATAAAATGTGGTTTTTCTACATTATTACAGTCATTTTCGTAGCATTTATCGTATTTTATATGAAAAAATATGCGAAAACGGACAAGCTTCTAGGTATTTCATTAGGTCTAATTTTAGGCGGAGCAATTGGCAATTTTATTGATCGTGTATTTAGACAAGAAGTAGTGGATTTCATTCACGTGTATATTTTCTCGTACAACTATCCGGTATTCAATATAGCTGACTCAGCATTATGTATTGGAGTTGTATTAATTATTATTCAAACAGTATTAGAAGGAAAGAAAGCGAAGGAGTAATTGAATGAGTGAAGTAGTACAAGTAACAGTTGCAGAAGAACAAAAAAGCGAGCGAATTGATAAATTCGTTGCAGAAATAAACAGTGAATGGTCACGTTCACAAGTGCAGCAATGGATTAAAGATGCTGTTGTGACAGTAAATGGGAAATCAGTTAAAGGGAATTATAAAGTAAAAGGAAATGATGAAATTACAGTAACAATTCCCGAGCCAGAAGAGTTAGATATTCAACCGGAAGATATGAATTTAGAAGTTTATTATGAAGATGCCGATGTACTAGTTGTAAATAAGCCGCGTGGCATGGTAGTACATCCAGCACCAGGGCATACGAAGGGTACGCTTGTAAACGGACTTATGCATCATTGTACAGACCTATCAGGTATTAACGGTGTAATGCGTCCTGGTATAGTACACCGTATTGATAAGGATACATCTGGATTATTAATGGTTGCTAAAAATGATATGGCGCATGAATCACTTGTAAATCAACTTGTAGCAAAAACGGTAACAAGACGTTATAAAGCGATTGTACATGGTGTAATTCCACATGATAAAGGAATAATTGACGCTCCAATTGGTCGTGATAAAAAAGAACGTCAAAGTATGACTGTTGATGAAAATGGTAAGAATGCAGTTACACATTTCCAAGTGTTAGAGCGATTTAAGGATTTCACACTTGTAGAATGCCGCTTAGAAACGGGACGTACACACCAAATTCGTGTTCATATGAAATATATTGGTTATCCACTTGCAGGAGATCCAAAGTATGGTCCGAAGAAAACATTAGATATGAATGGACAAGCACTTCATGCAGGGATTTTAGGTTTCGATCACCCTCGTACTGGTGAATATATTGAGTTTGAGGCACCGATTCCAGAAGTGTTTGAAGAAGCGCTAAATGTTTTACGGAAATAGTATTGACAAATCATAAGAAAACTGAGATACTGACAACAGTTAAATAATGATCCTTTAACACAGCCCCGTGAGGTTGAGAAGGTAACGGTTTGAAATACTTAGGGTATGTTGTACCCTTTTTTCAAAAGTCCTCTCGCGCACGCTGAGAGGACTTTTTTTATACCATTACTCTCACGCAAGAAAAAAAGCTTGGAGGTGTAGAGCATGCAAGAGAAAGCTGTCGTTTTAGATGACCAAATGATTCGCCGCGCTTTAACACGAATTAGTCATGAAATCGTGGAACGAAATAAAGGTGTCGATAATTGTGTTCTTGTCGGAATAAAAACACGTGGAATTTTTATTGCACAACGTTTGGCAGAACGAATTGGTCAAATTGAAGGAAAAGAGATGGAAGTAGGAGAGTTAGATATTACGTTATATCGTGATGATTTAACACTACAATCGAAACATAAAGAACCACTTGTAAAAGGTTCTGATATTCCTGTAGATATTACGAAGAAAAAAGTTATCCTTGTGGATGATGTGTTATATACAGGTAGAACAGTTCGAGCAGCAATGGATGCTCTTATGGATTTAGGTAGACCATCACAAATCCAATTGGCTGTTCTTGTTGATAGAGGTCATCGTGAATTACCAATTCGCGCTGATTATGTAGGAAAGAACATTCCAACATCTAGTGAAGAGCGTATCGAAGTTGATTTGCAAGAGACAGATCAACAAGATCGAGTAAGCATATACGATAAGTAAAGCCCTTTTAAATGTAGTCCTGTGAGGCTGCCAAAGGGTCTTGGCTTTCATATGTCAAATTTGGCATACGAAAGTGTAGGACTCTTTGTGCACAGGCACAAAGAGTTTTTTTATTGCAAAAATTAAAACTGAAGGAGGATGTAACAATGGAGAAAAAGCCAGTGTTAGATATTCATGAAGTACCGAAACCGGGAAAATGGTTATTATTAAGTATACAACATTTGTTCGCGATGTTTGGATCAACAGTGCTTGTTCCGTTTTTAACAGGACTGAATCCATCAGTAGCTTTAATATCAAGTGGATTAGGAACGCTAGCGTTTCTTCTAATAACGAAAGGTCAAGTACCAGCATATTTAGGATCATCATTCGCCTTTATTGCACCAATTATTACAGCGAAAACAGCAGGTGGACCTGGAGCAGCGATGCTTGGAGGAATGCTTGCGGGACTTGTTTACATCTTAATCTCACTCGGAATTAAGAAATCTGGGTCAGAATGGATTATGAAATTACTTCCGCCAATCGTAGTTGGGCCAGTCGTAATGGTAATCGGTTTATCTTTAGCACATACAGCAGTGAACATGGCGATGAACGGTGCGGATGGTAAGTATAGCATTACACACTTTTCAGTAGCATTAGTAACATTAGCAATTACAATCATTTGCTCCATATTCGGGAGAGGATTTTTCAGTATCATACCAGTGCTACTTGGAATCATCGGCGGGTATATATTCGCTTACTTCCAAGGGCTAGTAGATTTAAAGCCAGTAGCTGAGGCAAAATGGTTTGTCATACCAGACTTCACAGTACCGTTTGTAATATATACTCCGGAGTTTTCATGGAAAATTGTACTCTTAATGGTGCCAGTTGCACTTGTAACAATTTCAGAACATATCGGACATCAAATTGTACTTGGAAATGTTATTAAAAGAGATTTAATTGAAAAACCAGGTTTACATCGTTCAATCTTCGGTGATGGGATAGCAACATTGATCGCATCACTAATAGGAGGACCACCGAATACAACGTACGGTGAAAACATCGGTGTGCTAGCAATTACGAGAGCATACAGTGTATACTTATTCATCGGTTCAGCAGTGTTCGCAATCATGTTTGGATTTATCGGGAAGATTTCAGCACTGATTCATTCGATTCCAACACCAGTTATGGGTGGTGTATCAATCTTACTCTTCGGTGTAATCGCATCAAGTGGTTTACGTATGATGGTAGACGATAAAACAGACTTAGGTGACAAACGAAACTTAATGATTGCATCAGTTATACTAGTAATCGGTATTGGCGGAGCGGTACTGCACGTAGGTGAATCGTTCCAAGTAGAAGGAATGGCGTTAGCAGCAATTGTAGGTGTACTATTAAATCTACTACTACCAGAGACAAAACAAACAAATAAAACAAAACAATCTAAGCAGATTGCTTCATAAAAATAACCTTTTAATTCAGTCCTGTGAGATAGAAAAGGGTGGCTACTTTAACGCACCCTAGTCTCAAAGACTAGGGTATTTTTATACAGTTATTGTTATATAAATTCAATGGTGTTATCATAAAAAACAGAAAGATGAGGGATGACGATGAGCCATTTGTTAACGATGAGTGAATTATCGGAACAAGAAATTTCAGAAATCCTAAAAGACGCAGAAGATTTCGCGAATGGAAAAGAGAGAAAAACGACAGAGCAAACATTTGTTGCGAACTTGTTCTTTGAGAATAGTACGAGGACGAGATTTAGCTTTGAAGTTGCTGAGAAGAGATTAGGACTTGAAGTATTAGACTTTTCCGCAGATGCATCTAGCGTACAAAAAGGAGAAACTTTATACGATACGATAAGAACACTAGAATCAATCGGAACAAAAGCGGTAGTCATCCGCCATGAGCAAGATCGTTACTTCGATGAATTAAAAGATCAGGTGAATATCCCAATCTTGAACGCTGGAGATGGATGTGGAAATCATCCAACGCAATGTCTACTCGATCTTCTAACAATTAAACAAGAGTTTGGAAGATTTGAAGGTTTGAAGATTGCAATAGTTGGGGATGTTCGTCATAGCCGAGTAGCACGTTCTAATGCAGAAGCATTAACGAAACTGGGCGCGACAATTTACTTTGCAAGCCCAGAAGAGTGGAAAGATGAAGAGAACACATTTGGAACGTACAAGAGTTTAGATGAACTTGTTCCAGAAGTGGATGTGATGATGTTACTTCGTGTACAACATGAGCGTCATGACCATTATGAAACAGACATTATGAAAGAGTATCACGAGCAACATGGGTTAACAGTTGAAAGAGAAAAACGTATGAAAGAAGGAAGCATTATTATGCATCCAGCCCCTGTAAACCGTGATGTTGAAATTGCGAGTGAACTTGTCGAGTGTGAACGCTCACGCATATTCAAGCAAATGGAAAACGGGGTCTACGTAAGAATGGCTGTACTAAAACGCGCATTACCAAATGTATTAGGAGGAATGAAACATGAATTATTTGTTTAAAAATGGTCGTTATATGAATGCAGAAGGAACAATCGTAGCAACAGATCTTCTCGTACAAGACGGTAAAATTGCGAAGGTAGCAGAAAATATTACGGCAGATAATGCTGAAGTAATCGATGTAAATGGAAAGTTAATCGCACCTGGATTAGTAGATGTACACGTTCATCTTCGTGAACCAGGTGGTGAACATAAAGAAACAATTGAAACAGGAACACTTGCAGCAGCAAAAGGTGGATTTACTACAATTTGCGCAATGCCAAACACACGCCCAGTACCAGATTGTAAAGAACATATGGAAGACCTGCAAAAGCGTATTAAAGAAAAAGCACATGTAAATGTATTACCATATGGAGCAATTACAGTACGTCAAGCAGGTTCTGAAATGACCGATTTTGAAACGTTAAAAGAACTTGGAGCGTTTGCTTTCACTGATGATGGCGTAGGCGTGCAAGATGCAAGCATGATGTTAGCTGCAATGAAGCGTGCATCGAAATTAAATATGGCAGTTGTTGCACACTGTGAAGAGAACACACTTATTAATAAAGGATGTGTACATGAAGGGAAGTTTTCTGAGAAACACGGATTAAACGGTATCCCATCAGTATGTGAATCCGTACATATTGCTCGGGACATCTTACTTGCGGAAGCTGCAAATTGTCACTACCACGTATGTCATGTAAGTACAAAAGGATCTGTACGTGTAATCCGTGACGCGAAACGTGCTGGAATTAAGGTGACAGCAGAAGTAACACCGCATCACTTAGTATTATGTGAAGATGATATCCCATCGGCTGATCCTAACTTTAAAATGAATCCACCGCTTCGAGGAAAAGAAGATCATGCAGCGTTAATTGAAGGACTATTAGATGGAACAATTGATATGATCGCAACTGACCATGCACCGCATACTGCAGAAGAGAAAGCGCAAGGGATTGAAAGAGCACCGTTCGGAATTACTGGTTTTGAAACAGCATTCCCGCTTTTATATACGAACCTTGTGAAAAAAGGAATCATTACATTAGAGCAACTGATTCAATTCTTAACAGAAAAACCAGCTGACACATTCGGTTTAGAAGCAGGGCGCCTAACAGAAGGTAGAACAGCTGATATTACAATTATCGATTTAGAACAAGAAGAAGAAATTGATCCAACAACATTCTTATCAAAAGGAAAAAACACACCATTCGCAGGTTGGAAATGCCAAGGTTGGCCGGTTATGACAATCGTTGGTGGTAAGATCGCATGGCAAAAGGAGAGTGCATTAGTATGAAAAGACAACTTATCTTAGAAGATGGAACAGTATTAATTGGAAAAGGTTTCGGAGGAGAAATAGAAAAGTCAGGTGAGGTTGTATTTACAACTGGGATGACTGGATATCAAGAAACTTTATCTGATCCATCATACTGCGGTCAAATCGTAACATTTACGTATCCATTAATCGGAAACTACGGCATTAACCGTGATGATTTTGAATCAATTCACCCATCTGTAAATGGTTTAATCGTAAACGAAATTTGTGATCACCCATCAAACTTCCGTAATGAAATTTCGCTAAATGATTACTTGAAAGAAAGAAATATCCCAGGATTAGCAGGAATTGATACGAGAAAATTAACAAGAAAAATTCGTCAATATGGAACTTTACGCGGACGTCTTTGCAATATGGATGTGGATGTAGAGGACATCGTTAGCCAATTGAAAGCAACTGTCTTTACAGATCATGTGAAACGCGTATCAACAAAAGATCCATATCCAAGTCCAGGCCGTGGACACCGAGTTGTACTTGTAGACTTCGGAATGAAACATGGTATTTTACGAGAATTAAATAAGCGTGATTGTGATGTAATTGTTGTACCTTACAATACAACAGCAGAAGAAATTCTACGCCTTAGCCCAGATGGAATTATGTTAAGTAATGGACCTGGGGACCCAAAAGATGTACCAGAAGCAATTGAAATGTTAAAAGAAATTATTGGTAAAGTTCCTTTATTCGGAATTTGCCTAGGACATCAATTGTTCGCCCTGGCATCTGGTGCGAATACAAGTAAGTTAAAATTCGGTCACCGTGGTTTAAATCATCCAGTAAAAAATCTTGCAACTGGAAAAGTAGCAATTACATCTCAAAACCATGGTTACGCAGTAGAAGAAGAATCAGTTGGAAATACAGAACTGGAAATTACACATGTTGCTTTAAATGATGGAACAGTAGAAGGTCTTCGTCATACGAAGTTCCCAGCATTTACAGTGCAATACCATCCAGAAGCTTCTGCAGGACCAGAAGATGCAAATGATTTATTCGAAGATTTCTTAGCAATGATTGAAAACTTCAAGAAAGAGGGGGAAGAGTTATGCCAAAACGCCTAGACATTAACACAATTTTAGTAATCGGATCAGGACCAATTGTAATTGGGCAAGCAGCAGAGTTTGATTACTCTGGTACACAAGCTTGTCAATCTCTTAGAGAAGAAGGTTACAAAGTAATCCTTGTTAACTCTAACCCAGCAACAATTATGACAGATACTGCAACAGCAGATAAAGTATATATAGAACCATTAACATTAGAATTCGTAAGCCGTATCATTCGTAAAGAACGTCCAGATGCACTCCTACCAACATTAGGTGGTCAAACAGGCCTAAACATGGCTGTTGAACTTGCGAAATCAGGCATACTTGAAGAGTGCGGAGTTGAAATTTTAGGAACAAAATTATCAGCAATCGAGCAAGCCGAGGATCGTGATTTATTCCGTACATTAATGCAGGAATTAAATGAACCAATTCCATCTAGCACGATTATTCATACGCTGGAAGAAGCACATGAATTTGTAAAAGAAATTGGTTATCCAGTTATTGTTCGCCCAGCATTTACAATGGGGGGAACAGGTGGCGGAATCTGTAATAATGAAGAAGAACTAATTGAAATCGTATCAGGTGGATTAAAACATAGTCCAGTAACACAATGTTTATTAGAAAAGAGTATTGCCGGTTGTAAGGAAATTGAATATGAAGTAATGCGTGATTCGAATGATAACGCGATTGTAGTATGTAACATGGAAAATATCGATCCGGTTGGGGTTCACACAGGTGATTCTATCGTTGTAGCACCGAGCCAAACATTAAGTGACCGTGAGTATCAAATGTTACGAAACACTTCATTAAGAATTATTCGTGCATTAGGAATTGAAGGTGGATGTAACGTTCAGCTTGCACTTGATCCACATAGCTTCCAATACTATGTAATCGAAGTAAACCCGCGTGTGAGTCGTTCGTCTGCACTAGCATCTAAAGCAACTGGATATCCAATTGCGAAGCTAGCGGCGAAAATTGCAGTCGGTTTAACATTAGATGAAATTATAAATCCAGTAACACAAAAAACATATGCTTGCTTCGAGCCAGCATTAGACTATGTTGTTTCAAAAATTCCACGTTGGCCATTTGATAAGTTTGAATCAGCAAACAGAACACTTGGTACACAAATGAAGGCAACTGGTGAAGTTATGTCAATCGGACGTAACTTAGAACAATCATTATTAAAAGCGATTCGTTCTTTAGAGCTTGGCGTTTATCACCTAGAGTTAGACCACTTAAAAGAGCTTGATAAAGAAACGATGAAAAAGCGTATTATAAAAGCTGATGACGAGCGTCTGTTCGTTGTAGCAGAAGCAATCCGTCAAGGTGTAACGAAAGAAGAAATCAACGAATGGTGTGAAATGGACTTCTTCTTCTTACAAAAAATTGAAAATATCGTAAACATGGAACGCGAAGTAAAAGCGAATGTAGGAAATATGGAAGTGTTACAATCTGCTAAAGAAATGGGCTTCAGTGACCATTACATCGCCAATGCTTGGAACAAAACAGAGCGTGAAATTTACGATATGCGTAAAGAAAGCAATATGACTCCTGTTTATAAGATGGTAGATACTTGTGCGGCAGAGTTTGAATCTGCAACACCATACTACTACAGCACATATGGTGACGAGAATGAATCGATTGTAACAGATCGTAAGAGTGTAGTTGTACTAGGATCTGGTCCAATCCGTATTGGTCAAGGTGTTGAGTTTGATTATGCAACAGTGCACTCTGTATGGGCAATAAAAGAAGCTGGATATGAGGCAATCATTGTTAATAACAACCCAGAAACAGTTTCAACAGACTTCAGTATTTCTGACAAATTATACTTTGAACCATTAACAATCGAAGATGTAATGCACATTATCGATTTAGAAAAGCCAGAAGGTGTTATCGTCCAATTCGGTGGACAAACGGCAATTAACTTAGCGGCTAAATTAGAAGCACACGGTGTAAAAATCTTAGGAACATCACTTGAAGATTTAGACCGTGCAGAAGATCGTGATAAGTTTGAAGCAGCTTTAACAAAGCTTGGTATCCCGCAACCAGTTGGTAAAACAGCAACGACTGTAGAGCAAGCAGTAGCGATCGCTGACAAAATTGGTTACCCAGTATTAGTAAGACCATCTTACGTACTAGGTGGACGTGCGATGGAAATCGTATATCGTCAAGAAGAATTACTGCACTACATGAAAAATGCGGTTAAAGTTCACGCAGATCACCCAGTATTAATCGACCGTTATATGGTTGGTAAAGAAATTGAAGTAGATGCAATTTCAGACGGTGAGAATGTATTCATTCCAGGTATTATGGAACATATCGAACGCGCTGGAGTTCACTCTGGGGATTCAATTGGAGTATATCCACCACAGAGCTTATCTGAAAAACTAAAAGAACAAATTATTGAACATACAATTGGGCTTGGAAAAGGTTTAAACATTGTTGGATTACTAAACATTCAGTTTGTAGTATTCAAAGATGAAGTGTATGTAATTGAAGTAAATCCACGTGCGAGCCGTACAGTACCATTCTTAAGTAAAATTACAGGCGTACCGATGGCAAATATCGCAACGAAAGTTATTTTAGGTCAAAACCTTGTAGAACAAGGATATGGAACTGGCTATCACCCAGAAGAGAAGGAAGTGTATGTAAAAGCACCGGTATTCTCATTTGCGAAACTACGCTCAGTTGATACAACATTAGGGCCTGAAATGAAATCAACAGGGGAAGTAATGGGTAAAGATTTAACGCTTGAAAAAGCATTATATAAAGGACTTGTTGCTTCAGGAATTAACATTCCAACGCACGGATCAGTAATCATCACTGTAGCGGATAAAGATAAAGAAGAAGCGCTGGAAATTGCAAAACGCTTCCATGAAATCGGCTATAACTTATTAGCAACAGCAGGAACAGCACAATCGCTAACAGAACAAAACATTCCGGTGCAAGTTGTAAACAAAATTGATTCTGAAGACTACAACTTACTTGATATTATCCGTCAAGGGAAAGCGCAGTTTGTAATCAATACATTAACAAAAGGAAAACAACCAGCGCGTGATGGTTTCCGCATTCGCCGTGAATCAGTAGAAAATGGTGTGGCTTGCTTAACATCACTTGATACAACGAGAGCAATCTTGAGAGTATTAGAATCTATGACATTCTCAGCTCATTCAATGAAAGAAATTACGCAAACGAAGCGTCACGAGGTGGTACATGCATGATGCAAAAGCAAAATATGATCGTCGTTAACCAAAAAGAAATCGCAAAAAACATTTACGAATTAGTGCTTCAAGGGGATTTAGTGCAGCAAATGAACGATCCAGGGCAGTTTGTACACATTAAGGTAGCAGAGGGCATTACGCCTCTTCTGCGCCGCCCAATTAGTATTTGTAATGTCGATCAAGACAAGAACGAATTTACAATGCTATATCGTGCGGAAGGACAAGGGACAAAAACATTAGCGAAAAGAAAACAAGGTGAACTTGTAGATGTGTTAGGACCACTTGGTCATGGATTTCCTGTAGAAGAAGCGGAATCTGGACAAACGGCTCTATTAGTTGGTGGGGGAATTGGTGTACCACCACTATATGAATTGTCACAGCGTCTTGTAGCAAAAGGAGTACGCGTTATTCACATCTTAGGTTTCCAAACGAAAGATGTTGTCTTCTATGAAGAGAAATTCGCAGAACTTGGTGATACGTATGTTGCAACAGTTGATGGTACACATGGTACAAAAGGGTTTGTAACAGATGTAATCGATAGCTATGGAATTGACTTTGACATTCTCTACTCATGTGGACCTTTAGCGATGCTTCGTGCATTAGAAGGACGCTATAAGGAGAGAAAAGCCTACATTTCATTAGAAGAACGTATGGGCTGTGGTATCGGAGCATGTTTCGCATGTGTATGCCATTTGCAAGCAGATCCGAGTGGGCATTCTTACAAGAAGGTGTGTAGCGACGGACCAGTATTTCCAATCGGGGAGGTTGTACTATGAACAGATTGCAAGTTGAATTACCAGGGTTATCATTAAAAAATCCAATCATCCCAGCATCTGGTTGCTTCGGATTTGGTCGTGAGTATGCACAGTTCTATGATTTAAGTGTACTTGGATCAATTATGATTAAAGCGACAACAGAACAACCTCGTTATGGAAACCCAACGCCTCGTGTTGCTGAAACACCAGGCGGAATGCTAAATGCAATCGGGCTTCAAAATCCTGGATTAGAAAAGGTAATGAATTCTGAATTACCTTTTCTCGAGCAATTTGATCTTCCGATTATTGCAAACGTTGCGGGTTCACAAGCTGAGGATTACGTAGCGGTTGCGAAGGCGATTTCAAAGGCACCTAATGTTCATGCGCTAGAATTAAATATTTCTTGTCCAAACGTAAAAACGGGTGGTATCGCTTTTGGTACAAATCCTGAAATTGCTGCTGATTTAACGAAGCGAGTAAAAGAGGTTTCTGAAGTACCGGTATATGTGAAATTGTCACCGAACGTGGCAAACATTGTGGAAATTGCAAAAGCAATTGAAAATGCGGGTGCGGACGGTTTAACGATGATTAATACATTGCTTGGTATGCGTCTAGATTTAAAAACTGCAAAACCAATTTTAGCAAACCGTACGGGCGGACTATCAGGGCCTGCGATTAAGCCAGTAGCAATTCGTATGGTACATGAAGTAAGTCAAGCGGTTAACATTCCGATCATCGGAATGGGTGGTATTGAAACAGCGGAAGATGTAATTGAATTCTTCTATGCGGGCGCAAGCGCGGTCGCAGTTGGAACGGCGAACTTTATCGATCCGTTCGTATGTCCGACAATTATTGAAGAATTACCAGCATTACTAGATGAATTAGGATTTGATCATATTTCGGAATGTCAAGGAAGGAGCTGGAAGCAAACATGTCACAGTCGTTAATCGTTGCACTAGATTTTCCAGGGAAACAAGAGGTAGAACAATTCTTACACCACTTTGAAGGGGAAGAGTTATTTGTCAAAGTGGGTATGGAGTTATTTTACAAAGAGGGTCCTGCAATTATTACGTACTTAAAAGAAAAAGGACATAAGATTTTTCTAGATTTAAAACTTCATGATATTCCGAATACGGTAAAAAGCGCTATGCGTAGCCTAGCTAGTCTAGATGTAGATATGGTAAATGTTCATGCTGCTGGGGGAAGTAGTATGATGAAAGCTGCGATTGAGGGATTAGAGGAAGGTAAGCAAGAAGGAAAAGAGAGACCGATTTGTATTGCAGTTACACAACTAACAAGCACTTCGGAAGCTATGATGAAAAAAGAGATTGGTATTGAGAAAACGTTAGAAGAAGCGGTTGCTCATTATGCAAAATTAACGAAAGAAAGTGGACTTGATGGCGTTGTTTGTTCAACACTTGAAGTACCAAAATTACGTGAAGTATGCGGAAATGAATTTGTAACAGTAACACCGGGGATTCGTCTTGCAAGCGATGATGTAAATGACCAGGTGCGCGTAGCAACACCGAAACGTGCGAGGGAACTTGGCTCAAGCTACATCGTAGTTGGACGTAGTATTACAAAAGCAGAAAATCCGCTTGAAGCGTATAAAACAGTAAAACAACAGTGGGAAGGTGTAACAGTATGAAAAAAGAAATCGCATCGCATTTATTAGAAATTGGAGCAGTATTTTTACAACCGAATGATCCATTTACTTGGTCTTCTGGTATGAAATCACCAATTTATTGTGATAATCGTTTAACTTTATCTTATCCAAAAGTACGCCAAGCGATTGCAGCTGGATTAGAAGAGTTAATTAAAGAGCACTTCCCAACTGTAGAAGTTATTGCAGGAACAGCAACTGCTGGTATTGCGCACGCTGCATGGGTAAGCGATCGTATGGATTTACCAATGTGCTACGTACGTAGTAAAGCAAAAGGTCACGGTAAAGGGAACCAAATCGAAGGAAAAGCTGAAAAAGGTCAAAAAGTAGTAGTAGTAGAAGACTTAATTTCAACTGGCGGTAGTGCAATTACATGTGTAGAAGCACTTCGCGAAGCTGGCTGTGAAGTATTAGGAATCGTATCAATCTTCACGTACGAGCTTGAGTCAGGAAAAGAGAAACTAGAAGCAGCAAACGTAGCATCATATTCTTTAAGTGATTACAGTGCATTAACTGAAGTTGCAGCAGAAAAAGGTATGATCGGACAAGCTGAAACGAAAAAATTACAAGAGTGGCGTAAAAATCCAGCTGACGAAGCTTGGGTTACAGCGTAATACGAAAAAAGACGACTGCGGGGGGAAACGCGGTCGTTTTTTTTATATCATTGTTAAAAATTCATGTAAAGAACATATAGTAGGAACAGCGCACTTGAGTTGCGAGTTATCCCGATTTAACCATATCCCTTGCATTCCAGCTGCTGTACTACTAATTGCATCAGTTTCTAATCGATCGCCAATATAATAGCAGTCTTGCATTTCAAGATTCGATTGTAATACGGCTCTGTGAAATATTTCAGGGTCTGGTTTCGATATACCAATTTCACTAGAAGTAAAAATATATTTGAAATATTGTAGAATGTTTAGAGCTGTTAATTTTTCGATTTGTTGTTCATAGTCACCATTACTAATGATACCTAACGAGTATCCTCTTTGCTGCAAAGTTTGCAATGTATAGAGGACATCTTCAAACGTGGTCCAGTTCTTCTTATATAGTTCTATATATTGATTGAATCTGTGCTGAGATTCCTCGAGTGATAAGTTTACTTCATATACTTTAAATAAATGAGACATTCGCAACCTTTGTTGGTCTTGAAAAGATAATTCTTTGGATAAAAATTTATTGAAATATTGTTCGGATAATTCATGCCATAGTTTCGTAGCCTCTAATTCGTTTCCTGAGAAAATATCATTATACTTTTGGAAGAAATGTGAGATACCATTTTTCTCAGCAGTGTCGTAATCAAGTAAAGTTCCATCGATATCAAAGAAAATCATAGTAAAATCTCCTTACTAGTAACTACTTAGCGTTTTCTACAACTTCATATCCTCTCATAAACAAGAGAGTCATATAAGAAACAATAAATGAGAAGATGCTGTACATACCAATCCAAAAGAAAAACTTTGGGGTAAAGGCGAAAACACCTATTATTAAAAAACTAGCAAACGTTACAATCGGCATTACGTAATACGTTTTCGTTCTACGTGTTCCAATAACAGAAACGATAAAGATAAGTAATGGACAAATTAATAAGACGAAAATCAATTCATTCATAGTTATGTCCCCTTTTCTAATTGAAGTAATCTGTTGCTCGTAAACGTTTTGAAATAAATACTCTCCTAATATAACTTCGCTAACATATAAATAACCCCTTTTGAAAGTCAGTAATAAATGATGGATTTCACAATAAAAAACGTAAGCAAGAGAACACTTGCTTACGTTATAGAATAAACATCGCAACGATAGTGGTGACGATTAAGCCAATCACAACCGGTAAAAAGTTTCGGCGTGCAAGCTCAAACGGATCTACTTTGCATATCGCAGCGGCAGGAATAAGCGCCCAAGGAATTAAAGTCCCGCCCCCGGTCCAGATTGCTGCAATTTGCCCGAGTGCTGTTAATGTAGCTGTTCCATGCCCAAGTGCTGTTCCGAAAAGATTGGCAATCGAACCAGCAAGTGATATACCGGAAAAGCCAGATCCATCTAAGCCTGTTATGACACCAACAATAGTTAATGTTCCTGCCGATACATATTGGTTTAAAGGAACAGTTTGAGATAAGGCGATTCCTAAGTCGTTAATGATTCCATGTGAACCTTTCGGTAAATAGTCCCCGATAATTTTCACAAAGCCGCTATCTCCTAAATAAAAGAGTGCAGCAATTGGGATAACTGGACCAAAGATTTTAAATCCAAATTGGAGCCCTTCTATAAAATAATCGGTCGTTTTATTTAGTCCATTACCTTTGTAGGCGATGAGAGAAATGATGATAATCATAATAACAGTCGTCCCGCCGATAAGTGCAGTTGCGTCGCTTCCTTGTAGTTTAAATTGAATCATGCAAAGAATATCTATGGCATATACGATCGGAATACAAATAGCGAGCCATTTTTTTGTCTGAGGAGATAATGAAGTGAGCGTTTTAGAAGACTCAGTTGATGGAGTAGATTCTTGTATAGATAAGCCTATATGAAATTCTTTTCGTAAGAAGAAAAATGCAACGGAAGTTGTTACAATACCCATAACAATAACGAGGGGAACACTGGCTGAAACAACGCTGGAAACAGGAAGACCAGCAGCGTCTGCAGTTAATTTCGGTGCACCTTGAATTACGAAGTCACCAGATAAGGCGATGCCGTGTCCGAATAAGTTCATAGCAATGGCAACACCAATTGGCGGAAGGCCAACGCGTACAGCGACGGGTAATAAAATAGCCCCCATTAAGGCGACAGCTGGAGAAGGCCAAAAGAAGAAAGAAATTGTCATCATTAAAAGTCCGATAATCCAATAGGCGAGGGTAGGTGTACGAATCATTTTTGTAAATGGTGAAATCATCGTATCATTTATGCCGGTATGAACGAGTAGATTGCTCATTGATACGATAATGGAGATGATTAATATAGTTGGTAATAGCTCAGTAATGGCGTAAATGAAACTGTGAAAAATACCGCTAATAGCAAGAGGGATAGAGCTTGTAGCGGTTAATGCTAATAAAAAGATAAAAACGATACAAATAATCGTCGTATCTTTCCGGAGAATAAAAAAGGTAATAATAGTGAGTAAACAAAGAATATAGAGAGTATGCAACAGCGTTAATTCAACTCCCATAACATTCACATCCTTTAGGCATTCGTGTAGTTTATTGTATGAAAGCAGTGAAAGTATGTGAGTATAGGAAAAAGAAAAAGTGAAATTTCATGTACTGTAATGGTAAGAATAGTAAATGGATGTTACAATACAATTAATCCTAAAAATGGAATTTGAGGGGGCATATGCGCAAACAAATTGGATTTTGGGGATTCATCCTCTCTTGTAGTCTATTAATCATTTTAAATCTGTTCACAAACAATGAATGAATCAGTATCATACCTGTTTTCGGGTTTGTATTTGTACTTTTATATAACTGGGATGATATGAAACAATATAGCAAGAAAAGTATTGGAATTATGATAGGTATCATTGTTGTTAGTTCGTTTGTCGTAGGTTTTATTTTAATAGAAGGTCAGAAGCAAATGGAGAAAATGTCTATTTTTCAACAATGGTTGTCGTCTGCAAAAGCTCTTTATCTTGTAATTGTAGTTGTTATTTTGCTAAGAATTGTTATAAGTATAGCAAGTTACATATTAAAGAAGAAGTAGAATGGGGGAGTACGAATGAGAGAGAAAATAGGGTAACTAACTGTTACGATTTATTTAACCAATTATAACCAAAGTTAATTAAATATATCAGTAAGCCCTGCTAGTCAAGTGATTGGCTAGTAGTGAGGGTTAACTGCGGGCAATCCCTAAAGCTGATTGAACTACAACGTGGCTAGAAATAGCGAGCGTGAATGTCGCGAAAGCAGAAAAAATCAATCAGATCGTGCAAGGTTAAATCCTAAACATTAGAACAATGGGTCTTCCGCCTCGAATCATCTAAGTCAAAATGGATAAGATGAACGTTCAACGACTATCTCGTATAACTGACGAGAGTACATCACAAGCCTATGGTGGTGGAAAAATCCTCTATCTTTAAGTAGATAAACATATAGTCTGCGCTCATGTGAAAACATGAGAAGTTCATCAGAGAACTGGCTAAGGAATTGCGCCCTTAGTTGAACAAGATAAATTTTATTGAATCTATCAAACTTTATCGAAAATATCGAACGTACGTTCTGTGTTAGGTTCAATGAGGTGAGAATAATAATGAAATTTTCACGAGTTAGTCAAGTATCGGAATTAACAGGTTTGTATCCTAGTAGTCTTAGGAGAATGCTGATGGAACACGCTACTATTCAGAAGGATCAATCTTTCGTTATCTAAAAGGTGAGTGCTCGAATAATCGCACAGTAAAGGAGTAGGCTTCTGATGATATTGGCGAAGAAAGTTAGACTGATTCCAACGCCTGAACAAGAAAAAGTGCTTAGAAACCATGCTGGTGCTGCAAGATTCGCTTATAACTATTGTAAAAGAATGAGTGATAGATATTATAAGCTATTTGGAAAATCTGTTTCACAGTTAGCTTTACAGAAACGATTTACAAAGATCAAGAAGCGAAAGAGATATGAGTGGTTAAATGACATCAACGCACAAGTTCCCAAACAGGCTTCAAAAGATTTTGATACGGCGAGGAAACATTCGTTCAAAAAGTACAAAAATGGTTATCACACTTCTTATAAATCTAAAAAAGATTTAATCCAAGGATTTTATGCCAATTATGAAAGACTGATTATAGGAAAGAAAGTAGTTCATATTCAGTCCATTGGAGAAGTGAAAACAAGCCAACAACTACCAAGAAACAAAAAACCATCCAATCCAAGAGTTACATTTGATGGTCGTCACTGGTGGATTAGTGTAGGGTTCCAAGAAGATTTTGAATCTCAAGAACTAACCAATGAGTCGATTGGTGTGGATGTTGGTTTAAAAGAGCTGTTTGTAGCTTCTAATGGTACGAAAGAACGAAATATAAACAAAGATGCTAAGGTTAAAAAACTTTTGAAAAGGAAAAAGTCAGCGCAAAGAGATATGTCTAGGAGATTTAAAAAAGGTGTGAAAATTCAATCTGCCGGATATGAAAAAGCTAAAACTGAGCACCTGCGGTTATCTAGGAAAATTACGAATATCCGAAATAACCATATCCATCAAGCAACAGCTAAATTGGTGAAAACCAAACCAATGAGAATTGTTGTGGAAGACTTACCTATCTCAAACCTGTTAAAAAACAAAAAACTATCGAAAGCATTTTTATTTCAAAAATTAAACTTCTTCTTTCAATGTTTGTCATACAAGTGCGAGAAGTATGGCATTGAGTATGTAAAAGCTGATAAATGGTTCGCCTCAAGCAAGATTTGCTCATGTTGCGGAGTAAAATACGACCATTCAGTTCAACCAGAAGGACAGTGGAGTTTAAAAATACGTGAGTGGCGTTGTGTTGGGTGCAATAGCCATCATGATAGAGATTTAAATGCTTCGATAAATTTATCAAGATGGGTAAAATAAAAGCTTGATAATAGGAGGTAACGATACTGCCTCGTGTGGAGTGTTATACCCCTCGTCCCTTCGGGGTTGCGAGAACACGATGAAGCACTAACTTGTGTAAATTTGATTGAATTGCATAGATTTAGTTAAGTTTATCGTATCGGTATTATGGTGTGCTCGTTTGTTTACTATTATCAGTTATTTCAGGGCAATTTCTTAAAAGTGAATGGGTGCCAGTTATATTATGTATAGGAGTATTGATTTTTGCACCTATGTATCGCTGGAAGGAATGGAAAGCATATAGCCGAAAAAAGAAAATTGTTTTCAGCATCGAGTTTGTCATTATAATTAGCACAATTCCGTTTTTGTTATTGAAAGGAAATGAGATAATAGATGGAATTGTAATGTTTCAAGGGTGGTTATTTATTGCGAAATTGCTATATTTAATATGTATATTAATGTCGGTAGCGGTAATCGCTAAAAAAGTAAACGAAAAGCTATTCGCTAATGAATAAAAGAAAATGCCACCTTATTCGGTGGCATTTTTTTCTATGATTTTAACAAGGGATAACAATTAGTTCCCGATTTGATTTTGTAATAACTTCATATCCGTCTTTTGTAATGACGATATCATCTTCAATTCTACAACCGCCCCAGTTCGGTATGTAAATACCAGGTTCAACGGTAACAACCATACCTTCTTCTAAAGTAGCCTTACTTTCTTGGGATAGGCGAAGAGGTTCATGTATTTCTAACCCAAGACCATGACCGGTAGAGTGTCCAAAATATTGACCGTATCCATGTTCTGTAATGTAATCTCTCGTTATATCATCGATACTTTTCGCAGTTTCCCCAGGTTTAATTGCTTCCGTCCCACGTTTTAACGCTTCTCGTACAACATTGTATATCTTTTTGAATTCTTCTGATGGTTCCCCAATTGCTACAGTACGTGTTATATCGGAACAATATCCATCGTAAAGTGCACCGAAATCTAATGTAACGACGTCGCCTCGTTCGATTATTTTATTTGATGCAACTCCATGAGGAAGTGAAGAACGAACACCAGAAGCTACAATGATTTGAAATGAAGAGGATGTAGCCCCTTTTTTTCGCATGAAAAATTCTAACTCATCTCGTACATCATTTTCACTTATTCCTGGTTTTAGAAACGTAAGGATGTGGTGAAATGCTTCGTCAGCAATATTAGCTGCGATTTTCATTGTTTCTATTTCAGGCATGTCTTTAATAATACGAATATTTTCGATGATTTCGCACACTTGAACCATTTCCGCATGTACGTATTTTTGTAAGTTTTTATATTGTTGTAATGTCATGTTATTTTCTTCAATTCCAAGTTTTTGAATGTTTAATTTCGATACTTGATTTGCAACTTCTTTCTCTAAATTTCCTTTATGCATAACAATTTCAGCGTCTTTTATTTGTGATTTCGCTTGATCTACGTAGCGAAAATCAGTTATAAAAACCGCTTTATCCGCAGAGATTAAGACGACGCCAGCGCTGCCTGTAAAGCCTGTTGCATATTGGCGATTTTCTTTTTTTGTAATAAGTAATCCGTCAATTTCATATTTTTGTAGTTGATTTTGGATTTTATTAATTCTTAAAGTCATGTTAATTTCCCCCTTTTCACAGTATTGAATAAAGCAAATAGCGTGCCAAAATATATATTTGAGGAAAAAAGATAGTAGGAACTACATATGTTTTAGGGGAGATGAAAAATTAGCCCGCTATTTGTGAGAGGCGGTTTGTTCATAAAATCAAGATTACTTCAATAATCAGTGGGGGGATGAAAAAATATTGATTGGAGGTGCACTTTATATACATACTGTAAAAAAATTTATACAGATGTGAAATGACACTGTCAATTTTTTTGACAATATTGAAGGGAAGAAAGATGTTATGAATGAGTGAATGGATATATGAACTGAATTGAAACCATATAAAAAATGCGTCGCTTGCAAGCAACGCATTTTTTAATATTTACGCTTTTAATTTCATTACTGTATCAGCATCTGGTGTTACATATAATGTTTGTTGATTGTCATATGTAACAAATCCAAGTTTTGCACCGCTCGGTTTTTTGACATGGCGTACCTTTGTGAAATCTACAGGAACAGAACTAGAATCTTTTGCTTTACTGTAATAAGCAGCGATTTTAGCGGCCTCTTGTAAAGTCTCTTCCGTAGGTTCAAGAGAACGAATGACAACGTGGGACCCAGGTATGTCTTTCGTATGTAACCAAATTTCATCACGACGGGAGAATTTCGTTGTTAAGTAATCATTTTGCTTATTGTTTTTACCGACGAAAATTTCTGTGCCATCACTAGCTAAATATTTGTCCAATACTGGTTTTGTCGGTTTTTTCTTTGAGTTTTTCTTCTTACGATTACGTACATAACCTTCTTCGGTCAGTTCTTCACGAATCTCTTCAATATCTTTTGAAGAAGCAACCTCCATTTGTTGAAGTAAGCTATCGAAATAAAGAATTTCTTCATTTGTTTTTACGATTTGTTCTTCTACAATAGCAACTGAATTTTTCGCTTTTTGGTACTTTTGGAAATAGCGTTGTGCATTTTCAGATGGTGTTTTTAAAGGATTTAATGTGATTTTTACAGTCCCACCATTTTCGTCGTAATAGTTAACGACTTCTATCTCTTTATCACCTTTTTTCAAAGCGTACATATTGGCTGTAAGTAGCTCTCCAAATAGTTGATATTTATCTGCTTTTCCGGCATCTTGTAATGTTTTTTCTAGTTTAATTAGCTTCTTTTCATTTTTTGTTTTTTCATTTTGCATAAAGCGTTCTAAATCGTGAGCTTGTTGTTTTACACGATCGCGCTCTGCTTTACCAAAGAAGAAACGATCTAATAATTCACTAACAGATGAAAATGTTTTTTCGTTTCCTTGTAAGTGAGAAAGAGGGAATAGGTAAAAGAACTCTTTTCCATTTGCTGTTATCATTGCTGGCACGTACTGATGTGTTAGCAAAGGTTTTTGCAAGCTGAAGAAAGCTTCAGATAATGCTTTTTCATTTGCCATACCTGCTTTTTTTACAACTTCTTTTGCAAATAATGGGGAAATTCCCATGAATGCTCCGACAAGTTGTTTGTCCATGTTGCCAGATAAAAAGTCTAGCGGTTTAATAAAATCATCTTCTGTTTCGATAAGAAGCGGATTAACTTTATGTTGTGCCGGTGGGGCAACATATTCAGCTCCAGCATATACAGTACGATGTCGGTTTACCGCTAAAGAAACGTGTTTTAAGCTATCTAAAATAACATTTGTTTTCGTATCTACTAAGATAATATTACTGTGTCGTCCCATTATTTCGATTACTAATGTTTTTACTGATTCGTCACCGATTTCATTGCGACTGCGGACTGTAATTTGAATAATACGTTCTAAGTCAATTTGTTCAATTTTTTCAATAAATCCACCTTCTAAATGTTTGCGAAGAAGCATACAAAACATCGGCGGTAGCGCTGGTGAATTGTAGTTTTGATTTGTTAAGTGCATACGCGCATATGTAGGGTGAGATGAAAGAATTAGTTTTTGGTTTTTTCCGTTTGCTCGAATATGTAATAAAACTTCATATTTTGAGGGTTGATATATTTTTGAAATTCTTCCTGTTTGAAGAGAATTTGCAATTTCATGTGTAATTGCTCTTGTAAATAATCCATCGAATGCCATGAATGAACACTCCTTTCTAACTAAAAGTTAATTATAGCATTTTTTTGGACGAGGCTGAATAAGCTTTCATTAGAGTATGTCTGGAATCAGGAGGTCGATGGCAGGATGAACTGGTATGAAATGCGAGCACATGAAGTGGAGGAAAGAACGAATACGAATGTGGAGGTAGGTCTTACAGAGCAAGAAGCAGAGGGCCGATTAAAGAAATTTGGCACAAATGAATTGCAAGAAGCAAAGCGGCCTTCTGCGCTTATGGTGTTTTTAGCGCAATTTAAAGATTTTATGGTACTTGTTTTATTTGGTGCTACAATTATTTCAGCTTTTTTAGGAGAGTATATTGATTCGATTGCAATTGTTGCAATTGTTATTATTAATGGTGTCCTCGGTTTCTTCCAAGAGAGGAAAGCTGAAAAATCGTTGGAAGCTTTAAAAGAATTGGCAGCTCCTCAAGTTACTGTACTAAGAAATGGGAAGTGGATAAAAGCGCCGTCAAAAGCGCTTGTACTGGGTGATATTATTAAATTTTCTAGTGGTGACCGTATTGGCGCGGATGTTCGCCTTGTGGAATCTTCAAGTTTATATATTGAAGAATCGGCTCTTACAGGAGAGTCATTGCCTGTACAAAAGAAGGTAGATGCGTTACAAGGTCAAGATGTTTCAATTGGTGATCAAAAAAACATGGCATTTATGGGGACGATGATAACGAGAGGTGCTGGAACAGGGGTAGTCGTAGCAACTGGAATGAATACAGCTATGGGGCAAATTGCAAATATGTTGCAAAATGCTGAGCAAATGGAAACGCCATTACAAAGAAGATTAGAACAGCTTGGAAAAATTTTAATTATTGTTGCTCTTATTTTGACGGCTCTTGTTGTACTAGCTGGTGTATATCAAGGGAATGAAGTGTATCACATGTTTTTGGCTGGGGTTTCGCTTGCTGTTGCAGCTATTCCAGAAGGATTGCCAGCTATCGTTACGGTTGCGCTATCACTTGGTGTACAGCGTATGATTAAAAAGAGGGCAATTGTGCGAAAGTTGCCAGCTGTAGAAACGTTAGGCTGTGCTTCTGTTATTTGCTCAGATAAAACAGGAACAATGACACAAAATAAAATGATGGTAACACATATGTGGTCAGGCGGAGAATTGTGGAAAGTAACAGGTCAAGGCTATGAGCCAACAGGTTCGTTTATGAAAGGTAAAGAAGTAATTGACCCTACTAAGACGAGATCACTGTATCAACTACTTACATTTGGCTGTTTATGTAATAATGCGAATGTTATTCAAAAGAAAAAGACGTATGTGTTAGATGGAGATCCAACAGAGGGAGCTCTCGTTGCTGCTGCAATGAAGGCGGGAATATCACGTGAAGCTCTTAAAGGAAAGTTTGAAGTCATTCGTGAATTTCCTTTTGATTCAACTAGAAAAATGATGAGCGTTATCGTTCGTGATCGTGAAGGTAAAAAATTTGTTATTACAAAAGGAGCACCAGATGTTCTTTTGCAGATGAGTCAAACAATTTTGTGGGGAAATAAGCAGCAGCCTTTAAGTGAAATGTATCGAAAAGAAGTGCAGGCAGCGATTCATAGTTTAGGAAGTCAAGCTTTACGAACGATTGCGGTGGCATTTAAACCGTTAAAAGCTACAGATTCAATTGAACATGAAAGAGAAGTCGAGCAGGATTTTATGCTTGTTGGAATACAAGGAATGATAGATCCGCCAAGACTAGAAGTGGCGCAAGCGGTGAAAGAGTGTAAGGAAGCTGGTATTAGAACGGTAATGATTACGGGAGATCATAAAGTGACGGCAATGGCAATTGCGGAACAGCTAGGGGTTTTACCGGCGGGTGGACGCGTTGTTGAAGGTGTAGAACTTACGAATATGGATGTAGAGGCATTAGAAGATATTGTAGAAGATACGTATGTATTCGCTCGTGTGTCTCCTGAGCATAAATTGAAAATCGTTAAGGCGCTGCAAAATAAGGGACATATAGTAGCTATGACAGGTGATGGAGTGAACGATGCTCCAGCTATTAAAACAGCTGATATAGGGATTGCGATGGGAATTACAGGGACAGATGTTGCAAAAGAAGCTTCTTCACTTGTGTTGTTAGATGATAACTTTGCTACGATTAAATCGGCGATTAAAGAAGGTAGAAACATATATGAAAATATTCGGAAGTTTATTCGGTATTTGTTAGCATCTAACGTTGGTGAAATTTTAGTTATGTTATTTGCGATGTTACTTGCACTGCCATTGCCGATGGTTCCAATTCAAATTTTATGGGTGAACTTAGTTACTGACGGTTTACCAGCGATGGCATTAGGTTTGGATAAGGCTGAAGGAGATGTGATGAAGAGAACACCACGCCATCCGAAAGAAGGGGTGTTCGCTAGAGGGCTTGCGTGGAAAATTATAAGTCGTGGTTTTTTAATCGGAGCAGTGACATTAGTAGCGTTTATTATTGCATTTAACCAGCATCCGAATGAATTGAAGTATGCACAAACGGTAGCCTTCGCAACATTAGTACTGGCTCAGCTTATTCATGTATTTGATTGTCGTAGTGAACATTCTATATTTCACCGCAACCCGTTTGGAAATATATATTTAGTAGGGGCGGTTATTATTTCTTTACTGTTAATGCTTGTAGTTATATATTATCCACCATTACAGCCGATTTTTAGCACAATGCCGATACAAGCACGAGATTGGTTGTTAATTGGAGGATTATCATCTATTCCGACCTTCTTATTAGTAGGATCCTTATTAACAAGAAAAAAGGGGAAAAAGAAAAAGCAGCTGTTATATAAGAAGGGATTAAACTTGAAATAGTCAATTATATGAAAATATGATATAATTTACAGAAGGTAGTAGAGTCGCATCTCTATTGCCTTTTTCATTGAGTTATTTCATGGCTTGGATGTGATAAAGATGATTTGTAGTATGACAGGATTTGGAAGATCGAAGGTAGAAAACGATACTTTTCAAATAACAGTAGAAATGAAGTCGGTGAACCATCGTTTTTTAGAAATGAGTATTCGGCTTCCGAAGCAAATGATGGCGTTTGAAGACAAGATTCGTAAAATAATTGCAAAGCAAGTTCGCCGTGGACGTATTGAAGTGTCTATTAGTATAACAGGCGAAGGGCTTGTTGAAAGAAAACTAACTGTGAATTGGGAACTTCTCAAGCAGTACCAATCCATTATGGAAGATATAAAAGGGAAATTTCAATTACAAGATTCTATTACACTCGGGCAACTAATGGGAATGCCAGAAGTAACGGCAGTTGAAGAAATAGAAAATGTAAATGAACAATTTGAAACCGGTTTATATGAAGCTGTTCGTCAAGCTGCTCATATGTTGAAAACGATGAGAGATGGCGAAGGAGAACGATTACATAAAGATATAGCATATCGTTTGCAAGAGATTCATAATTGTGTAAATGCAATTATTCCACATGCACCAATTGTTACACAAAAATATCGTGAACGATTAGAAAATCGCTTAAAAGAATTACATAACCAAGATTTAGATGAACAACGATTGCTGACAGAAGTAGCAATATTTGCAGAGCGTTCAGATATTCACGAAGAATTAGTTCGATTACAAAGTCATTTAGATCAATTTCGTGAAGCACTGCAAATTACAGAGCCTGTTGGAAGGAAAATGGACTTCATCGTGCAAGAGATGCATAGGGAAGTTAATACGATAGGTTCTAAGGCAAATGACTTAACAATTTCAAAATATGTCGTAGAAATGAAAAATAACCTTGAAAAAATTCGTGAACAAGTACAAAATATTGAGTAGCTTTCAAAAAATATATAAAGTTATACGTGGTGGAGAAATCGGATAGACTTACTAGGAGGCGCAAACTATGGCCATGCGGTTTTTAAATATTGGATACGGAAATATTGTATCTGCTCATCGAATTATTGCTATTGTAAGTCCGGAGTCAGCTCCTATTAAACGGACAGTACAGGAAGCGCGTGAACATAATGCTTTGCTTGATGCTACGTATGGGAGAAAAACAAGGGCGGTTATTGTTATGGATGATGGGCATGTAGTATTAAGTCCAATTCAGCCAGAGACGATTGCACATCGTTTGAATAATAAAGAAGATTTAAGTGAGGAAGGGTAGGTTTTACATATTTATGAGAAGTAGAAGAGGATTGCTCATCGTTCTTTCGGGACCTTCTGGTGTCGGGAAAGGAACGGTTCGAAAAGAGCTGTTTAGCCATGAAGACACACGTTTTCAGTACTCTATTTCAGTAACGACACGTAAACCGCGTGAAGGTGAAGTAGATGGTGTGGATTATTTCTTTAAAGAGAGAGAAGAATTTGAAGAAATGATTCGTAATGAAAAGTTACTTGAATGGGCTGAGTTCGTTGGTAATTATTACGGAACACCGATTGATTATGTTGAAAAAACGTTACAAGAAGGAAAAGATGTGTTCTTAGAAATTGAAGTGCAAGGAGCAATTCAAGTTAAGAAAGCCTTCCCAGCAGGTGTATTTATTTTCTTAGCACCTCCAAGTTTATCTGAACTAAAGAACCGAATTGTCGGCCGTGGTACAGAAACTGAAGATGTTATTGAAAATCGTTTAACTGTAGCGAAAGAAGAAATCGAAATGATGGACGCTTATGACTATGTTGTAGAAAACGATCAAGTTGAATTAGCTTGCGACCGAATTAAAGCAATTGTGGTTGGTGAACATTGCCGCCGCGAAAGAGTGGCAAAATACTATAAAGAAATGACGGAGGGTCTATAATTATGTTAAATCCATCAATTGACTCATTATTAACAAAAATCGATTCTAAATATACACTTGTAACAGTAGCTGCAAAGCGTGCACGTGAAATGCAAATTGCTGACAATTGTGTTATTGAAAAGCCTGTTTCTTATAAATGTGTAGGTAAAGCATTAGAAGAAATCGATTTAGAAGTATTAAAATATGTACCAAGCGATGACACAATAATTGATTAAGACATTCTTTTCGACAAATTAAAACATAGACTTTATAATTTTCTATGTAACGGTAACAACCTATTTACAAGTAGGTTGTTATTTTTTTACGATAGGGATGAAAAGGAATCGAAAAAGACGGAACGAAATACTGGTACTGACGAGCTGGAAATTCTATTTCAGTAGAATAAGTTTGAAAAAGAAAGAGGACGAGTCATATGCTAAAAGGGAAAAAGATACTTCTATGTGTAACAGGAGGCATTGCAGTTTTTAAAGCGGCTGCGTTAACAAGTAAATTGACACAAGCTGGCGCTCTTGTAAAAGTAATGATGAGTGAGTCGGCAATGAAGTTTGTTACGCCTCTTACATTTCAAGCACTTTCTCGCCATGATGTATATACGGATACGTTTGATGAGAGAGACTCCGCTGTTATTGCTCATATTGATTTAGCGGATTGGGCAGATGTTGTACTTGTTGCACCTGCTACAGCTAATTGCATTGGAAAGTTAGCTGGCGGTATTGCTGATGATATGATTACAACTACTTTGTTAGCTACTACAGCTCCAGTGTGGATTGCACCTGCTATGAATGTGCATATGTATGAAAATAAAATTGTTCAAAAAAACATGATGACGTTAAAAACATTAGGATATACATTTATTGAGCCTGGGGAAGGTTTTTTAGCATGTGGTTATGTAGCAAAAGGAAGACTGGAAGAACCTGAAGCAATTATTGGACGATTAGAAGAGGCTTTCTCGGAACAACAACCATTGCAAGGAAAACGAATATTAATAACAGCTGGACCGACACGTGAAAAGATTGATCCGGTTCGTTTTATGACGAATTTTTCTTCTGGAAAGATGGGGTATGCGATCGCAGAAGTTGCAGCAGGCTTAGGTGCTGATGTCATACTTGTGTCAGGACCGACAGCATTAGAGTCACCATTACATGTCACAACAATACAAGTGGAATCTGCACAAGATATGTTAGAGGCAGTCCTTCAGTATTATCAGAGTGTGGATGTTGTCATCAAAACAGCAGCCGTTGCAGATTACCGTCCGAAATATGTTCATGATAATAAAATGAAAAAGAAAAATGGCGATGCTGTAATTGAATTAGAAAGAACAGTGGATATTTTAAAAACGTTAGGTGAGAAGAAGGACCGACAGTTACTTATCGGTTTCGCAGCTGAAACGACAAACATAGAGGAATACGCAACGAGAAAATTACGTGAGAAAAATGCAAATATGATTGTTGCGAATGACGTGAAAGCGCAAGGAGCTGGGTTTGGTACGGATACAAATATTGTGACAATGTATAGAAAAGATGGAGAAATCATTGAGCTGCCACTTTTAACGAAGAAAGAAGTGGCTCGTGAAATATTAAAGCAAATAGAAATGATGTTAGAAGATGATTATGTATGAAGTTTGCAAGTGTAATTGTTGATGTACCTGCACGTCAAACAGATCGACCGTTTGATTATATTATCCCTAAAAAATGGGAAGATATCGTGCAAACAGGAATGCGTGTAGTAGTCCCATTCGGTCCGAGGAAATTGCAAGGTTTTATTATTGGCATAAAGGATTCGGTTGAACTAGAAAGTAAAAAGTTAAAAGCGTTGTATGAAATATTAGATGTCACTCCGGTTTTAAATGATGAATTATTAAAACTTGGGTATTGGCTTACAAGTGAAACGTTATGTTATATGATTTCAGCTTTTCAGGTGATGCTTCCGACGGCGATTAAAGCAACATATAAAAAGCGTCTGCAACTTCGTAACCGAGAAGAAGTAGCACCAGAAATTCTTTCTTTATTTCAAGGGAAGGAAACGATAGATTGGGAAGTTATCGAAGCACAGCCGCACCTATATCGCACTATTCAACAAGAAATTAAAAATGGTACGACTGAAGTGGTTTATCAAGTAAAGGATAAAGTGCAGAAGAAGAAACAAAGAGTAGTTCAACCGGAGTTGCCGGCAGATAAATTGGAATTAGCAGCATTTGAACTGAAAAGTAAAAAACAACAAGATGTACTCTATTATTTTGTAGAAAACTACAAAAGTGTACCGTTAAAAAATTTAACAGAAGAATTACAAATAACAGATGCTCCAATAAAAGCACTTGTTAAAAAGGGTCTAATCTCAGAAAAGTATGTAGAGGTATACCGGAGTCCGTATGACGATGATGATTTTGAACAAACGAAACCATTTCCGCTTACTGAGGAACAAAAACAAGTAATTACACCGATTTTGTCATCAATTACAAATGAAACTTACAATCCATTTTTATTATATGGTGTTACAGGAAGTGGTAAGACTGAAGTGTATTTACAATCTATAGCAGCGGTGCTCGAGAAAGGAAAAGAAGCAATTGTGCTTGTTCCTGAAATTGCGCTAACGCCCCAGATGGTAGATCGCTTTAAAGGTAGGTTCGGTTCGCAAGTTGCAGTTCTTCACAGTGCGCTTTCTGTTGGCGAGAAATATGATGAATGGCGAAAGATATTAAGAAAAGAAGTGAAAGTTGTAGTTGGTGCGCGTTCAGCTATTTTTGCTCCATTCGAAAATTTAGGAATCATTATTATTGATGAAGAGCATGAATCAAGTTATAAGCAAGAGGATAACCCAAAGTATCATGCAAGAGATGTAGCAGTGTGGAGAGGACAATACCATAAGTGTCCAATCGTTCTCGGAAGTGCAACGCCGACACTTGAATCGTTTGCTAGAGCGAAAAAAGGTGTCTATGGGTTGCTTACAATGGAAAAACGTATGAACAAACAAGCTTTGCCGACTGTAGAAATTGTTGATATGCGTGAAGAGCTTCGTGATGGAAATCGCTCAATGTTTTCAAAGGCACTGCATGAAAAAATAGCAGATCGATTAGAAAAAAAAGAACAAATGGTTCTCTTTTTAAATAGAAGGGGTCATTCTACGTTTGTGATGTGTCGTGATTGTGGGTATGTCGTACAATGTCCGCATTGTGATATTTCGTTGACATATCACAAAATGAACCATCGTTTAAAGTGTCATTATTGTAGTCATGAGGAAAATATGCCAACGGAGTGTCCTGCTTGTAATAGTACGTATATTCGTTTCTTTGGTACAGGGACGCAAAAGGTTGAAGAAGAAATCACAAAACTATTCCCTGAGGCGCGGGTCATTCGAATGGATGTGGATACAACAAGCCGTAAAGGAATGCATGAAAAATTATTAAAGGCGTTTGGTGAAGAGAAAGCAGATATATTACTTGGAACACAAATGATTGCAAAAGGGCTTGATTTTCCGAAGGTGACGCTTGTTGGCGTTTTAACGGCGGATACGATGCTTCATCTACCTGATTTTCGGGCGAGTGAAAAGACGTATCAGCTATTGACACAAGTGAGTGGACGTGCAGGAAGACATGAATTGCCAGGTGAAGTTGTAATTCAAACGTATACGCCGGAACATTACAGTGTAGAATTAGCAAAGAATCAACAATATGATGTATTTTATGAGCACGAAATGCAAATGAGGCAAATGAGACAATATCCGCCATATTACTACGTTGTACTTGTAACTGTATCTCATCCGGAGTTATTAAAGGCAGTCCAAGTGACGGAAAAAATTGTCGGTCATTTACGAACGCATTGTTCAAGGCAAACGATGGTGTTAGGGCCGGTTGCTTCAGCAATTCCAAGGATAAAAGATAGATATCGTTACCAATGCATGATAAAATACAAACGGGAACCAAACTTAAAGAACGTGCTCAAAATGGTAAATGAACATTATCAAGCAGAAATGCAAAAAGAGCTACAAATCTCAATTGATTTTAATCCAACAATGTTAATGTAGCGGAGGGAAATATGGCAGTTTTAGAAATTGTAAAGCATCCAAATGAAGTGTTAGAAACACCATGCGAAAGAGTAATTAACTTTGATAAAAAGTTAGTGAAATTGTTAAAAGATATGCATGAAACAATGTTAATTGCAGACGGAGTTGGTTTAGCTGCGCCACAAGTGGGTGTAAGCTTACAAGTTGCTGTTGTTGATATAGGTGATGATACGGGTAAAATTGAATTAATTAATCCTGTTATTTTAGAAAAACGTGGTGAACAAGTAGGTCCCGAAGGCTGCTTAAGCTTTCCGGGACTTTATGGTGAAGTGGAGCGTGCAGATTACATTAAAGTACGTGCACAAAATCGTCGCGGTAAAATATTTTTATTAGAAGCGGATGACTTCTTAGCGCGTGCAATTCAGCATGAAATCGATCATTTACACGGTGTTTTATTTACATCTAAAGTGAAAAGGTATTATGAAGCAGGCGAATTAGAATAGGTTTAAAAGGAGCGGTTTTTGAATGATGAAAGTAGTATTTATGGGGACACCGGACTTTTCTGTGCCGGTGCTTCGTCGTCTTATCGAGGACGGATATGACGTAGTTGGTGTTGTAACGCAACCTGATCGTCCAGTTGGTAGAAAAAAGGTTTTAACACCTACTCCTGTTAAAGTAGAAGCGGAGAAACATGGTATTCCAGTAGTACAGCCGTTAAAAATTCGTGAAAAAGACGAATATGAAAAAGTATTAGCACTAGAGCCAGACTTAATTGTAACAGCAGCATTTGGACAAATCGTACCGAATGAAATTTTAGAAGCGCCAAAGTATGGATGTATTAATGTCCACGCATCATTACTTCCAGAACTTCGCGGTGGTGCACCAATTCATTATGCGATCATGGAAGGTAAAGAGAAAACAGGTATTACAATTATGTATATGGTAGAAAAATTAGATGCGGGCGATATATTAACGCAAGTAGAAGTAGAAATTGAAGAGCGTGAAACAACAGGTTCATTATTTGATAAGTTAAGCGAAGCAGGAGCACACCTTTTATCTAAAACGGTTCCTTTACTAATTCAGGGTAAACTAGAACCAATTAAACAAAGTGAAGCTGAAGTGACGTTTGCATATAATATAAAACGTGAGCAAGAGATAATTGATTGGACAAAAACAGGTGAAGAAGTATACAATCACATTCGCGGATTGAATCCATGGCCAGTTGCTTATACGACTTTGGCAGGACAAGTTATTAAAGTATGGTGGGGAGAGAAGGTCTCTATTACAGAGAAAGCTGAACCAGGTACAATAGTAGCTCTTGAAGAAGATGGATTTGTTGTTGCAACAGGGAACGAGACAGGCGTTAAAATCACTGAATTGCAACCATCTGGTAAAAAGCGTATGAGTTGTTCACAATTTTTACGTGGAACAAAACCTGAAATTGGTACGAAGTTAGGAGAAAATGCATGAGACAAAATGTTCGTGAGTTAGCTCTGGATGGCTTAATTCAAGTAGAAAAAAGTGGTGCATATAGCAACTTACTTTTAAATAATTTGATTGAAAAAAATACAATTGACAGAAAAGATATTGGTTTATTAACTGAAATGGTATATGGAACAATTCAACGTCGTGACACACTAGATTATTATTTACAACCATTTTTAAGAAAAAAGGTTGAAGCGTGGGTAAGAGTGTTGCTTCGCCTATCTCTATATCAAATGCTATATTTAGACCGAGTTCCAGAAAGAGCGGCTATTCATGAAGCAGTTGAGATTGCAAAGCGTCGTGGGCATAAAGGGATTTCAGGCATGGTGAACGGAGTATTGCGTTCAATTCAGCGAGAAGGTGTACCTTCGTTAGAAGAAATCGAAAATCCAGTAGAACGTCTTGCGATTGCAACGAGTCATCCAATGTGGCTTGTACAAGAATGGGCATCCGAATATGGTTTAGAGACAGCAGAGAAAATGTGTGAAGTAAATATGTTGCCACCTGTACCAACAGCACGTGTAAATGTTGATAAAGTAACGGTAGAAGAAGCGGTTGCGTTATTAGCTGATGAGGGTATAGAAGCAAAACGTGGTGAATTGTCAGAGGATGCAATTCAAATTGAAAGAGGAAATGTCGCACATACAGAAGCGTTCAAAAAAGGTTTCCTTTCTATTCAAGATGAAAGCTCAATGCTTGTAGCACGTGCTTTAGAACCGAATAAAGGAGATACAGTTCTAGATAGTTGTGCTGCTCCTGGCGGAAAAACAACTCATATTGCAGAGCGTTTGGACGGAACTGGTAAGGTAATGTCGCTTGATTTACACGCACATAAAGTACGTTTAATTGAACAACAGGCGAAGAGACTTGGTTTAGAAAATGTAGAAACGATGGCTTTAGATGCTAGAAAAGTTCAAGAGCATTTTGCAAATGAATCTTTTGACAAAATATTAGTAGATGCACCATGTTCTGGATCTGGTGTTATTAGACGTAAACCTGATATTAAGTTAGGTAAAGATAAGGGCGATAGTGAAAGGTTATCAACGATTCAACTTGCGATACTAGAAAAAATAGCACCATTGTTAAAACAAGGTGGTCGCCTTGTTTATAGTACGTGCACAATTGAAAAAATAGAAAATGAACAAGTAATAAAGCAATTTTTACAAGAGCATCCTGAATTTGAATGGGATACTACGATAAAAGATCGCATGCCAGAAAAGTTAAATCCGTATATTGATGAAGGTCAAGTACGAATTTTACCGCATTATTTTGCAACAGATGGCTTTTATATTGCTTGTTTAAGAAAGAAGGTGTAGCATCATGGAAACGACTGTAAAAAAACAAAAGAAAAATCTAGAAACAAAGAAACCATCAATTTATTCTTTACAACTTCATGAAATGCAAGATTGGTTAAAGGAACAAGGAGAACCTAAGTTCCGTGCAGGACAAATTTTTGATTGGCTATATAAAAAACGTGTAAAAAATTATGAGGATATGTCAAACCTTGCTAAAGGATTGCGCGATAAATTGTCGAATTCCTTTGATATTACTACTTTAAACACTTTAGTAAAACAAACGTCTTCGGATGGAACGATTAAATTCCTATTCCAGTTATACGATGGATACTCTATTGAAACTGTACTAATGCGACATGAATATGGAAATTCCATTTGTGTAACAACACAGGTGGGTTGCCGCATTGGCTGTACGTTCTGTGCTTCTACACTTGGTGGGTTAAAACGAAACTTAGAGGCTGGAGAAATTGTAGCGCAAGTAGTAGAAGTTCAGCGTGCGCTTGATGAAACAGAAGAACGTGTAAGTTCTCTTGTTGTTATGGGAATTGGAGAGCCATTTGATAATTATGATAACTTAATGTCATTCTTACGCATTGTAAATCATGAAAAAGGAATTCATATTGGTGCAAGACATATGACAGTTTCAACAAGTGGAATTGTTCCAAAAATTTATAAGTTCGCTGAAGAAGATATGCAAATTAATTTTGCGATTTCATTGCATGCTGCAAATACAGAGATACGTTCAAAATTAATGCCGATCAACCGTGCTTATAAGCTACCTGATTTAATGGAAGCTGTTAAATACTATGTAAATAGAACAGGGCGTCGTATTACATTTGAATATGGCTTATTTGGAGGAGAAAATGACCAAGTTGAGCACGCTGAAGAACTTGCTGCGCTCTTAAAAGGTGTAAAATGTCATGTAAACTTAATTCCGGTAAACTACGTGCCAGAACGTGATTATGTACGTACGCCACGAGAGCAAATTTTCTTATTTGAAAAGACGCTAAAAGATCGTGGAGTGAATGTAACCATTCGCCGTGAACAAGGTCATGATATTGATGCAGCCTGCGGTCAGTTGCGTGCAAAGGAGCGCAAAGAAGAGACGAGGTGACTAGATGAAAGCCGTGTTTCTATCGGATAAAGGAAAAGTTCGTCAACATAATGAAGATAGTGCAGGAGTTTTTCGCAATTTAGATGGAAATATTTTAGCGGTAGTAGCAGATGGAATGGGAGGTCATCGAGCTGGCGATGTAGCTAGCTCGATGGCTATTCAATTATTCCATGATTATTGGAAGCAAACGCATAATATGAATGAGCCTAAAAAGGTAGAAAAGTGGTTACATACTAACGTTGGAATTATTAATGAGCGCATATATGCTTACTCTCAGCAGCATGCAGAATGTAATGGCATGGGAACAACACTTATAATAGCCATTTGTACATCGAATTTTGTGACGATAGGTCATATAGGAGATAGTCGTTGTTATATGGTATCAGAGGGGAAAATGACGCTTGTAACGGAAGATCATTCGCTTGTAAATGAACTTGTAAGACATGGCGAAATTTCAAAGGAAGATGCAGAATATCACCCGAAAAAGAATGTTTTGTTAAGAGCATTAGGAAATGAAGAAACAGTTGGATTAGATGTTAAAACATTGGTGCTTGAAGAAGATGATCAATTACTTCTTTGCTCGGATGGATTGTCTAACAAAGTTTCTATTGCTGATATGCAACAAATTTTACAATTGAATGAACAGCTCGAGGCGAAGGGAGAGCATCTCATTCAATTAGCAAATGATCGTGGTGGAGAAGATAATATTACCCTCGTTATTATTGATTATACGGATTCGACAAACGAAAGTAGGTGAAGTGCAACGTGCTGATTGGAAAACGCTTAAATGACCGTTATAAGCTGCTGAAAATGATTGGCGGTGGAGGAATGGCCAATGTATATTTAGCTCATGATGATATACTCGGCCGAGATGTAGCGGTAAAAATATTAAGACTCGACTATTCAAATAATGAAGAGTTTATTAAACGTTTCCATCGAGAAGCGCAATCTGTTACAACGTTGTCGCATCCAAATATTGTGAATATGTATGATGTTGGGGAAGAGGATGATATATATTATCTTGTAATGGAATATGTACCTGGACGAACATTGAAGCAATACATAATTGATCGAGGGATGTTACCGATAGGAGAGGCTCTTGATATAATGGAGCAGTTAACGTCCGCTATGGCACACGCCCATCATTTTGAGATTGTACATCGTGATATTAAACCGCACAATATTTTGATTCGAGATGACGGAGTGGTCAAAGTAACAGACTTTGGAATTGCGACAGCTACAAGTGCAGCAACAATTACACATACAAATTCGGTGCTCGGTTCGGTGCATTATTTATCACCAGAACAAGCGCGCGGCGGTATAGCGAATAAACAATCAGATATTTATTCACTTGGGATTGTTATGTTTGAATTGTTAACAGGAAGACAACCGTTTTCTGGTGAATCTGCTGTTGCAATTGCGTTAAAACATTTACAAAATGAAATGCCATCTCCAAAAAGATGGAATGACAATATTCCACAAAGTGTTGAAAATATTATATTAAAGGCAACTGCGAAAGATCCGTTCCATCGATATCAATCTGCTAACGCGATGAAACGAGATATTGAAACAGCACTATACCCAGAACGAATAAATGAACAACCATTTTACATACCAGAAGATATGGAAGCAACGAAAGCGATTCCAATTATTCAACAAGAACAACTATTTCAAAATGTAAGTGATGAAACGATTGTATTAAAAGGAAGTAAAGTGGATGAACAAGTAAGAAAAGAAGAGACCAAATCAGGTAAGAAGAAAAAGCGAAATAATAAATGGCTGAAAGTTTTAATTACAACATTTTTACTTTTAGCGATAGGGATAACATTAGCACTTACTGTTATTCCAGGCTTCTTTATTCCGAAAGATGTGAAGGTTCCTGATGTGGCTGGTATGAAATATACGACAGCTGTAAATACATTAGTTGAAAAAGGTTTTGAAGTTACTGAACCTAATCTTGTATATACAGATGATGTTGAAGCCGGAAAAGTGATAAAAACAGATCCTATAGCAGGAAGAGTAGTGAAAGAAAACTCTAAAATTACTATCTATCAATCAGGTGGGAAAAAGAAAAGTAAGATGCGTGATTTGACAGGAAAAGATTTCGAGAGTATAAGAGCTGAGTTAGAAGAAGAATATAAACAAGTTACAATAAATTATATTGAAAATGATAAGCCGAAAGGTGAAATTGTAGAGCAAATACCAACGCCTGATCAAATGGTTATAGAGACAGAACAAGAACTGAAAATTTGGGTAAGTAAAGGACCTTATCAAATAAGACCAGGTGATTTTTCAGGATGGACTGAAAATAGTGTAAAAGGTTATTTAAATGAAAGAAAGCTTGTTTCTGATATAAAAAGAGAGTATTCAGATACGGTTGATAAAGGTCTTGTTATTTCACAGTTACCAAAGCCTGGGACACCTTTAAAAGAAGGAGATAAAGTATCGATTGTTATCTCCGATGGTCCGAAGCCTAAAGTGACGAAAACGGTAAAAGTGGATAACATTTCTATCCCATATGAAGCTTCTGCAACAGGTGAGAAAAAGCCGCAAACAATAGAAATTTATAAAGAAGATATGCAGCAAAAAATGGATAAACCAGTTGAAACGAGAACAATTACTGAGTCAGCGATTATTTCTTTAGAATTTGTAATTCAAGAAGGTGCAAAGGGACACTATAAAATTGTCCGAGATGGAGTAACGATTATGGACAAGGAAGTACCATATCCAGCTCAATAATAGTGAATTCCATCGTCCTTATATAGAAGATGGAATTTATTACTCTTGCCTGTTATGCTGTCTACATCGTGGACTGTATAACAGGCAAAAATATATGATTCAAAAAGCTGTAAAAGTGATACTGTTGTAAATAATATTTCAAATTTGATGGTAGATTAAATATATGAACCTGGATATATATTTGGTGGGCTTTGAACTAATTGTTTAAAGAACGCTAGTCTATTCATATTTAATTGCAGTTTCATTTTATACAAAATAAAGGAGAATTATATGCCAGAAGGAAAAATTGTAAAAGCTCTAAGTGGGTTTTATTATGTGCAGAATGAGGAAGGGATTACACAATGTCGTGGGCGTGGTGTATTTAGAAAGAATAAAATTACGCCACTTGTAGGAGACCAAGTTGTTTTTCAAGCGGATAATCCGAATGAAGGTTATGTGTTAGAAGTATTTGATCGGAAAAATGAACTTGTTAGACCTCCTATTGCTAATGTTGATCAAGCTATTCTTGTTTTCTCTGCGGTAGAACCAGATTTTAATCCAGGACTGTTAGATCGATTTTTAGTATTAATTGAATATCATAACATTAAACCGATTATTTGTATTAGTAAGATGGATTTAGTAGATGAAAAAATGAGAGAAACTGTTGAATCTTATGCAAATGATTATCGTGAAATGGGTTATGATGTGTTGTTTACTTCTATAAATACATCGGAAAGTATTGATATTCTGAAACCATTCTTAGAAGGTTGTATTTCCGTCGTTGCAGGCCAATCTGGTGTTGGGAAATCTTCAATGCTAAACGTATTACGTCCAGATTTAGAATTGAAAACTAATGATATTTCTTCACATTTAGGACGTGGAAAGCATACGACAAGACACGTAGAATTAATTACAGTTGGAAGCGGACTTGTTGCGGATACACCTGGTTTTAGTTCGCTTGATTTCATAGATATAGAGGTAGAAGATCTTACATATTGTTTTCCAGAGTTGAAAGAAGCGAGCCAATACTGTAAATTTAGAGGGTGTACACACCTTGCTGAACCGAAATGTGCGGTGAAAGCTGCGGTTGAAGAAGGAAAGATTACCGAATATCGTTATAAGAATTACAAACAATTCGTAGAAGAAATTAGAGAGAGAAAGCCGAGGTATTAGTCATGATTAAAATTGCACCATCGATTTTATCAGCAGATTTTTCAAGATTAGGGGAAGAGATTAAAGATGTAGAAAAAGGCGGAGCTGACTACATTCACGTCGATGTAATGGATGGGCATTTCGTACCAAATATTACGATTGGACCATTAATTGTAGAAGCAATCCGTCCGATTACATCATTACCGTTAGATGTACATTTAATGATTGAAAATCCTGATAACTATATCCCAACTTTCGCAAAAGCGGGAGCGGATATTATTACTGTTCATGTAGAAGCGTGTCCTCATTTACATCGTACAATTCAGTTAATTAAATCTCATGACATTAAAGCAGGGGTTGTATTAAATCCGCATACTCCAGTTTCAACGATTGAGCATGTATTAGAAGATATAGACATGGTATTACTTATGACAGTAAATCCTGGATTTGGCGGGCAGAAGTTTATTCATTCTGTATTACCGAAAATCAAACAAATTGCAGAAATGGTTAAAGAGCGAAATCTAGAAGTGGAAATTGAAGTTGATGGTGGTGTCAACGCTGAAACGGCAAGACTTTGTATTGAAGCAGGAGCGAATGTTCTTGTAGCGGGATCAGCAGTATACAATCAAAAAGACCGCGGTGAAGCAATTCGTGTAATTCGCGGATAAAGAATGAACGAACCTTTATCCTAGTGAAGCTTCTAGTTCATTAAGACTTCACTATTTATACATGTTAGAGTGGCAAATAAGGAGAAAGGCAATCTACCGAATGGCAGATTGCCTTTTTACAATAGAAGGGGAAGGAAAAATGATTATTCATATTTTAGCGGGAGGACCTGCAGAATACTGCGCAGATTTTTCGCGGTATGAAAATGAAGAAGTAGTTTGGGCGGCCGTTGATAGAGGAGTGTACCGTTTGTTGAAAAGAGGAATCACTCCGGCTGTTGCTTTTGGGGATTATGATTCAGTTACTGATGAGGAATTAGCATGGATGAGGCAACAAACAAATGAATTACATATCGTCCCGCGAGAAAAAGATCAAACAGATTTAGAAATTGCAATTAGCTGGGCTTTAGAACAGAAACCAAAATTAATTCGTATTTTTGGTGCTACTGGTGGAAGACTTGATCATGGTTTAGCAAATATTCAGATGCTTTTAAAGGGATTAGAAGTAAATATAGAAATGTGTATTGTGGACAATAAAAATGAAATAATGGTGAAAAAGTTTGGTATGTATATAATTGAAGGAAACGAACATTTTCCATACGTATCATTTGTACCAGTTACTGAAAGGGTAGAAGGTATTACACTTCACGGTTTTAAGTATCCCCTTACTAATAAAACAATAGAGTGGGGATCGACACTTTGTATTAGTAATGAACTCGTTGAGGAAAAAGGTACTTTTTCATTCACTTCTGGCATATTAATGATGATAAGAAGCACTGATTGAAGAAACAATTTTGCTCCTTGCATCATATAGTGAACAAGTGGAGTAATGGGGATTAGGAGGGAAACCATGAGATTTTATACAATTAAGTTACCTAAATTTCTTGGTGGAATTGTTCGTGCGATGTTAAATACCTTCAAAAAAGACTAAAAAAAGCACCTATTACCGGTGCTTTTTCCAATGGTATAATAAAAAAAGAGCCTAGCGGCTCTTTTTTTTATTATTAAACACGTTCGATTTTGCCAGATTTTAATGCTCTAGCAGAAACGTAAACACGTTGAACTTTTCCGTCGATGCGTACGCGAACTTTTTGAAGGTTAGCGCCCCATTTACGTTTTGTAGCGTTCATTGCGTGAGAACGAGAGTTACCAGAACGAGCTTTTCTTCCAGTGATAGCACAAACACGAGCCATTTATATTTCCCTCCCTTAACTACCGTAACATACGTAATTTTTCAATATTAGTCTTTTATGCGATGCTAAAAACACTACTATAATTTAACACAACTAAAAAGAGAATGCAACACCGTAGGAAAAAGAAATCAAGAAAAAATACTTGACACTATATGTCAATGAAGAAAAGGTGAAATCAAGAAAAATTGCTTGACATATTATAGTGGTACATGTTGTATAATAACAATGGACTATTTTGCTCATCATAAAAAAATGTAATTTAAAACATAAAATATGAGAGTGAAAAAGAAAGAACGATGGAATTTTCTTTAAAAAGATTATATGATAGTAACTAAAGTAGTCTAGCTCACTTTCACCATTTATGAAGGGGGAAACGAGATGTCAATTGAAATTAAAACGAAGTACGGTCAAATTGATATTAGTACAGATGTAATTGCAACAATTGCTGGAGGTGCCGCAGTAGATTGCTACGGTATCGTAGGTATGGCATCAAAAAATCAGTTAAAAGATGGATTAACAGAAATTTTACGAAAAGAAAACTTCACTAGAGGCGTTATTGTTCGTAAAAATGAAGATGAAGTACATATTGATATGTATATTATTGTGAGCTATGGTACGAAAATTTCAGAAGTAGCACATAACGTGCAGACTAAAGTGAAATATACATTAGATCAAACTGTAGGACTAGCAGTAGATTCTGTAAACATCTACGTACAAGGAGTTAAAGTAATAAACTTGTAATGTGCATTAAGGAGGAAAATCTGTGTCAATTCAAAAAATTGATGGAAAACGTTTATCACAAATGATCATTCAAGGAGCCAATAATTTAACAAATAATGTTCAGCTTGTTGATGCATTAAACGTATTCCCAGTTCCAGATGGCGATACCGGTACAAACATGAACTTATCAATGACTTCAGGCGCACGTGAAGTGAAAACAAATCCTTCGCAGCATGCTGGTAAAGTCGGTGTAAGTTTAGCCAAAGGATTATTAATGGGAGCTCGTGGTAACTCTGGGGTTATTTTATCTCAGTTATTCCGTGGTTTCTCTAAATCCATTGAACAAAAAGAAGAATTAACGACAGTTGATTTTGCTGCAGCTTTAGAAGCTGGAGTAGAGGCAGCTTACAAAGCGGTTATGAAACCAATTGAAGGAACGATTTTAACGGTTGCAAGAGAAACGGGTAAATATGCAGTGACAGTTGCGAAAAAACAGCGCGACTTTGTTTTGTTTATGGAAGACGTTGTAAAAGAAGCAAACGCATCGTTAAATCGTACGCCAGATTTATTACCTGTATTAAAACAAGTTGGCGTTGTAGATAGCGGTGGTAAAGGTCTTGTTGTTGTATATGAAGGATTTTTAGCTGACTTAAAAGGAGAAACGATTTCTTCTAATATGCCTGCCCAACCATCTATGAATGACATGGTACGTGCAGAACATCACCGTAGTGTACAAAGCCAATTGAGTACAGAAGATATTAAGTATGGATATTGTACGGAATTCATGGTGAAATTAGAGCCTGGAAAAATGAAGGAACATAATTTCTCTGAACAAAAATTCCGTGAAGATATTAGTGTGTACGGAGATTCACTACTTGTTGTATCGGATGATGAGGTTGTAAAGGTTCATATTCATGCGGAACATCCTGGAGATCCTATGAACTATGGACAACGTTACGGTAGTCTAATTAAGATCAAAGTAGAAAATATGCGTGAACAGCATACTGCTTTATTAGATGAACCTACCATGGTACCTGAACAAACGAATCAGCCAATAGAGAAACAACCGTATGGTATTGTAACTGTAGCTATGGGATCGGGTATTAAAACTCTATTTGAGAGCATTGGTGCAACGAAAGTTATCGAAGGTGGCCAAACGATGAATCCGAGTACGGAGGATATTGTGAAGGCGATTGAAGAGGCAAATGCTGAAAAAATCATCATCTTACCAAATAACGGGAATATCGTGATGGCAGCAGAACAAGCAGCGTCAGTTGTAGAACAAGAAGTTATTGTTATTCGTTCAAAAACAGTTCCTCAAGGTATGGCTGCAATGTTAGCATTTAATCCAGTTGGAACGCTAGAAGAGAATGAAGAAAACATGAAAGAAGCTTTAACTCATGTGAAAACAGGTCAGATTACGTATGCTGTTCGTGATACGGAAATTGACGGTGTAGCGATTCAAAAAGATGATTTCATGTGTATTGCAGATGGGAAAATTGTATCTACAAATGCTGAGAAAGTAGGAGCTGCAAAGCAATTACTAGAAGCGCTAATTGATGAGGATTCTGAAATCGTAACGATTCTACAAGGTGAAGATGCAACAGATGAAGAAGTGGCTAAATTAGTTGCGTTTGTAGAAGAGAACTTTGAAGATGCAGAAGTAGAAGTACATGCAGGGAACCAACCGGTGTATTCTTTCATCTTCTCTGTAGAATAAGAAAAGATTCGATTTGAAAATAAATGGGTTACTTACTTGCTAATGGATAAGAAATAGTGATATGAAGTTTATTACTAGTTTTTATTCAAAAGGCTAGCATATTGATGATAGAAAAGAGCCTTGCTGCTAATAGTGAGGCTCTTTTCTTACGTATTGTACAACTTTGTTTTATCCCGCTATTTGTGGGCAGTAAAACTTCCACCCCCTATATTCGGCTGGAGCAAAGAAGTTAAGTGGGAGATTAACTGCCCGTAAACGCCCACTGATTATAGTTTCACTTTATACAGAGGGATTAGAGTAGTTTCTCTTAGAATGCCTATGATAGAATATATAAGGTGAAAGAGAGCGATTACAGATGTCAATGATAATAATGGATAATCAATAGAATGAATCAAAGAAAATAATGTGACGGAGCGTGAGAATCTTGAATGAAGTTGTACAAGTTCCTGTTACGGATGTAAAGGGAATCGGAGGAGAAACATCTGAGTTGTTACACGAGATGGGAATTTATACAGTTTCTCATCTATTAGAACATTTTCCGTACCGCTATGAAGACTATGCGATGAAAGATCTTGCTGAAGTAAAGCATGACGAGCGTGTAACGGTTGAGGGGAAAGTTCATAGTGCTCCTTTACTGCAATATTATGGGAAGAAGAAGTCACGTCTTACAGTTCGTGTTCTCGTCGGTCGTTATTTAATTACAGCTGTATGTTTTAATAGACCATACTATAAACAAAAGTTAAATTTAGATGAAACGGTAACGATTACTGGTAAATGGGATCAGCATCGCCAAACAATTGCTGTATCAGAACTGAATTTTGGACCGGTTGTACGACAACAAGAAGTAGAACCTGTATATTCAGTGAAAGGAAAACTGACAGTAAAACAGATGCGCCGGTTTGTTGCACAAGCATTTAAGGAGTATGGAGATTCTATAGTCGAAGTGTTACCAGATGGTTTGTTAAGTCGATATAAATTATTATCACGCTATGAAGCGCTCAGAGGGTTACATTTTCCAGTGGGACAGGAAGACTTAAAGCAAGCGCGTCGCCGTTTTGTATATGAGGAGTTTTTCTTGTTTCAGTTGAAAATGCAAACATTACGGAAAATGGAAAGGGAAAACTCGAAAGGGACGAAAAAGGAAATTTCATTAGTAGAATTGCAAGAGTTTACTGATGCGCTTCCGTTTCCATTAACTGGCGCACAACGCCGGGTTGTAGATGAAATAATGAAAGATATGATATCTCCGTACCGAATGAATCGATTATTGCAAGGGGATGTAGGTTCTGGGAAAACAGTTGTTGCTGCGATTGCTCTTTATGCGGCGAAATTGGCTCATTATCAAGGTGCTTTGATGGTTCCTACAGAAATTTTAGCTGAGCAACATTATCAGTCGCTCACGGAGACGTTTTCACATTTCGGTATGAAGGTTGAATTGCTAACAAGTTCTGTTAAAGGTGCGAGACGTCGAGAAATTTTGTCGAGATTAGAACAAGGAGAAGTAGACATCCTTGTTGGAACGCACGCTTTAATTCAAGACGAAGTTATATTTCATAGGTTAGGTCTCGTTATTACCGATGAACAGCATCGATTTGGTGTGGCGCAGCGCCGGGTTTTACGTGAGAAAGGTGAAAGTCCAGATGTATTGTTTATGACGGCGACCCCAATCCCGCGTACGTTAGCTATCACTGCATTTGGAGAGATGGACGTTTCTATTATCGACGAAATGCCAGCTGGTAGAAAGGTAATCGAAACGTACTGGGCAAAACATGATATGTTAGATCGTGTCCTCGGCTTTGTGGAGAAAGAGATAAAAAAAGGAAGACAGGCATATGTTATTTGCCCTCTTATTGAAGAGTCTGAGAAGCTTGATGTACAAAATGCTATCGACTTACATAGTATGCTGACTCATCATTATCAAGGGAAATGCCAAGTTGGATTAATGCATGGGAGACTATCATCTCAAGAAAAAGAAGAGATAATGGGACAGTTTAGTGAAAATAAAGTGCAAATTCTTGTGTCGACAACAGTTGTTGAAGTAGGCGTGAATGTACCAAATGCGACTGTTATGGTTATTTATGACGCGGAACGTTTCGGTTTATCACAGCTCCATCAGCTGAGGGGGCGTGTTGGGCGTGGTAGTGAACAATCATATTGTTTATTAATTGCGGACCCGAAATCAGAAACGGGAAAAGAAAGAATGCGCATTATGACTGAAACAAATGATGGATTTGTATTGTCAGAAAAAGATTTAGAGTTACGAGGTCCTGGGGATTTCTTTGGAAGTAAGCAAAGTGGTCTACCAGAATTTAAGGTTGCTGATATGGTACATGATTATCGGGCGTTAGAAACAGCAAGACAAGATGCAGCGATACTAGTTGATTCAGAAGCGTTTTGGCATAATGATCAGTATGCTTCGCTGCGTACTTATCTTGATGGGACAGGTGTGTTCCAGGGAGAGAAGCTCGATTAAAAGTAGTCTGCAAAAGTTTTTGTTGCATTCTACTTTTAATGATTATATACTACTTTTAGTACCTAGTCATAAAAATGGATGGTGCGGTATGAAAAAAAGAAGAAGTAAAAAAGAAAGACAAGAATTATTACAACAAACAATAGAAACGAATCCTTTTATAACGGATGAAGATTTAGCGGAAAAATTTCAAGTGAGCATACAAACTGTTCGTCTTGATCGTATGGAATTATCTATTCCTGAATTAAGAGAACGAATTAAGTATGTGGCTACAAAACAACATGAAGAAGATGTGAAATCTTTACCGTTAGAAGAGGTTGTCGGAGAAATTATTGATATAGAATTAGATAGACATGCGATTTCTATCTTTGAAGTAAAGGTAGAACATGTATTTAAAAGAAATCAAATTGCTCGTGGGCATCATTTGTTTGCACAAGCAAACTCACTAGCTGTTGCGGTTATTGATGAAGAATTAGCTTTAACTGCAAAGTCCACCATTCGATATATTCGTCCTGTAAAATTAGGAGAGCGTGTTGTTGCAAAAGTACGTGTTGAAGATGTAGAGAATGATAAAGGACGGACGGTTGTCAAAGTGCGTAGTTTTGTTGGAGAAGAACTTGTCTTTACAGGCACTTTTGAAATGTATCGATCTAGTAATTATAGTGAGGAAGGTAACAACTTATGAAAATCGCAATAGATGCAATGGGCGGCGATCATGCACCAAAGGCTGTAGTATTAGGAGCAATGAAAGCTATTAAGGAATACTCAGATTTACATATTACGTTAGTAGGGAAAGAAGAGGGAATTCGTCAATATTTAACGAGTGAAGAGCGAATTACTATACTTCATACGGACGAAAAAATTGAATCGACAGACGAACCAGTAAGAGCGGTTCGTCGAAAAAAACAAGCTTCAATGGTACTAGCGGCGCAGCAAGTAAAAGACGGCGTAGCGGATGCTTGTATATCAGCAGGTAGTACAGGAGCTTTGATGGCAGCTGGATTGTTTGTTGTTGGTCGTATGGAAGGAATTGAACGACCAGCTTTATCACCTACAATGCCAACTGTTGATGGAGAAGGTTTTGTTATGTTAGATGTTGGAGCCAACGTTGATGCAAAACCAATTCATTTATATCAATATGCAGTAATGGGCTCTGTTTACGCAGAGAAGGTAAGAGGAATTAAAAATCCACGCGTTGGACTTTTAAACGTTGGAACAGAGGATGGTAAAGGAAACGAGCTTTCAAAACAAGTCTTTGCTATGCTCAAGGATGCACCAATTAATTTCGTTGGAAACGTTGAATCAAGAGATTTATTGCAAGGTGTAGCAGACGTTGTTGTATGTGATGGTTTTACGGGTAATGTAGCGCTAAAATCATTAGAAGGAACAGCACTTGCGTTATTCTCTATGTTAAAAGAACAATTAATGAGTTCGTTTACGAGCAAATTAGCAGCAGCGGTATTAAAACCAAAACTTATGGTATTGAAAGATAAAATGGATTATTCGGAGTATGGGGGAGCGGCGTTGTTTGGATTGAAAGCTCCTGTCATTAAGGCTCACGGTTCTTCTAATGACCAATCGATATTTAGTGCGATTCGTCAAACGAGAGAAATGGTAGCGAAAGAAGTAATTCCTACAATTTCAAGTGTAATGGAGAAGGAGCCGCTTCAATAAGAGGAGGATTTGAAATGGGAAAAATAGCATTTCTTTTTCCGGGCCAAGGTTCACAGGCAGTTGGAATGGGTAGACAGTTAGCGGAGAATAATAAAGAGGTTGCGAAAGTGTTTGCAAAAGCGGATGAGGTTTTGCATGATTCTCTTTCAGAAGTGATTTTTGAAGGACCGCAAGAAAAGTTAACATTAACGACAAATGCGCAGCCGGCACTATTAACAACGAGCTTTGCAATTTTAACAGCTTTGAAGGAGTATGATATTACACCTGATTTTGTCGCAGGACATAGTTTAGGTGAATATAGCGCTCTTGTAGCTGCTGGTGCATTAACATTCGAAGACGCTGTATATGCTGTAAGGAAACGCGGGGAATATATGGAAGAAGCTGTTCCAGGCGGGGAAGGTGCAATGGCAGCTATTTTAGGTGCGGATCCGGATATGCTGAAACGAGTTACAGAAGAAGTAACAAGTGAAGGATATGCAGTACAAATTGCTAATATGAATAGTACGAAGCAAATTGTTATTTCTGGAACAAAGCAAGGAGTAGAACTCGCTTCTCAAAGAGCGAAAGAAAATGGTGCTAAAAGAGCAATTCCGCTCAAAGTAAGTGGACCGTTTCATTCCTCGCTTATGAAACCAGCTGCTGAGAAATTCCAAAGTGTTTTAAATGAAATTACAATTCAAGACACGAATATTCCTGTTATTGCAAATGTTACGGCAGATGTTATTACGCGTGGTACAGATATTCAAGCAAAGCTAATTGAACAGCTCTATTCGCCTGTATTATGGTACCCATCTATTGAGTATATGGTGAATCAAGGGGTAGATACATTTATTGAAATCGGACCTGGAAAAGTACTTGCTGGTCTTATGAAGTCGATTGATTCTTCAGTGAAAGCATATGCGGTATATGATGAAGAGACATTAAAAGATACCATTTCAAATTTGAGAGGAGAAAGCTGATGTTAAAAGGGAAAGTAGCATTAGTAACTGGTGCTTCACGTGGGATTGGTCGTGCGATTGCTATTGATTTAGCGAAACAAGGGGCAAATGTTGTAGTAAATTATGCTGGTAATGAGCAAAAGGCGAATGAAGTAGTTGATGAAATAAAGAAATTAGGTTCAGATGCCATTGCAGTAAGAGCAGATGTTGCAAATGCTGATGATGTTACTGCAATGGTGAAACAAACTGTAGATACGTTTGGACAAGTTGATATTCTTGTAAATAACGCTGGTGTAACAAAAGATAATTTATTAATGCGTATGAAAGAAGAAGAATGGGATACAGTTATTAATACAAACTTAAAAGGTGTTTTCTTATGTACGAAAGCAGTATCGCGCTATATGATGCGTCAACGTCATGGACGTATTATTAATATCGCTTCTGTTGTTGGTGTAACAGGAAACCCAGGACAAGCAAATTATGTTGCTGCTAAAGCTGGTGTAATTGGATTAACAAAAACATCAGCAAAAGAATTAGCGAGCCGAAATATTACTGTAAATGCAATTGCTCCAGGGTTTATTGCAACTGATATGACGGATGTATTAGATGAAAATATAAAAGCCGAAATGTTAAAATTAATTCCTGCAGCTCAGTTTGGAGAAGCACAAGATATCGCAAATACTGTAACGTTTTTTGCTTCTGATCAAAGTAAATATGTTACAGGTCAAACGTTAAATGTTGATGGCGGTATGGTAATGTAATAAAAGAATCGATTTCAACTAGTTTTTTTGGACAATATTTTATATAATATTTGAGGGGAGGTGAATAGAATGGCAGATGTTTTAGAGCGTGTAACCAAAATTGTCGTTGATCGTTTAGGAGTAGAAGAAACTGAAGTAGTACCAGCTGCAAGCTTCAAAGAAGATTTAGGCGCAGACTCCCTAGATGTAGTAGAACTTGTAATGCAATTAGAAGATGAATTCGAAATGGAAATTTCTGATGAAGATGCTGAAAAGATTGCTACTGTTGGCGATGCTGTGACTTACATAGAGAGTCATCTATAATGCTTAAGTGAAGTCCCGTTTTTTAACGGGGCTTCTCGGCTTATATCTGGAGGGACCTATGCCGTACCGAAAACATAGAGAAAAAAAATACGAAGCAAAATATCGTGAAGCATTTAAAGTATTTCAAGAAGAGATAGGTATTACGTTTACAGATGAAAAATTATTGATTCAAGCGTTTACGCATTCATCGTATGTGAATGAGCATCGAAAAAAACCGCATGAGGACAATGAGCGTCTTGAGTTTCTTGGCGATGCTGTATTGGAACTCACTGTATCACAGTATCTGTTTCAAAAATATCCGACAATGAGCGAAGGAGAGTTAACAAAACTACGTGCAGCTATTGTATGTGAGCCATCTCTTGTTCGTTTTGCAAACGAAATGTCATTTGGTAGCCTTGTTTTATTAGGGAAAGGTGAGGAAATGACGGGTGGACG